>NZ_PISE01000045.1 GCF_002835805.1 Niallia nealsonii | reverse complement strand
AATTGATGAATAAAGAAGCTGTCCTGTAAATATTGAAATATTTACAGGACAGCTTCTTTTGCATAAATGAATAGACGGGCATTTATTCGCCTATTATCTTTTTTCTCTCTCCCAAAATACCCTCGACATGAGATGCTGCTATTAAATGATTGCTGATCATACTTTTCTTTTTAAAAATGTACCGGCTCCATATATTCATTAATTGCTTTAAACTCATATCCCTGTTTATCTAAATAGTCTAATAGCTGGCTTAATTGTTTTGCTGTTGCCTGACGTTCATGCATAAGAATAACAGGAGTTCTATCTTTTAAACTATTTAATTGCTTAATGGTGTCTTTTACATATCGCTTATCTTGATAATACCAATCTCGGCTGTCTATATCCCAATCCCATATAAGATAGCCTGCTTTTTCCACATTTTTTATCGACTTTTCATTCATATATGGTTTGCTTCCATAAGGAGTTCTAATTAACATGCTTTTTTGGTCAATAATTTTTTCTAATTCTTCATTTGTTGTATCCATTTCTTCAACAACAGAGGTAGTAGTAGCATATACCTTCTTTACATTATGTGTTACGCCATGAAGTCCAATAGAATGCCCTTCTTTATGTGCTTGAATCACTATATTTGAATATGTTTCCATATTAGGCTCTAAATAAAAAAAGGTCGCTTTTGCGTTGTATTTTTTCAATTGTGCTAGTATCGAAGATGATGCAGCAGATGGACCATCATCAAATGTCAAGTAAACTACTTTTTTATGTTTTTCTTCTGCTTGCAGCTTCCTTGCTGCTGTTTTTTTCTGTTCATTAATCAGTGCATTATCTTTTGGCAATGGTTCGTGGTATATTTTTTTTTCTTGCAGTGTACCTACTTGCTTCCTCATACTTCCTTCTGTTTTTTCAGCCAAAATATTCAATATAAATATTCCTGTTAAAAAAACAAAAAAAATACTAGTTCCATAGATTAAAACTTTTGATTTGGGTGATTTTTTCTCTTGCTTTTCTTCCATCTTGCTTCCACACTTTCTTTATACTATTCTCTTCTTAGTATAAAGGAAAATAAGGAAAAAAGGTTACAAAAGCGTTACAATTATTAAATAAATATTTCGCAAGAGTATTACTAACTAGTTACAAAACTTTTTATAACAACTCTATTGATTTTTCGTTCCTTTAACTTCATTGCAAAAAAAAGAAGCCTCCAATAATATTTTTTGGGAAAGGCTTCTTTAAAGCAAGCTATCGAATTCATTAAAGCTTATCCTTCTTTTACTTCATAATTTTGCAAAAGCAATATTTCTTCTTCTGTTAATTCCCGATATTCTCCAAGTTCCAATGTTTCATCAAGCATTAGCGGTCCCATTGAAATGCGTTTTAAATACAGCACTTTTTTCCCTACACTTTCAAACATTCTTTTTACTTGATGAAACTTTCCTTCAGAAATGGTTAATTCAATATCAGATGTTTCCCCAGCTTTTAAAATCTTTAATTCTCCTGGTTTTGTTTCATATCCATCATCTAATACAACCCCATTTTGAAATGCTTCTATATCCTCTTCTGTCACTTTTCCATTAATAACAGCAAAGTAAGTTTTTGGCACATGCTTTTTCGGAGATAAAAGACGATGAGAAAGTTTTCCATCATTTGTTATAATTAGCAGCCCTTCTGTATCTTTATCTAACCTGCCGACAGGAAAAGGATTAAATACTGCATCTTCTATTTGCAATAAGTCAATGACTGTTTCCTCTCTAGTATCTTCCGTTGCAGAAATCACACCTGGAGGTTTATTCATCATTAAATAGATAAATTCTTTGTATTCCACAACATCTCCATATAGTGTTACAACATCACGGTTTGGGTCCACTTGCTCTTTAGCATCTTTAATAATCTCATTATTTACTTTCACAGCCTTGCTTTTTAATAACATTTTTACTTCTTTTCTACTTCCATAGCCAAGATTAGCTAACATTTTATCAATTCTCATGTTTTCACACACCCTAAATAATTAAGATCAAAAAGGCAGGTGCAGCTTTCGTTTAATACGCTCCGCTCTATCGCCAAATAAAATATAAATTAGTTTTGTTCTATATGCTAAAAAGACATAAAGAATGGCTCCTATTAACGCTGTTACAATTAGTAATAAAAAGGAAGAAACAACAGAATTTGTTGATAAAAATAGTGTTAGCAATTTATATACAATTTCTGTTCCAATCATCATCACAACCGTAAATCCGGCAATAAGCACTCCTCTTCTAAAGACCAGTTTAAATGAATAATTAGCATATATTTTGATTACTATTAAATTAATAATAATGGATACTGCATATCCTAAAGCAGTCGCCATAATCGCTCCTTCTGCTTCCCATCTTTCAATAAGAGGAATATTTAGCGTTAACTTTACTAGTATCCCTACTAATAAACTTAATATAGTAAAGCGCTGTTCATTAATTCCTTGCAAGATCGCAGCTGTAACCGAATAAAGGGAAAACAGAATAGCTACAGGAGAATACATTCTTAACACTTCTGTTCCTAACATCAGCTCTTCTGTTCCATAAAACAGACGATATATGGGCTCTGCTAATACGGATAAACCAACACTTGCAGGAAGTGTTATAAAAAGCAAAATTTGAAATGTTTGATCTAAGTTATGATTAACGCTAGTCTGATCATTGCTTACAAACGCTCGTGTAATTAGCGGAACAAGAGCAAGAGAAAAGGCAGTAGCCAATGAAACTGGGATAATCACAATCTTATGTGTTTGGTAGTTAAAAATGGTTAAAGCTGTTTCTGATACAGCACCTAACCCAATCTTTACCATCGCTAAATTAAATGTCACCGTATCAACAAGCTGAAAAAGAGGATTGGCTATACCAACAAACACAAAAGGTGCTGCCGATATTAAAATTTCTTTATACATCGTTGGCAGTGAAATATCAGTCAGCTGCCCTTTATCATCTAACAAAAGATTGTCCAAATTTGCTTTTCTTTTTCGGAAATACCATAAAAGGACAGCAAATCCCCCAATAGCGCCAATAAATGCCGCAAATGTCGCAATGCTGACAGCTGTTAAAATAGAACCTTTTAACACATAAATAACAATCGCAGCACCACCAAGCAAAAAGACAATACGCACAATTTGCTCTACTACCTGAGAAATAGCGGAAGGCCCCATCGACTCATGACCTTGAAAGAACCCTCTAATTAAACTCATAAGAGGCACAATAATTAATGCAAAGCTGACAGCACGAACAACAGTTGTCACCTCTGCAACAGTGGAATGCAAATCGTCATCTGTTATAATAATTTCCGCCAGATAGGGAGCTGTTAAATAAACCGCAAGAAAAGCAATAAATCCAGTGCATGTCATAACAAGCAGACCTGATTTAAATAACCGCCTTCCTAGTGCATATTCTCCCATCGCATTATATTTGGAGATGAATTTACTGATAGCAAGGGGAATACCTGCTGTTGCAATACTAATTACAATAGAATAAACTACATAAGAATACTGGTAAAGTACCGTACCTTGTGTTCCAACAATCATATTAAATGGGATTACATAGAATAATCCTAATGCTTTTGATATAATCGTTCCTAATGTTAGAATAAATGTTCCTCGCAAAAGTTTTGATGATGACATAAAATCCCTTCCTTAAATGGATCTCTATAAAGTGAAACTTCAATTAGTAGGGTTTTTCCTCCCCGCTGATTGTTAGTTAAACCAATCAGGCTTTTACAGGCAAGTTTCTACCCGCCTAAAATTCCCCCTGTCCTCCAATCATTCCTTAGGTGGGGTCAAAAGCCCGTTAATGCCGGATAAAATGAAGCTTTCTCTCCGTCTCTTGCGGAGTTGATTTTTTCCTAAAATAAAGGTGAATGCTGAACATAACAAAGTATTTTAACATGAAAATATCCAGATACAAACACTATTTCAAGAAGATTTTATGAATACTTTAAAACACACTATTAGTAGTGTACCCTTTCTTGATTAGAAACGCTACTTTGTATCAAAGAAATTGATGAAAAAGAGAGTTGAGTGCCAAATGAATTATGATGTAATTGTTGTTGGCGGAGGGCCATCTGGCTTAATGGCGGCAATTGGAGCAGCAGAAAACAACGCAAAAGTGTTGCTGATAGACAAAGGAGATAAACTTGGCAGAAAACTAGCCATATCAGGAGGCGGAAGATGCAATGTCACAAACCGCCTGCCTGTTGAAGAAATCATCAAACATATTCCTGGAAATGGAAGATTTCTCTATAGTGCTTTTTCCATTTTTAATAATGAAGATATTATTGCTTTTTTTGAAAAACTAGGCATTGCTTTAAAAGAAGAAGACCATGGCAGAATGTTCCCTATTTCTAATAAAGCACAATCCGTTGTTGATGCCCTTTTGCAAGAGTTGAATCGTTTAGGTGTTAAAAGACTGACAAATAGCCCTGTAAAAACCATTCAATATAATGAAGATCTTAGTAAAACAGTTATTCTTGCAAATGGAGCTACAGAAATAGCCAACTCTTTAATTATCGCAGTTGGTGGAAAATCTGTCCCTCATACCGGCTCTACCGGGGATGGATATGCTTGGGCGAAAAAAGCGGGACATACCATCACTGAGCTATTTCCAACTGAAGTGCCTGTTACGTCAAAGGAATCATTTATTAAAGAAAAAGTTTTACAAGGAGTATCACTCAGAGATGTTGCTGTAAGTGTATTAAATCCAAAAGGAAAACCAATCATTACTCATCAAATGGACATGCTTTTCACTCATTTTGGCATTAGCGGACCAGCAGTATTACGCTGCAGCCAATTTGTTGTCAAAGCCATGAAAAAATGGAATCTATCAGAGGTAACTGTTGCGATCGACTCTTTTCCAAACATAAAAGAAGACAAATTATTGGCAGATATTAAAGAAATGGTGAAAGTCGATTCCAAAAAGGCGATCAAAAATACTTTAAAAGGTTTGCTTGTAGAAAGATATTTATTATTTTTATTAGAGAAGGCACAAATAGATCCTGCTAGTCAAGGTGCAACCATTTCCCAGGAAAAATTAAAATCATTTGTACACTTATGCAAAGGATTTTCTGTTCATGTCAATGGTACACTTGCCATTGAAAAAGCATTTGTTACAGGCGGAGGAGTATCCATTAAAGAAATATCCCCGAAAACGATGGAATCAAAATTAATGAATGGTTTGTTTTTCTGTGGAGAAATATTAGATATTCATGGCTATACAGGTGGATACAATATAACGTCTGCATTTGTTACAGGCAGACTGGCTGGTGTAAATGCCGCATTGTCTGCGTCCCAAAAAAGCTGAACGCAATTTGCGTTCAGCTTTTATAAATAATCATGGAAGAAAAACAATAGATTTGTTCATCTTCCTCTTCTGTTATTGCAGCAACATTATATTTAATATCAATCAATTTTTTTTCTTCGATTTTCGCTAAAAATTTATTCATTTCCAGCTCTAAATCTTTTTCATGCTCCTGATCAAATAGTTTTACTTTTATCATCCTATCCTTCTCCCCTAAAAAAGAATAAATTTCCCTTAATAGGATAGACAAAAAAGATACCACTTAATCAATTTCAAAGAGGTTTGCTGCAGTTTGTGCACTTATTGTTGTGTTTTTCAAGAAGTTTGCTACGTTTTTTGCGTATATAGCTATTTTTCTGCAAAAACCGATAAATCCTATCTAATCTCCCCTCTTATAAAAAGCCTTAAACTGTTTGTCCATTCCAATCAAGCATGCCGCCAACCATATTGACTACTTTAAAGCCTTGGTCCTGCAAATAATGGCATACATTTTCGCTTCTCATCCCAGAACGGCAAATAAAGATATACTCTTTGTCTTTTGAAAAATAATTTAAGTTTTCTGGAATATCATTCATACGAATATGTTTTGCACCTGGAATCATGCCTTGTACTACTTCTTCATTTTCACGAACATCTACTAATTCAATATTTTCTCCTTTATTTAACTTTTCTTCTAATTCTGCTGTCGTTATTTCTTTAATTTCTTCCATTTTTATTCCTCCATCTATTCATTCATTTGATTTTCACTGTAAAAATAGAGATTGCTCCTTGTACTATAAGATAAACAAAATAAAGATGCAAATGGTATGTTTTTAATAAAAAAGGTTCAACAAAGTGTGTACAATGTTGAACCTTTTTTCTATTAATTTGCAACGATATTTACTAATTTACCTGGTACTGCTATTACTTTGCGGACTGTTTTTCCATCAATTTGCTCTTTTACTTGGCTATCTTCCATAGCAATTTGCTCTAATGCATCTTTATTTGCATCCGCTGGCACCATTAATTTTGTTTTCACTTTTCCATTGATCTGTACAACAATTTCTACTTCATCATCCACAAGTTTTGCTTCATCATATGCAGGCCAAGCTTCATATGCGATACTTGCATCTCCAGCTGTTAATTTTGTCCATAGCTCTTCTGCGATATGTGGACAAATCGGAGACAATAGCTTCACAAATCCTTCCACATACGTTTTTGGAAGTGTGTCTGCTTTATAGCATTCATTAATAAATACCATTAATTGTGAAATAGCTGTGTTAAAGCGTAGTCCTTCAATATCATCTGTCACTTTTTTCACAGTTTGATGATATAGTTTATCTAACCCATTTGCTTCTTCTGCTGGAACAATCTTCGCAGAAAGGTCACCACTATCCTCTACAATTAAACGCCAAATGCGGTCAAGGAAACGTCTTGCCCCATCAAGGCCTTTTGTTGACCAAGCAATAGAAGCGTCAAGAGGTCCCATAAACATTTCATAAAGTCGTAATGTATCTGCGCCATGTGTTTCTACAATTTCATCAGGGTTTACTACATTTCCTTTTGATTTACTCATTTTTTCATTATTTTCCCCTAGAATCATTCCTTGGTTAAATAATTTTTGGAACGGCTCTTTTGTTGGCACAATTCCTAAATCATAAAGAACTTTGTGCCAGAAGCGAGCATAAAGCAAATGCAATACAGCATGTTCTGCTCCACCAATATAAATATCAACTGGAAGCCATTCTTTAATTTTTTCTGGATCTGCTAACTGTTCGCTATTTTTCGGATCAATATAGCGCAAATAATACCAACAGCTTCCAGCCCATTGCGGCATCGTATTTGTTTCTCTTCTTCCCTTTTTGCCAGTTTTAGGATCAACTACATTTACCCAGTCTGCAATATTTGCAAGAGGAGATTCCCCTGTGCCAGATGGTCTGATTTCCGTTGTTTTTGGCAATGCTAATGGTAATTCTTCCACTGGAATACCTTCTATTGTACCATCTTCCCAATGAATAATTGGAATTGGCTCACCCCAATAACGTTGGCGGCTAAATAACCAATCACGAAGTCTGTACGTAACCTTTTTCGTTCCAATTCCTTTTTCTTCAAGCCATGCAATCATTTTCACAATAGCTTCAGCTTTTTTTAGACCATCTAAAAATTCTGAATTAACATGGGCGCCATCGCTTGTGTATGCTTCTTTTTCTAAGTCTCCACCTGCAACTACTTCTTTAATTGGCAAATCAAATGTTTTGGCAAACTCATAGTCTCTTTCATCATGTCCAGGAACAGCCATAATGCTTCCTGTTCCATAACTTACAAGAACATAATCCGCAATCCAAATTGGCATTTTTTCTCCGTTTGCCGGATTAATTGCATAGGCGCCTGTAAATACACCTGTTTTTTCTTTAGCAAGATCTGTTCTTTCTAAATCACTTTTGCTTTTAACTTTATCTAAATAATCACTAACCGCCTGTTTTTGTTCTGCTGTTGTAATTTTGTCAACAAGTGCATGCTCTGGCGCTAATACTGCGTATGTTGCACCAAATAATGTATCTGGTCTTGTTGTAAATACAGTAAAAGTCTCGTCTCTTTCGTCTATAGCAAATGTTACTTCTGCACCTTCTGAACGCCCAATCCAGTTTCTTTGCATTTCTTTAATGCTTTCTGGCCAGTCAACTTCTTGTAAATCTTCAATCAAACGATCTGCATATGCTGTAATTTTTAACATCCATTGTTTCATTGGACGTCTTTCAACAGGATGCCCTCCTCGTTCACTTTTGCCATCAATAATCTCTTCATTGGCAAGAACCGTGCCAAGTGCAGGACACCAGTTAACCGCCACTTCATCTACATATGCCAAACCTTTGTCAAACAATTGCAAGAAAATCCATTGTGTCCATTTATAATATTCTGGATCTGTTGTGTTAATTTCTCGATCCCAATCATAAGAAAATCCTAATGATTTAATTTGACGTTTAAATGTATTAATATTTTTTTGAGTAAAAACTGCAGGGTCATTTCCAGTATCTAGGGCATATTGCTCTGCAGGCAAACCAAACGCATCCCATCCCATTGGATGCAGAACATTAAAGTCTTGCATTCTTTTCATACGAGAAAGAATATCTGTTGCTGTATATCCTTCAGGATGGCCAACATGAAGACCCGCACCTGATGGATATGGAAACATATCCAGTGCATAAAATTTCTTTTTTCCTTTTTCTTCACCTGTTTTAAATGTTTTATTTTCTTCCCAATGTTTTTGCCATTTTTTCTCTATCTCTTGATGATTAAAACTCATCTTATTTCCTCCTATAATAAACTGATTCTAAACTTTAGCTATTTAAGCAAATAAAAAACCTCTCATCCCAAAATAGGGACGAGAGGTTCTATGTATATCTCCCGCGGTACCACCCACATTAGTGAATAATTCACTCGCTTCATTAGCCCTTAACGCGGAGTACGGCAAGCATTACTATTCATTCACACTTGCAGCTCAAAGGCGAGTTCAAAATGTTTTTTGGCATGACTTGCACCAAACGTCAGCTCTCTATTTCAAAAAATCATCTTTACTATTCCTTATCTATGCTGATCCCTATATCTTTTATTTATTGTATTGTATTTCTTTCTAGGATGCAAGTAGGCTTTCAAAGCATTTAACTCCCTTTATCAGACTCATTTGCCTCATCTATATAGATTGCTTATTTAGAAAAGAGATTTCTAATGACAGCTCTTGCCCCAAAAAGTCCGATTCATTCGAAAACAGTCATTACTTCTTTGTACTGGCAACTATATTATATGAATATAATTTCTAATAGTGAACATTATTTAATAGCATCAAAAGTATCAGCAACCCACTGTAATAGTCGAAGATCTTGATTTTTCCCAGCAATAAAAGATAATCCAATTGGTGCTCCGTCTATGTTAGCAACAGGGACATTAACCTGCGGCAAACCAGATAAACCTGCGATACAGCATAATTGCAAAGTTTGGCTTCTTTTTACCTCTAAATCCGCTGTCGGCAAATTTAATAATGGCGCAATATCGGGGGATGTAGGAATAATAAGAATCGTATCTTCTTTTAATAGTTCCTTCGTCTCCCTCATAATTTCTTCTCGTTTTTTTGCTGCGAATTCTACTTCTTCTTCTGTAATTTTGCTGGCCATTTCAAATCGTTCTTTAATGCCAGGTCCAAATGTTGGGTTTTCTTCGTTAATCCAATCTCTATGCGTCTGCCATATTTCATTGCCTTGAAGAACCCGGAATACCTCTTTCCATTCTTCTAATCCTTCTTCAGCAAGTATAGTGGAAGAATGTAATGGCACTTTTGTTTCTAAAATACGCTTTAATACAGGAACCACTTTTTCATCTGCTAATTTCCACGCATCTTCTGCAAGAACAAATTGAGTAAATCGAGCAGCCTCTCCTTCTTTATTTATTAGCACTTTGCCAACTTTTAATAATGTGTCTGCACTTCTTGCCATCCAACCTACCGTATCAAAACTTTTAGCAAGTGGAATAACCCCATCAATTGCAATAAGTCCATGTGTCGGACGTATTCCAAAGATTCCGCAATAGGAGGACGGTATTCGCACAGATCCACCTGTATCTGTTCCAATCGAAAAATCAGTTAATCCTGCTGCAACTGTAACTGCTGAACCGCATGATGATCCCCCTGGAATTCTTTTTTCATCTGCCGGGTTAACAGGCGTGCCATAATGAAAATTTTCTCCATTTAAACTGTACATTAACTCATCTGTAATCGTGGTCCCGTTTAAAACTGCTCCATTATTTAACAGCCTTTGTAGAGACGCAGCAGTTTTTTTTGCTGGTCCATGTGTTTGGAGCCAGTCCGGATTTCCTGCAGAAGAACTATGGCCTTCTATGTCAAAAACATCCTTTACTGCAAAGCTCATGCCTCTTAATTCTCCATCATTTGTTGGATTTACCGTTAATTTTTTGTCCATATATGCGCCGTATTTATTTTCCATTTCTCCCAGCTCCCTATTATGTATCTCTATATAGATAAATGATCGATTATATTATAATTTTTTACATTCCATTTATTCTCTTGATAAAAAATATTGCTGATGCAAGCATTTTTTAAATAAGTGTTATTTAATTCACTTCGATCCTCTAACAATGTATGCAAAAGGGTATGTATGACAGCACCATGTGCAACTAATAAAACCTTTTGATTAGGAAAATCGGAAATTATTTTCTCCAAACCGGTCATGATTCTATCAATTAAATCACTTCTAGATTCCTGATTTGGATACTCTAAGTTTGGATATAGTTTCTCTCTTTCCTCTCTTGTTTTCCCTTCTGCATCCCCAAAACTTTTTTCCATAAACTCTTGCATCTCGATTATTTTTAGCTGCAGTGATTCATTTATAATCTCAGCCGTTCTTTTTGCCCTAATTAAAGGACTTGTTACCATTACATCCCAATCAAATGCTTCTAAGTAATCCCTGCACATATTTGCTTGCTGTATTCCATTTTCATTTAAAGGAATATCTGTTTTCCCTTGTATTTTTCCAAGTACGTTCCAATCGGTTTCTCCATGTCGTATCAAACATATATCAGTCATACATTCTTTCCTTCCTAAAAAAGATATCCCACACCTCACACGGAAGTCTCTTTTTATAATGTAGTCGAAAAAATCTTATTTTTCAATTAAATCAGCATATTTACTTTAAAAAGACAAAAATTTAGTTACAAAAAAAAACACAGACAAATATTCACATCCCCCGCCTGTATTCTGAAAACATTAAATCTTTCGCGTTTAGTTGATTATATTGCAGGAAGGGAGAAAAGCACTTACACTTATCCTGCATGTTTTAAAAACAAAATAGTGTAAAGGGGATTTTTATGCCACGGGCTCTTTGGCTTTTAATTATCGGTATGGCAGTAAATGTCACAGGATCTTCCCTCTTGTGGCCGCTAAATACTATATATATTCATGATCACTTAGGCAAAACCTTAACAATTGCTGGCTTTATCTTAATGCTCAATTCTGCAGCAAGTGTAGCCGGAAATTTAGTCGGCGGAATTTTATATGATAAAATAGGCGGCTATTTTTCTATTCTCACGGGAATCATTATCACTGCTTTATCTTTGCTAGGATTAACAATATGGAGCAATTGGTTGCCTTATTGTTTATTTTTCATTATATCTGGTTTTGGTTCTGGGATTATTTATCCAAGCATGTATGCAATGGCAGGCAATGTTTGGCCAGAAGGTGGAAGAAAATCTTTTAACAGCATTTATGTGGCACAAAACGCAGGAGTTGCTATTGGTTCAGCAATTGGCGGCATTCTTGCAAGCTTCTCTTTTCAGCTTATTTTTGCCGTTAATATGTTTATGTATGTTCTATTCTTTTTTATTGCCTTTTTTATGTATAAAAACATCCAGGTACATACAAGGAATAAACAAACATCGGTTCTTAACGAAAACGAGGCTTTGGCCAAAAAAAATACAAAACTTGCTGCACTTATAGTTTTATGTTTTGGCTATTTTTTATGCTGGATTTGCTATGTTCAATGGCAAGCTACTATATCTACACATACACAGGAATTGAATATTCCTTTATCCAAATATAGCTTACTTTGGGCAGTTAATGGGGGACTTATTGTATTTGGGCAGCCATTGATTACTTTTTTCACTAAAAGGTTTTTCCCTGAGCTAAAACATCAAATGGTGATTGGCGTTATCATCTTTATCATTTCCTTTATCTTTGTTGGGCAAACAACTGCTTTTGCAGGATTTTTAACTGCTATGATTATTTTAACAATTGGAGAAATGCTTGTATGGCCGGCTGTACCAACTCTTGCAGACCAACTTGCAACAAAAGGAAAAGAAGGTTTTTATCAAGGAGTTATCAATAGTACTGCCACTGCAGGAAGAATGGTTGGCCCTCTTTTAGGCGGATTTATTGTAGACCATTTCGGGATGGCAAGCCTTATCCCTATCCTGCTCTTTTTATTAACTTTAAGCATTTTCACAAGTTTATTTTTTGATTATCAATTGAAACAGGTGCAAAAACCTATTTCTAACATAAATAATTAATAAAAAGGAACGTATGATGCGTTCCTTTTTATTAATTGTCTTTACTTCTATTACTCTACACGCGTTTTTGATTTCTGTGGCTGCCCGCCTGAATTTTCATATTTCTTTTTCGATAATTTTACAAGATCATAATCTGTACCAAGTTCTAAATCTTGATTGTTTATCCCGTT
The DNA here is from genome assembly GCF_002835805.1 of Niallia nealsonii. GTDB lineage: Bacteria > Bacillota > Bacilli > Bacillales > Cytobacillaceae > Niallia > Niallia nealsonii. The sequence goes on along the minus strand of NZ_PISE01000045.1, from coordinate 46,129 downwards.
GCGGTTTTTTTGTTCTGGATTGTTTTGTTTGGATCGTTTTTTCATCCTTCTCCCCCTTAATGCGATTGAAGCGTCATTTTATTTTGCATCTGCTCTATTTGCAGTCTCATCCGATGAAGCTGTTCTCTTTGCTGCTGATTGGCACTATGATCCATTGTGTGCAGATCATTATACACTTGCTCTAAATCCACCTGTGCCTCTATATATTGTTCATTATTATAATGCTCTTGAAGGCTTGATTCCTTGCATTGTTCTTGTGCATTGTTAAGGACATCTGTGCATCTTTCTATTAATTCGTTAACTGATTGTCGAGTTGCCATTTTTAACAAACCTCCTTTAAATGATGCATTAAAGCATAGTTGCTTCTAAATTATTATTTGTAAATTCAAAGGAGTTATTACTTCCTTTTCTTAACTCTTTTAAATCAGAGAAGAAAATGTATTTGGAGAAGCAAGCAGCTCATGATAAAATTTTGTTTATGGAAAAAATTAAAACAAGGAGGTTCATGCTTTTGAATCAGCATAACCCATTCCCATATGCAACAGATAATAAAAGATATCATACATGGAACTATCATTTAAGAAATGAATTTGGCCATAAAGTTTTCAAAATTGCCTTAGATGGAGGATTTGATTGCCCAAATCGGGACGGCACTGTCGCCCACGGAGGATGTACGTTTTGCAGTGCTGCTGGTTCTGGAGATTTTGCAGGCAATAAAGCAGATAGTTTAGAAAAACAATTTCACGATATAAAAAATAAAATGCATACAAAATGGAAAGATGGGAAGTATATGGCTTATTTCCAAGCTTTCACCAATACACATGCACCTGTTGATATACTGCGGGAGAAATACGAAACAGTTTTAAAACAAGAAAATGTTGTCGGCCTTTCTATTGCTACTCGACCAGACTGTCTGCCAGATGATGTAGTAGAATATTTAGCAGAACTAAACGAGCGTACTTATTTATGGGTAGAACTAGGTTTGCAAACCGTACATGAAAAAACAGGAGAATTGATTAATAGAGCCCATGATTTTGCATGTTATGTCGAAGGAGTCAATAAACTAAGAAAACATAATATTCGTGTATGCTCTCATATCATCAATGGCCTTCCCCAAGAAACAAATGAAATGATGATGGAATCTGCCCGCGCTGTCAGCAAATTAGATGTTCAAGGGATTAAAATACATTTACTGCATTTATTAAAAGGAACGCCAATGGTAAAACAATATGAAAAAGGTTTGCTTGAATTTTTATCAATGGATGATTATGTATCCTTAGTATGTGATCAATTGGAGATTTTGCCGCCAGAAATGATTATTCATCGCATTACAGGGGATGGCCCCATTGAATTAATGGTTGGACCTATGTGGAGTGTAAATAAGTGGGAAGTATTAAACAGCATCGACAGGGAATTAAAAAGAAGAAATAGCTGGCAAGGAAAATATTATCAAACACAAAAGCAGGTAATGGCATGAAATTAGAGCGTATTCTTCCCTTTGCAAGAAGTTTACTCAGCAATTGTGTCCAAAATGGAGATATTGCTATCGATGCAACAATGGGAAATGGTCATGATACCTTGTTTTTGGCAAAGCTTGTGGGCCATTCAGGAAAAGTCTTTAGTTTTGACATCCAACAAGATGCTCTTATTGCTACAGAGAAAAAATTGGCAGAAAACAATCTTAAAAATATTGTGCACACTTTTTTATGTGGACATGAACGAATTAAACCTGTTATTCCAACTAGTTGCCACGGCAAAGTTACAGGCGCAATATTTAATTTAGGATACTTGCCTGGCGGTGATAAATCAATTGTCACCACCTCAACAACAACGATTGCAGCCATCGAGCAACTGCTAGAAATATTAGCACCCGAAGGCATAATTGTTCTCGTTATTTATCATGGACATCCTGAAGGGCAACAAGAACGAGATGCATTATTACAATACGTAAAATCAATTGATCAACAAACAGCTCACGTACTCGAGTATCGATTTATTAATCAAATGAATAATCCGCCATTTATTATTGCCATTGAAAAAAGATAAAGTGAAACTTCAATCAATAGGGGATTTCTTTATCCCTATTGATTGGAATTTTACATACATAAGCAAAAAGAGGAAACAGCAGTCAACTTACTTTATCATCGCTCTCATAATGCTTGCAGGCACCATTTTTTGAAATTTGCGGTACACTCGCCCATTTAGATAAAAGAAATAGCCAATTGGTCCAGATGTTTTTATCATACTTTTAGCTAATTTGCGAATATTTTGCTGTTTATTTACTTTTTCATCTGATAAATAAACACCTAATAATCCCCGATTTATTAATTTATGAAATTTTTGATGAGGAAGTTTGTTTGTATGCTTATCTGCTTCTTGAACAAAATGCTTTAAACGATTAAAAAGTTGCTTTTCATCCTCATAATAAAAACAAAAGTTAAGGTCTCCTCCTATACGGTCTTCCTCTTGATCAATAAAATAATCCAATAATATATGCAAACCTTGAATATATGGAAAATAACCATCTCGAATTGCTAAAGCATAAGAGGGATCAAAATCTTTTCTTAGCGCATAAGAAACTAAACAAAAAATCCCCAATGTAGAACCAGAACAAGCAGAAAATTCATACCACTCCATTTCTGGTATTAAATGTTTATTCTCATCAAACCAATTTTGTAATCTAGGAATTCTTTCTTCCACTATCACATGCTTATGAATCTGCAGATCGCAATAATAGCGGCAAAGTTCTAATAAATACGCTTTAATATGTACATAATTATCCATCTTCTGAAGCATTTCGCGACATGTTTTTGCCAAATCATGCAAATAGCCGCCATCGTTTTGATCTTCACGGAAACGATAATAATTAGACGGCTCGGCATCAACCGTTAAAGCATGTTTCATTGATTCATGCAATGCTGCAAAGTCATTAGGATCAAGAGATGTGCTTCGATCACATAAATTATCTAAATAATCGCTGATTGTTTGATATGCCACAATAAATTTAATTGCATCTTGATAGTTTTCTTGGGCAATCAAAGCCATTATCGAACCGCCCTCGCAATGAAAAGTCTTTTGCTCTATGCTTGTTAGGGCTTGTTTTCTCAATTCTGGATTTGGAATTGCCCTGGCTCTATCTGTCCAATATTGCAATTCCTTATGCACTGCAGGAAAAACTTTTATATATACTTTTGACATTAATGATAGTGGCATAACTGGTACTGACATATTTAAAACCTCACTTATACAATATAGCCAACAGATTTTAACTGACTTATAATAAAATCCTTTGCGTATTCAAAAATTTCTTCTCTTTCAGGCTCATTAAAAATCTCATGATAGCATTCTGGCCATTCTTTATATCTCTTTTCCGATAATGGTATCATATTAAACCAAGTTTTCACCATTTTTTTATCTACCACTAGATCTCCACCACCTTGCATTAACAATAATGGAATATCCTGTGTTTTTGTCACATCGGTGAATGCTTGTTTTATTGCAACAATTAACTCCCTATACCATCTAACAGAAACCTTTGTTACATATAATGTATCGTTGCAATCCATTTCTCGTATTGCTTCATTTCTTGTAGCCAAATCTATTGTTAATCCTGAATTCATTCGTAATTTTGGTGCAATTTTATTTAATAAAACAGATAATGCCCCTAAAAATTTAGAAGGATAATTCATCAAACCTAAACAAGGAGAAGATAAAATCAACCCAGCAATTTTTAATTTTTCTTGCTGCAAGAGTCGTATAGATGCTAAACCCCCTAGACTATGTCCAAGCAAAAAAACCGGCAACTCAAATTGATAGGCTGCTTGAATCCAATCCTTAATTTCTATTGTATACTCGTCAAAAGAATCAACATGTCCTCTTTTCGATCTTGTTGTCATTCCTTGACCTGGAAGATCTCCCATTAATACATGAAAACCGGATAAACGAAACGTTTCAATCAGCCAACCATATCTTCGATGATGCTCCATAGCACCATGAACTATTACAATGACTGCCTTCGCTTCACCTTCAGCTTCCCATTTCCACATCAAAGTCCCCCCTAATCCACAACCTATGCTTTTATTATGTAGCAGGTTTATTACTTTATCAAATATTTATGTATAATCAATTAATTCTCGTATACGCTAATTTGCATCGTTGCTTCTAAATATTTCATTACAAATCATTTACTATCATGCCACTATTCTCCTTAGTCACCTTAGTTTTTTAAGGGAATTTAAAGGATTATCCTTTATATTGAAAATTCTTAAGTAGTGTTTCCATCAAGCTTATAAATTATAGCAAAATTAATGAGAAGATATCATCCTGCTTACGGTTTAATTTTTGTACACTTAAGAGAATTTTTTTAGAAGGGAGACTGTATGTTTAAATAAATGGAATATGGAAATAGAAAACTATTATTAACTCTTAAACTTTTTAAAAATTTACCGATATAAAACTATACTTACTAATTAGGTGAAATTATGGAGACAAACGGAATCATCTTATATTCAATTATAGGTTTATTATTCCTTATATTTTTAATGATTGGCAAAAAAGTATCCTTGCTAATAAAAACTTTTTTGTTTTCTTCTCTTGTTGCAATGACAGCACTAGGCGTTTATCTTCTTCATTTTAAAAACAAGGAGGAAATAGCCTTTGCCAAAGAAATTACAGAACAGGCGACAAAAACTATCTCGGCATTAGCGAAAAAGAAAATAGAAACGGTAAAAGCAAGTGTAAAGCTAGATGCTCCCGTTATCAGCCAATTGCCTGAGCTTCCTCGAGGCTGTGAAGTAACAAGTCTTGCCATGCTGCTTCAGTATGCAGGAATTGATGCAGATAAAATGACACTGGCCAAAGAAATCACAAAAGATACGACTCCTTATGAAAAGAAAAACGGCAAAATATATTATGGAAATCCAAATGATGGCTTTATCGGGGATATGTATTCCTTAGAAGGACCTGGCCTTGGAGTTTATCACAAACCAATAGCAAAATTAGCAAATAACTATCTGCCAGATAGGGTGGTAGATTTAACTGGATCTGATTTTGAAGATTTAAAAACAGTGCTTTCTGATGACCGCCCTGTTTGGATAATTACTACTTCGACATTTCAAAAGTTGTCAGATGATAATTTCAGAACATGGGTTACACCAAGTGGCACTATTAAAATCACGTATTCCGAACATTCTGTTTTAGTAACAGGTTATGATAAAGACTATGTTTATTTTAATGACCCACTGACTAATGAAAAAAATAAAAAGGCACCCATACAAACTTTTATAGACGCATGGGTGCAAATGGGAAGTCAAGCTATTACGTATACTAATTCCTAACAGCTTGTACTTTTCTCCCTCTTAAATATTCCTCTTCAAAGGAATATTTTTTTTCTATATAAATGCTGTGCCATACCATAAACATAAGGACAGTCCAGATTTTACGGCTGTTATCCGCTTTTCCTTGACAATGGTCCTCTAATAGCTGCAAAATAACATGTTTATTAAAAAGATGATCTGTATTGCTTTCTTTAATAATGTTTTTCGCCCATTCATTCATCTCATCTTTCAGCCAATGGCGAATCGGAACTGGGAATCCTAATTTCTTGCGGTTTAGAACATGTTCTGGAACAAATGATTCTGCTGCTTTGCGAAGAATATATTTAGTCGTGCCATTTGCTGTTTTTAAACTTGTCGGAATTTTTGAAGCCACATCAAAAACAGCTTTGTCCAAAAATGGTACACGTAATTCCAGAGAATGTGCCATTGTCATTTTATCTGCTTTTAATAAAATATCGCCTCTCATCCATGTATGAATATCAATAAATTGCATTCTATCTACTGGATCATACCCTTTACTTTCTTCATAAAGCGGTTTTGTGATATTTGTATAATGCAGACCATTATTGTAGCTTGCCAATAAATAACGCTTTTCTTCTTCAGTAAACATTTTGGCATTTCCAATATAGCGTTCTTCCATCGGAGTTACACCACGCTCGATAAAGCTTTTTCCTTTGACTCCATCAGGAAGCATTCTAGCAATCGAACGCAATAATGATTGTCCAGCTTTCGGTATTTTGTTAAATACTTCTAATGATTGAGGCTCACGATAAATATTATATCCGCCGAATAACTCATCTGCCCCTTCACCGGAAAGCACAACTGTCACATGTTTCCGTGCTTCTCTTGCAACAAAATACAACGGCACACAAGCTGGATCTGCTAATGGATCATCCATATGCCACATGATTTTTGGTATCTCTTTCATATATTCTTCAGGAGAGATGACATAGCTGATATTTTCTAATCCTAATTTTTCCGCTGTTTCTTTTGCCACATCTATTTCGCTGAAGCCATTGTGCTCAAAACCGACAGAGAATGTTTTGATGTTTGGATGAAATTCTTTTGCGATACTCGCAATAACAGAAGAGTCGATTCCTCCTGAAAGGAACGAACCAACAGGTACATCGCTTCGCATATGCATTTTAACACTATCGAATAAAACATCCTTAATTTCTTTAACAAATTCATCTTCAGATTTATTGACAGGTTGAAATGATGCTCTCCAATAGCGTTTGATTTCCATCGCGGAACCAAGTTTTTTAGTAAAATAATGCCCAGGCTCTAGTTTTTTAATGCCTTTTGACATTGTTTCCGGTTCAGGCACAAATTGATAAGTTAAATAATGTTGGAGAGATTCATAGTTTAATACATCATTTTCAAGTGCCATTAAAATACTTTTCTTTTCTGAAGCAAATAAAGTTTTTTCCTCATCCTCTAGATAAAAGAATGGTTTAATTCCAAATGGATCACGAGCTCCATATAAAGTTTGTTCTTGTTTATCCCAAATGACAAAACCGAACATTCCTCTTAAACTTTCTACAGCTTTTTCCTTTTTATGGCTGTATAATGCAATAATTACTTCCGTATCTGAATTTGTTTGGAAGGTTAACCCTTCTTTTTCTAACTCTGCTCTTAGTTCTAAATAATTGTAAACTTCTCCATTAAAAATAATCCAATAACGCTCATTCTCGTATGTTAAAGGCTGATGCCCGCTCTCAATATCAATAATGCTTAATCTTCTAAATCCAAACTGTATATGATCATCAAAATAATACCCCTCATCATCAGGACCCCGATGGGTAATAATTCGATTCATTTTCTCAAATTGCTCTTTTTGTGCTTCTTGAAAGTTTTGTGCCTTATCATGAACGCAGCCTACAAAACCACACATACTGCTCACCTTCTCCATTCTTTTCTTATAGCCTTTAAATTAAGGATTTCTCCTGTTTTTTTGCTCTGTCAATTAAATCATTCTGTTGATCTTTTGTTCATTCATGCAAAAAAAAACAACCATATTCTTATCAACAAAATCACTAACAGCCTAGATAGAAAAACTTTTTTAGTTATTTCCATATGTCAGACAGCGCCAATATATATTTGTAATTATGCTGTCTTAGTTTACTATTGTATCATAAATTAATCAGCATACCTATTAGACGAAAAATAAAATAAGGCGTTACATGATTTTTTTATTGCTTTGTATTTTTTTATTTTCTTCCAGTTTTTTTCGCAAACTTGCTAAAATAGTTCTATTTTCTCAATAAAAATCCAACTTATAAATCTTGCCCCAAAAACCATATCAGGATAAATGGATCAAAAGAAAAAAGAGCATCTAAAAAATCAAAGTTCGATTCTTCAGAATAGCTCTTTTTCTATTTATCACCAATTCTTTTCAAAACATTTTGCGATTTTTATTTGCCTGCTACAGCATTTTTAATCGTTTCTGCTTTATCTGTGCGCTCCCAAGGCAAATCAAGATCACTGCGCCCAAAATGGCCATATGCTGCCGTTTGCTTATAAATTGGGCGGCGCAAATCTAACATATTAATAATCCCTGCTGGGCGAAGATCAAAGTTTTCGCGAACAGCTTCCACTAATACCTCTTCGGAAACAGTTCCCGTGCCAAACGTATCAATAGCAATAGATACAGGCTGGGCTACACCGATCGCATAGGCAAGCTGAACTTCCACTTTATCCGCTAGTTTTGCAGCAACAATATTTTTTGCTACATAACGGGCAGCATACGCAGCAGAACGGTCTACTTTTGTAGGGTCCTTCCCTGAAAAAGCTCCTCCCCCGTGACGGGCATAACCACCGTATGTATCAACAATGATTTTGCGTCCTGTTAAACCAGCATCTCCCTGTGGTCCGCCGATAACAAAACGTCCTGTCGGATTAATAAAATATTTTGTATTTTCATCTATTAATTCCTTTGGAACAACTTTATTAATAACGTATTCTTTTATATTGCGCTGAATTTGCTCTAATGTAACTTCCGGATGATGCTGTGTGCTAATAACAATTGTATCGATGCGAACAGGTTTATCATTCTCATCATATTCTACTGTTACTTGTGTTTTTCCATCTGGACGAAGGTATGGAAGAATTTCCTCTTTTCGCACTTCAGCTAATCTTCTAGACAATTTATGCGCTAATGATATAGGCAATGGCATAAAATCTTTCGTTTCATTGCAAGCAAAACCGAACATCAAACCTTGGTCTCCTGCACCAATTGCTTCAATTTCTTCGTCAGTCATTTTCCCTTCACGTGCTTCTAGAGCCTGATCTACCCCTAATGCAATATCTGCAGACTGCTCATCAATTGATGTTAATACCGCACTAGTTTCTGCATCAAAACCATACTTTGCACGAGTATACCCTATTTCTCTGACTGTTTCTCGTACAATTTTTGGGATATCCACATATGTAGATGTTGTAATTTCTCCTGCAACCAATACTAACCCAGTTGTAACAGATGTTTCTGCAGCTACACGAGCATTTGCATCCTTTGCCAGAATAGCGTCTAAAATAGCATCTGAAATTTGGTCACATATTTTATCTGGATGACCTTCCGTTACCGATTCAGAAGTGAACAAGCGACGTTTTGTTGACATCTGATTTCCTCCTTATTTATTGAAAAATAAAAGCGAGGTCATTAGTTTGGAGAATCCTTCCCTGCAAACCTCTGGTTGATACGGTACTCATTCCCTAGATAGTATGAAGTAAATATAGCGTTTTTATCCGAAAAGCTTTTGAGTTGCCATTAACGACAAAGCTTAAAAAAAACACATATAGAAATTATACATTTATAAAGAAAAGTTTATTAGAAAATAATACAAAAAACCTTTTCATTAAGTGAAAAGGTCAAAGTAATTGATTCCAAAACCTTTCACTCTTATCGTTCAAGAACATATATGTCCTTGCTTCAGGTTAGCACCTTTCCTAAGAGAATGTCCGCTACTTCTCAAATAAACAATCGAAAAGTTCCAGGCTAATTTCTTCACATAGTAGGTTGCTGGGTTTCATCGGGCCAGTCCCTCCACCAGCTCAGGATAAGAGAGTATCCGTTCAAATTAACATGATAGCTTAATTATTTAAGTGATGTCAATGGTTTTAGCTTGAATATTTTAATTTGTTGAATTTAATGCAATCAATCGATAAAGAATCGTCGTTTTTCCTTCTTCCCATTCTAATTTTTCTATTGTTGCAGTACCAATTAATTCCCCTGCTATTGTTTTTTTCACTTCAAGAGGAATATGCATTGGATAAAGACGATACTCATTTTTTTGCAGCCGGAAAAAATTTTCCTCAACTCTTTGTTCTTTTCCCTTTGTCACAATCATTGTATTTAATTCTAATGGCATTCCCATTCATTATTACTCCCTTTCATCCTTTTTTCCCAGCAGCTAATAACAGAAAAGCAGCTTTTATTAAACAGCATTATCATAATAATAATCCAAAACATTCTCTAATTATTCTTATTCTATTTATATAGAGCGTAGCACACCTATTAAGGTAAAGTGAAACTTGAATCAGTAGGGGGCAAACATTGCTAAATAGGGATAAACCTCTGACTGCTTTTACAATAAATGAGCTTTTTCCATCTATTAAGTTATTTCTTTTATTTTAACAGTTTTCCTGTTTGTTTTTTCATCCATTGTGTTAAATTCACAACAACTTGTCGATTTATTTCCGGAGGGAAATAATGAGTATATTCTGGAAAATACCATGTTTCAACTTCTTTTCCTACTTCTTTGAGCCTGTTTTCTAATTGATAGCTATGCTCTATTGATACGTTCTTATCTTGCATTCCATGAATAATTAAAGTTGGACTGCTCATCTTTTCAAGAAAAAAAAGAGGAGTTCTCTTCCGATATTCCTCTGGATACTTATTTGGCGTTCCTCCAATGACTCTTTTCATCATTCTACGCAAATCTTTCCGCTCTTGATAAGTTAGAAACATATTGCTTACTCCTCCCCATGTAACAATGGAAGCAGCTGGACAATTCACTCCAACCATCAACGCCATGACCCCACCCCTTGAAAATCCAAATACATGCACTTGATTTACTTTTGGGTGTTTTTTTAATAAAGAGAATGCAGAGATTGCATCTTGCTGATCCTCTCCAGCAAAGTCTTCATTTCCTTCTCCTCCTTGATTGCCACGATAAAATGGAGCAAATACAATAAACCCTTCTGAAGCGAATTGTACAATTCTCCCTGGTCTAACTTTCCCTACATTTTTAATGCCGCCTCTTAAATAAAGAAAGCCATCATATGTTTTAGAATCATCTTTCGGCTCTGCCAAAAGCCCTTTTACTTTTAACCCAGATGCATAATAAGTAACAATATATAATTCTATTGCAGGATTAGGGGATGGAAATCGTGTCTTTTCAAAAATCTCTCCACTTGTCAAAATTCACACCTCATTCTTTTCCGCTGATAACTATCGTATTAATAATATAGATTTCAATCTATTCCCCATTATTTCGTATAAACTAAACATTCTGTGACAAAAGTTGTTCCTTTACATGTTTCAAACATAAATCCATCACCAAATCCTTCATAATATAGCTAAACATTTCCTGCCTTCGTTCCTCTATCTGCGATTCCGTTACAAAAAAGGGGCCATCTGTTTCTAAATAATCTACTTTTTTTATTAGTTGGTCTATCTGAGCAAAATATACCGCTTTACAAAAAGACTTGTTCTTCTCAAAAACTTCATATTGAGCAACCCAATGTAATTCTTTGATTAAAGCACCTGTTTCTTCATACACTTCCCTTTTGGCGGCGGCTTCTATACACTCCCCTTCTTCCAACTTTCCACCTGGAAATTCCAATCCTCTTTTTTTATGTTTCGTTAACAGCCATTGTCCCTCTTTATAGCAAATCACAATAACATGTTTTGCTTCTTGGTTAAATTCATTGCTAGAAAATGAAAAATGCACTTTTGAACCTAAGTAGTCATAAAATAATTCCATCTTTTAAACACCTTTTTCAGTATGTTGATATCTTTTCCATTGTGCAGCTCTTTCACTTCATTTCATAAATAAAAAAATTGATGTAGCCAATTTTAAAAAAACGGGTATAATACACCTGATGGGGAATAGTTCTTATGTATAAGATAGTATCACGTCAGATTTCTCCAACAGATGCCGTATGAAATCATAACAGCAGAAATCGAAAAAACATTGCATCCTTTTATTTATTATTGCTAATATAACATGTTACAATAAATTAAAACGGTTACATACCAAAAAACCTAAACTTTAGGAAGCAAACCTACGTGGAGGTAATAATTATAATGAAATTAGTAGACGAGCTTTACAACTTATATAAAAATAAATTAACTGGCGATGAAGAAGATATTGATATGCTTGCCTTTGCTTTTTTAGAAGAAATGTCTAAAGAAGATTTGCTACATATTATTCAAGAATTAAATGAGCAGGAGCTATATGACTTAATGGGGTTATATTTAATTGAAAGCTTAAAAGGTAAATTTGCTAAAGACGATTATCGAAGACAAGATAATCATGTTTTTTCCCCACGCAATTTGCATTAATAAAAAATGATTTGCTTATCTTTTTCATCAAATAAATCAGACTGTCGTCAACCTTTGTTTCAGCCTGATTTATTTGCGTTTTTTTACTAAGGAATTGTAAAAAGAATAATGGATGATTTCAGATTACTTTTAGGAGAAAAAATGATCGTAAATATTTTTTCCAATTAAAATGATAGAAACAACTACAAATAATAATTTTACATAAGAAGATCCTTTTTTTATTGCAACTTTCGATCCAATGTAAGCTCCTAGCACCATAGCAATTCCCATAGGTATTCCATATTGGAAATAAACGGAATCATAAAATAAAAATACAGCTAATGCGGTTAAATTGCTTCCGAAATTTAATATTTTTGCATTGCCTGCAGATTCTACAAAATCAAAACCCATTAATAAAAAAGCAAATAGAAAAAAAGAGCCTGTACCACCACCTAAAAATCCATCATAAAAGCCTATAATCAGCGTGATAGCAACTGCAAATATTCCTTTTTTAACGGTCATTCCCTTAAAAGTAGAGGTTAATCCCCATTCCTTTTTTGTTAATGTATAAATGGTTACGATAATTAAGATTACTAAAATAAGGGGCTTTAGCTTTTCTGAAGGAATTTTTTGTACAACATAGACACCAATTGCCGAACCAATAATAGATAAAGGGAGGAGCTTTAGCATTAGCGCTTTATTAATTTTCCCATGACGAAGAAAAGAAATAGAACTTGTTAAGGATCCCATCGTGGACGCTAATTTATTCGTTCCTAACGCTACTTGTGGAGGTAAACCTGTAAACAATAGAGCTGGCAACGAAATTAATCCGCCTCCTCCTACAACTGAATCAATAAATGCTGCAATAAATCCTGCAATAATCAAAAAAAACATCATTCCAATATGTATGTCTTCAAACATGCTGATTCTCCAATCTTTTTATTCTACTCATACTTTATCATATTAAGAAATCGTTTAATATTTTCTTTTTAAGGGAACTTTAGAAACAATACAAAATAGTTCACGAATGATTTATTTTCACCTATAATGATACACAGAAATGAGCCTTTCTTATTGCAAAACCGCCCCTTAGTGTTTATTTCTCATTAATGGGCTTTTACCCGCCTGAAGAAGATAAGCGGAAATGAGAAATTTAGGTGGGTAGAACCTTGCTGAGTAAAACCTCGATAGAAAGAACTCAGACTGTAGTATCCCTGTCCTGTAGCAATGTCTGTGTACCTAATGCTTCAGGAAGCAATGAGCGGGGGAATTGGTTATTGATTGAAGTTTCACCTTATAGGCTATTTTCTTCCAAACACAATCCATTTGTTTTATAAAGAGGATGATAATAAAGAAAGGAAAAACGATTGTTTTAGAGGACTAACTTGCATGCATATTTATTCTATTTTATTTAGCACCATTTTTTTGCTTAACATTATCTTTGCATTTCTTGTCATCTTTTTAGAAAGAAGAGATGCAGGTGCTACCTGGGCTTGGATTATGGTATTAACCTTTATTCCTATCTTAGGTTTTATTCTTTATTTACTTTTTGGGCAAAACTTAAGAAAGCGAAAAATGTTCCAATGGGAAGAGAGAAAAAAATTAGGAATTGAACAAATACTCGCTTCCCAATTACTTCAAATAAGCTCCAATCAACTGCGCACTACCAACGAAGTGATAAAAAAAAATCAAGACCTTATTTATATGAATTTATTTAATAATGATGCTGTATTAACAGAAAACAATAAGGTTGATATTTATACAGATGGAAATGAAAAATTCAGCCAATTGCTTGCCGATATTAATCAAGCAAAAAAATCCATTCACTTGCAATACTATATTTTTAAAAATGATGGAATTGGATCCAAACTAATAAATGCATTAGAGAAAAAAGCAGCAGAAGGTCTGGAAGTTCGTCTTCTTTATGATGAACTTGGTTCTAGAACGTTACGGAAAAAAGCTTTTAAAAAGTTAAAAGCAGCTGGCGGACAAGTAGCTGTTTTTTTCCCAAGCAAATTGCATTTGATTAATTTCCGCCTCAACTACCGCAATCATCGAAAACTGGCTATTATTGATGGCTATATTGGCTATATTGGCGGATTTAATGTAGGCGATGAATACTTAGGATTAAATGCAAAGTTTGGCTATTGGAGAGACACCCATTTGCGCATTATTGGGACAGCTGTTTACGCAATACAAACCAGGTTTATTCTAGATTGGAATCAAGCAGCACCTCATCATGAAATAAGCTATTCTCCAGATTATTTCCCTGGCAAAATCGAGGAAATAATAGGAAATATAGGATTGCAGATTGTATCAAGCGGACCTGACTCAGAATGGGAACAAATAAAAAACGGCTATATAAAAATGATTACATCAGCCAAAGAATCTGTTTTTATTCAGACACCTTATTTTATCCCAGATGCCAGTTTGCTTGATACATTAAGAATTGCCGCATTATCAGGAATTGATGTGAAAATTATGATTCCTAACAAACCAGACCATATGTTTGTTTATTGGGCAACCTATTCCTATATTGGGGAAATGCTAAAGGCGGGGGCAAAGGTATATATTTATGAAAATGGCTTTATTCATGCCAAAACATTAATGGTGGATCGGCAAATCACTTCTGTAGGGACTGCCAATATTGATATGCGCAGTTTCCGCTTAAACTTTGAGGTAAATGCCTTTATTTACAGCAAACAGATTGCAGATATCCTAACAGATGGATTTTTAGAAGATATGAGGTTGTCTACACAGCTTACTTTAGAGAAATATTCTAAAAGATCCTTATACATTCGATTTAAAGAGTCTTTTTCTCGTTTATTAGCACCAATTTTATAAAAGTTTTCAAACAAAAAATGGACAAATTAATGTCCATTTTTTGTTATTAAGCAAATACTTCTCTTAAATCCTCTTTTGACTGCGTTAGCCAAAATTTCATTAATTTTTTTGCTCCTTCAAGGTCATGCAGTTTCGCTTGCCCGCATTGCTTCTCATTTGCTGCTGGAATTTCTGTAATCTCTATCGCCGTTTTCATTGTATCTTCTAACAAATCAATAATTTCATCCACAGTTGGCTCACCGCTTACAACTAAATAATAGCCTGTTTGACAACCCATTGGAGAAATATCAATAATATCAAAATGATTATATTTTTCGGCATGTTCGCGAATATTAAATGCTAATAGATGCTCTAGCGTATGAATAACATCTGGCTTCATTGCCTGCTTATTTGGTTGGCAGAAACGAATATCAAACTTATTGACAACCCCATCACTTCCTACCTTATGAACACCACAGTGTCTAACATATGGTGCTTTAACCGCATTATGATCTAAATCAAAACTTTCAACTGAAGGCATTTATAACACTCCTTTTTCTTACAATAATTTATTTCTGTTTAACAAGTAGGCCTACATGAAGTGAATAGTCAACTATGTTAAGGATCCTATTTAAGTTCATTCAAATAAGATCCTCCACCTAAAAAATTTCAAACAAACTATTCTTCAGCAACTTCTGTGAATCCATCTTCTAAAGGACTGCGGCTGCAATCAACTAGAAATACATCACTCATTGTACTTTATTATAACTGAAATTCCGAGTAAATACATCAATTTAATGTTATTATATACGCTCTTTTTCAGCTGGTGCATATGTATAAAGAGACTTCCTTTTTTAAAGAAATTATCTTATGCTATACTAGTTAATCCATAGACTAATATCAAAAGCTTTTATAAGCAGAGTGAAAGGAATAAACCATGCAAAAACTATTTATTTTTATCATTCGTTTTTATCAAAAAATCATTTCTCCCCTTACACCGCCTTCCTGCCGGTTCTATCCAACTTGTTCTTCCTATGGATTAGAAGCGATAAAAAGATATGGTGCTTTTAAAGGTGGCTACTTAACGATAAAAAGAATTCTAAAATGCCACCCCTTTCACCCAGGAGGCATTGATCCTGTGCCAAAGGAGTGGCCATGTAAAAAACATCATCATTCTTAAACTTATTTTTCTGTTTCGTATCCATCTACTACTAAATCTAGTTTTCCTGTTTTCGGATCGATGACTAGTCCGTGCACAGGCACTCCAGCAGGTAATAGGGGATGCTTTTTAATCATACCTACACTATGCTCTACACTTTCCGATACAGAACTGAATCCAGTCAGCCAAGATTTTAAATCAACACCTGTATTTTCAATAGTACTTAGTGTTGCTTCTGTAATTCCTCTGTCTTTCATTTTTGCCATCATATCCCCTGCATTTAATGCACTCATACCACAATCATGATGGCCGATAACCATTACCTCATCGGCTTTTAATTCGTATACCGCAACAAGGATGCTCCGCATAATACTTCCTAGAGGGTGAACGACAATAGCCCCTGCATTTTTTATAATCTTCACATCACCGTTTGCTAAATTTAATGCTTGCGGCAAAAGCTCAAGCAAACGAGTATCCATACATGTTAAAATAACCATTTTCTTATTTGGAAATTTTGTTGTAATATAACGCTCATACTTCTTTTCACTTACAAATTCTTCATTAAATGATAAAACATCTTGCAATGTACTCATAAATAACTCAATCCCTTCTTAACTAGTGCTTGTTTTCTAATCCCCTTATATGAAAAACAACCCTTCTTTATAGTAAAAAAAAAATTGATAATACACAACTTTGAAATAGCTTACAAAAAAAAAATTTCTTAATTTTATAATGGCAAGTGTTATCTTGTATTCATCATTTACAATATAACCAGCTCTTTTTTCTAATTTAGGAAAAGTCTACATATTTATTTCATGTCCTGATAATACTAGTTTTTAGGCATATTACTAGCGAAGGGACGATAAAAATGGATCATCTTGTTATTGCAAGGAGCATGTTTGGCACGACAATGGGCTTTCATATTATTTTTGCCACCATTGGTGTTGGGCTTCCACTTATGATGCTGACAGCAGAAATATTGTATCAAAAAACAAAGGATTTAGATTATGTGATTATGGCAAAAAGATGGACGAAAACATTTGGCATTTTGCTCGGAGTCGGCATACCAACTGGGACCATTGCCGGTCTGCAGCTTTCCTTATTATGGCCTGGATTTATGGAAGTCATCGGGAAAGTAATGGCACTGCCTTTTCAAATTGAGATTTATGCTTTTTTTGTTGAAGCATTATTTATGTCTATTTATGTTTATGCCTCTGAAAGAATTCCTCCATGGGCAAGAATTTCTAGCTTAATATTGGTAGCAATTGGCGCACTTGCATCTGCTGTGTTAATTACCAATGTCCATGCATTTGAAGGTACGCCACAAGGTTTTCGCATGAACGGCCATGAAATTACGGATGTTGATCCCTGGAAGGCTTTTTTCAATCCAACTTTTTTTGTATCCGCAGGGCATGTAGCAATGAGCGCCTATACAACTGGAGCTTTTGTAGTAGCAAGTGTATCTGCATTCAAAATGATGAAAAACCCATTTGGCACTCGCGTTTTTCAATTTCATCAAAAGGCTTTAATTCTTAGTCTAATTGTTGGGGGGATTTTTTCTTTTTTAACCGCTCTAAATGGGCATGAATCAGCCCAAAAACTTTACGAATACCAGCCAGAAAAATTAGCTGCAGCCGAAGGGCTATTTGAAACACAATCTCATGCCCCACTTGCAATTGGTGGTTTTACAGATAAAGAGAATAGAGAATTAAAAGGAGCCATTGAAATTCCCTGGGCACTAAGCTTTTTAGCTGGAAACAGCTTTGATACAGTTGTCACAGGTCTTAATGATTTCCCCGAAGAATACTGGCCGCCATTATATGTACATACTCTTTTTAATGCAATGGTTGGCATCGGCTCTTTCTTAATTTTATTAGCTTTTGGAACGCTTGCTTGGCATTTTCTTTTAAAAAAGAAACATTTCCCAAAATTTTTAATGTGGATTTTTGTTTTCTCTGGACCTTTAGCGCTAGTGAGCATTGAATGCGGATGGATTTTCGCTTGTACTGGCAGACAGCCTTGGACCATTTATAGAACTTTATCTACTGCAGATTCTGTCACCACTTCAGGAAATTTAGGTTTACTTTTTGTATTATTTCTAATTGTATACGCTATACTAGCTATTTCCGTTTCCTTTGTATTGATTTATTATTTCCGAAAAAATACTGTATTAAAGGACTTAAATGCGGCAAAAGAAAAGGAAATCCCTCTTTTTGGATCAAATAGTTAAGGAGTGTTATGTATGACAGATTCATTATTAGCGATTACGGTTCTGTGGGGATTTGTATTCATCTATGCTATTATGGCCACCATGGACTTTGGCGCTGGATTTTGGTCCATGGTATATATTAATAAAGAGAAAACCAAAGCCACTAATATCGCCAATCGCTATTTATCGCCAACATGGGAAGTAACGAATACATTTATCGTAGCCATTGTTGTTGCTGTATACAGCATGTTTCCAACCGCTGCCTATACACTTGGCACTGTTTTATTAATACCTGGCAGTGCTATTCTTTTGCTTTTGTCTATCCGAAGTGCTTTTTTAGTTTTTTCTAATATCGCTCATGAATATCGCAAACCATTAACTTATATTTCTGGAATAACAGGAATGCTGATACCTGGGATATTATTAAGCGTACTGCCAATCACACATGGGGGATATGTTGATTTTCACGAAGGAAAACAATCTCTCAACTTAGTTGGATTATTTACAAGTGGAAATGAATATGCATTTTTCACCTTTGCTTTAAGCAGCACCTTATTTTTATCTTCTCTTTTATTAGCAGACTATTCGAATGTATCTGCTGAAAAAGAAGCATATCGTGTGTATAGACGAGATGCTATTTTTCTTGGACCCATCTCTCTTTTAACAGCTGTTTTTATTATGATTACACTAAAGCAAGATGCCAATTGGATTTACAATAAAATGATGGATGATCTCTTTTTGCTTATAACCTCTCTATTCTTTTTTCTGCTTGGAGGAATAGCCTTGTTTCTGCCTTCTCGAAAAAAACCAGGGGTTAAAGGAATGCCAAGACTGGCAATTATCTCCATCACCATTCAATATTTATTAGCAAGTTATGTATATGGAAAAGCACATCTTCCTTATATCGTTTATCCAGAAGTAACCATTACTTCTGCCTTTACAGATCCAAAATCTTTCCATGCTTTATTTGCAACTTATATAGTTGGATTTATTATCTTATTTCCTGGTTTTTATTTTTTCTGGAAGTTATTTATGCATGATAAAAAATACTTACAGTCACAGCCAACAAAAAAATGACTTGTTATTTCTTTTAAAGCCAGCAAAAACAAAAAACAATCTAGGTAAAGCCTTCCATGCTTGTAGTTGCATTTTATCTGTATTATTTTTGGAGTTATTATCCATACTAATAAAGAATTATTCTTTCTCAGACAATACTCTTGTCAGAATAATTCTTTATTAACGAATGAATAGTTTATAGACTGCATTAAATGAATGAGGAGATGGTTTTTTATGGCAAAAGATGTTCTTTGTGAAGTGAAAAATTGTTCTTTTTGGGAACAGGGAAATCAATGTGGCGCAGATCAAATTTATGTGGTAAGTCATATTGGCAAACATGCGGATACTAGCAAAGAGACAGATTGCAAAACATTTGAACCAAGCTTATCCTAATGAAGGAAAATTCGCTTTAGATTACGGAAAAAAGGACTATTCTTCAAGAAGATTAGCTAATAAAAGGGCTGTCTCCTTAAAGGAGCAGTCCTTTTTATCACGCTTAATGGGCTTTTGACCCACACTTTATCTATCTAATCGAACTAAATCCCAATCTGGATGATTTCCATAAATAATCAGGTCTTTTAAAATTTCAGCCCCAAACATGCTATATACAGTGCCATTTCCTCCATAGCCTAAACAATAAAAAATATTCTTTTTTTCTGGATGCTCCCCAATATAAGGCATGCCATCATCTGATTCTCCAAATGTAGCCCCGTACACATAATCTGCTTCTACTTGATAACCTGGAAAATGATCTTTTATTCTCTTTAACAAGTTGTCCCCATATCGTGCCAATATTTCAGGGTCTGATGGGGCCTCTACTTGATCCTCATCTAAACCCCCTGCAACAATTCGGCCATCAAAAGTTGTCCTCATATAAAAATAAGGTCGTTTCGTTTCCCAGATAAGGCATTGATCTTTCCACATGGAGAATTCAGGAAGAGGAGAAGTAGCTATTGCATATGTACGATTCAGTTCGCCTCCTTCTTTTTTCGCGAAATTTATGCCTTCATAACCAGTAGAATAGATTACCTTCTTCGCATATATTACACCATTATCACTTGTAAATTTCCAATATCCATTATGGAATCCTTCTTCTGTTACTTTTGTATGTTCAAATACTTGGACATTTTTTTGATGCGCTTCTTTAATCAATTCCCTCACAAACATTTGGGGATTAATTTCTGCATCACCAGTTGTCAAGATAGCTGCCGGCTTTTTAAAGCCATATATTTTTTCTATCTCTTCTTCTATTAAATATTCTGCATCAAATCCATGTTTTTTTAACAGATTATACTCTTTTTGCAATTTTTCCACATCATTCTTATCTGTTGCATAATATAGACTTTTTCTTGATTGAAATTGCACATCTGAGTCAAGTGATTCTGCAACAGCCTGCAGCTTTTTCATTGCTTCATAGCATAATTTGTAAAAACGCACTGCTTTTTCTTCTCCTATACTTTCTGCAAATTCATGAAGCATTTTATCGTTTGCATACTGAAGCAAACCTGTATTTGCTGAAGAACTGCCAGTTGATACCTTCCTTTTATCAACCAGAATGATATCTAAAGATTCATCTGCCAACAAGTAAGAGCAAAGAGCCCCTGACATTCCTCCTCCAATAACTAAGCAATCACAGATTACTTCTTTATTTAAAATAGGATACTCTGGAACTTCCAGATTTGCTAATGTAGTCGGCCAATATAAGGAACCTTTATATAAATCCATAATCCAACCCTCCACTATTTAAGCAATTTGATCTAATTTAGGAAATATCTAGTTTCTCAGCTTCCTGCGCAATATTTTTTTGGATGCATTTCTTGGAATTTCAGAAAGAAAATAGACTTTTTTAGGCACTTTATATCTTGCCAGTTTTTGCTTGCAGATATTCAAAATCGTTTCCTCTGTTAGCAACACATTATGTTCTTTTACCACAAAAGCAACTGGGACCTCGCCCCACTCTTCATTTTTTTCTCCTACTACCCCTGCATCTATTATTCCGTTTATGGCAGTAAGCACTCCCTCTACTTCAGCAGGGTAAATATTCTCTCCTCCTGAAATAATGAGATCTGTTCGTCTATCTAGTACAAAAAGAAATCCTTCTGAGTCTATATACCCGATATCTCCTGTATGAAACCAGCCATCCATTGAGCTTTTGCCCTTATTTAAGTATCCTTGTGATACATTTGGTCCATATACAGCAATTTCACCAGGAATATTTGCAGAAGTTTCATTTCCTTTATCATCAATGATTTTTATTTGGGCAGGAAATAATGCCTTGCCGCAAGATCCAATTTTTGTTGTACTGTATTCTGGAGCTAAGGTTACTATTTGTGACGAAGTTTCTGTCATGCCATAGGAATAATACACAGGGATTCCTTTGTCCATGCATCTATTTAATAAATCTAAAGAAGCAGGTCCCCCTCCAAGGAGCATACAGCGAAAAGTCGAGGGTAAGCTTTTCTCTACAGCAGATTCAATTTTGTGCAGCATCGTAGTGACAACAGACATGATGCTTATTTTTTCTTTTTCTATAGCTCTTAATATCTTATCTACTTCAAAATGATCATGGAGCACCAATTTTATCCCATACACGATGCTTCTAATTAATATTGAATATCCGCTAATATGGAATAGTGGTACTGCACATAACCATGCATCTTTTTCATGCAAGCCAAGATTTAAGACACTGCCCATCGTACTCCACCAATGGTTTCCATATGTTTGAATAACGCCTTTTGGAAATCCAGTTGTTCCAGATGTATACATAATGGTACAAGTATCCGCTAAATGGATTATCTTTTTTTCAATGGGCTCTGTATAAGAAGTTGCATCTTGTTTGCCCATTATATTTAATGCTGGCATTTGCCCCCTTATCTGTTTACAAACTAAATCAAATACTGGTTCTGTTACAAGAAACCCAACACGAGCGTCATTCAGTTGATAGACTAATTCATCTACTGTTAATCGATTATTTAATAACACAGCCTTTGCACCAATAATCTGTAAGGCCAGCAAAGAAATAACCGTATATAGATCACTTTTCACCAAAAAGCCAACATAAGCTTTATCCGTTACACCACTCGCTGTCAACACACCTGCTCTGTAATAAGCCTCTTCGTATAACTCTTTAAAAGTTAAACGTTTATCCTTAAAAACGATTGCTACTCTATTCGGAGTTAACATTGCTCTATTTTTTAAAAAATTAGGAAGTATATTTGGATTCAATTTTCTCACCTTTTTAATAAATAAAGGTGGCATAGTTAGCCGACACTTTTTAGAAGCAGCAAAACCTGCTTCTTTTTCGCATCTGAACATACTAAAGCCACCTATTATCATTTGTTTTTTTAATAATCTTGCTTATTAAGGAAAACGAGGGAATTGCCCAAAATCCGGTTTGCGTTTTTCTTTAAATGAATCTCTGCCTTCTTTTGCTTCATCTGTTGTATAATACAACAATGTTGCATCCCCTGCAAACTGCTGAATCCCTGCTAAACCATCTGTATCTGCATTAAATGCAGCTTTTAGGAAACGTAATGCAGTCGGACTTTTTTCAAGGATTTCCTCACACCATTTAATCGTTTCTTCTTCTACTTGATCCAATGGAACTACTGTATTGACTAATCCCATATCCAATGCTTCTTCGGCATTATATTGTCTGCATAAAAACCAAATTTCGCGAGCTTTTTTATGACCAACAATACGTGCTAAATATCCAGAACCATATCCGGCATCAAAGCTTCCTACATTTGGTCCTGTCTGTCCAAATACAGCATTATCTGCAGCAATCGTTAAATCACAAACAATATGCAAAACATGTCCTCCACCAATTGCATAGCCTTTAACCATCGCAATTACCGGCTTTGGAATCACACGAATTAGACGTTGTAAATCTAAAACATTCAAACGAGGAATTTGGTCATCACCAACATATCCGCCATGACCTCTCACCTTTTGGTCGCCACCGGAACAAAATGCTTTATCTCCTGCACCTGTTAATACGATAACCCCAACATTGCTGTCATCTCTTGCTCTTGCAAATGCATCGATTAATTCACTTACCGTTTTCGGCGTAAAAGCATTATGTACATGAGGTCTATTTATCGTAATTTTTGCAATACCATTATATGTTTCATATAAAATTTCATCATATTGGCGTACTGCTACCCATTCTACAGCCATCTTTATTTCCTCCTTTTTCCTTTAAATCATCTATCAAATCTATTTGTTTGATTCGATAAAAACTCCTTTACTATTGTACCAAATATTTCACTTTTCTCCACATGAATTGCATGGCCTGCTTCTTTAATCTTTAGCCATTGAATTTGATGATTATATTCTTTCATTTGTTCCGCTATAAGACAAAATTTGGTATCTAACTCTCCTGTAATTAGCAGCGTTTCCTTTGTTAGCATATGTAAATTATCCCACCAAGATGGCTGCTGTCCTGTTCCCATTCCCAATAAGCTAAGCTTTAGACCTAACGGATTATTCTGCAAACGCTGCTTTCTTATATTATCTTTTATAGAAGTGGGCAAATTTTGTTGACTTCTAAACAAAGGGATATTCTCCCATTTAGCTACAAACTTTTCTACTCCTTCTTCTACAATAGATTTTCCTAGTTTTTTATCCTGTATTCTTCTTTCTTTTCGCTCTTGTTCTGTTTTCAAACCAGGAGAAGCACTTTCTAGAATTAATTTTCGGACAAAATCTGGATACCTGATTGCAAAAGTAAGAGCAAGTCTTCCTCCCATAGAGTATCCTAATATATGAGCAGCATTCACTTTAAGTTGCACTAAAATTTTTTTTATATGGTTTGCTACAGTTAGTATATTATATTTACAGACATCTATGGAAGAATCGGTTTTGCCATGCCCAATAATATCAATCAGAATTAATTGATATGTTTTTTTCCAAACTGGAATAAAAGAATACCAAGTGCTGCTATCTCCTGTAAAACCATGCAATACAACAAGCGGGTCTCCTTGACCATATATTTCGACATGATAGGCAACATCATCCACAACAATATCCATCAAATTCCATCCTTAAAATACAAATCTATTTCCTGGGAAACATTATTTAACAAATTCCGATGTTCTGCTAAATTTTCATCTCGATTTGTTTTTATTTCAACAATCCTAATTGAATTACCCTCTTTTTTCTTAGATAGTTCTTGTTCCAATTGATGCCAATTTTCTATCGATAGATATTGTCCATTATACATAGCCACTATATGTTTAAAGTCTAAATCCAAAGGGGTTCCAAATAATAGCTCGAAATATTTTTTATGGTTCGCTTGTGGCAAAAAGGAGAAAATTCCCCCACCATTATTATTAATCAGCAAAACAGTAATTGGGATTTGAAATTGTTTTGCGGCGATTAATCCATTTAAATCATGGAAAAAGGTTAAATCCCCCACAATTAAATATAATGGCCGAGATTTGGTTACTGCACCAACACCTAAAGCCGTGGATACCGTTCCATCTATTCCATTTGCCCCTCTATTGGCAAAAATCGTAATTTTTCCCTGCTGTAAGTGAAAAAAAGTATCCAAATCTCGAATTGGCATACTATTTCCAACAAAAAGAACAGCATCTTCAGGCAATAAGTTTCCTAACTTAGAAAATAGCTTCCCTTCGCTCATATCAGCCACTTCTTCTATTTTCCTTAATGCTTTTTTCGTTAAAAAATTGATATTTTGCCAAGAAACTAATTCGTGATTTATTGAGCAACTTGGAAGATACGAGATTAGCCTTTCGCAAAATAATACTTCTTCACAATAAATCATTTCGGAAGTCAGCTGATTTGGATCTCGAAAGCCTCCTCCTCCATCAACAACAAGCTGCTCCACATCTTTATGTTCTTTTAAAAACAAAGTAAGAGCTTTGGAAATAGGCATACTGCCAAAACGTATAATGATATTTGGCTTTAGTTTTTGTTTAGCTTTTTCATTTCGCAAAAAAGTATCATATGCATCAATAATAAATTCTTCTCCATCCATATTAACTCTTAATTGTGAAAGGGGATCTGCTAATATTGGAAAGTTTAATTTCTTCGCTAACTTAAACAAACTTTCAGGGAACTTTTCCTTATATAACTCCCCACAAATAATAATGCCATTTGTTAGTGATTGCATTTTTTTTGCTAATGATTGGAAATATTCTTCTGGAATGGCTAATGAGCCCTGTTCTATATGAATAGATGAATTGTTTTTTTCATTCTTTCGATATGCCTCTATATTCTCTAAATCTGGTATAAGAGGTTCACGAATAGGCAAATTTATATGCACTGGACCTTTAGGCTCCAAAAGAGTTGTGGCTACCGCTCTTGCACCAACCGTTTTAGCATAACGAATCATGCCTTCTGTGCCATCTGGCGGGGACATTTCCACAAACCACTTCACTTGTCTTCCATATAATTCAATTTGGTTGATCGCTTGGGGAGCCCCTACATCACGCAATTCATGAGGGCGATCTGCCGTTAATACAATCAAAGGGATCCGCGAGATTTTGGCTTCAATGATGGCTGGAAAATAATTCGCAGCAGCTGTGCCGGATGTACATACTAAAACAGTTGGTTTTTTTGATGCCTTTGCCATTCCCAATGCGTAAAAGGCTGCAGATCTTTCATCAACATGAACAAATAGATTTAGCTGTTCTTGTTCTGCCATTAGCATAGCAATAGGTGTAGAACGAGATCCAGGACTAATGACTACGTTTTCAATACCACTCTGCACTAATTCGTTAATCAGAGCATACAAATAAGCAGTTAAGTTTTGTTGGTGATTCATTTTTTTCCTCCTAAAGCTCTCTGCATTGGTCTAAACTTCATTGCAGTTTCTTTATATTCTAATTCCACATCCGAATTTGCCACAATTCCACAGCCAGCAAATATAGATGCCTCGTTCTTTTGAATAAGGCCTGAGCGAATGCTAACAGCAAATTCTCCATTTCCCTGGTAATCTATCCATCCTAAAGGAGCCCCATATAACCCCCTGTCCAACTGCTCTTCTTTTCTAATTTTCTCCATCGCTAACCTTTGAGGAAACCCTCCTAATGCTGGAGTTGGATGTAATAGTCTAATTAATTCCATTAATGATTCTGTTTCTCTCAGGATGCCTTTAACTGGTGTGTATAAATGCTGAATATCTCTCATCTTCATTAGACTTGGTGCAGTTGGTATCTCAACTTGTTTACAAACCATTTCCATCGCAGACTGTATCATATTAACTACATATTGATGTTCTGTTCGATTCTTTTCATCTGCCAACAGCCTTGCTCCAAGCTCTTGATCTCTCTCTTCATTTTCTCCCCGAGGAATAGATCCCGCTAAACAAGTAGACAATACTTTATTGCCGGTCTTTTTCACTAATCTCTCCGGTGAAGCACCAATAAAGCAATTGTCTCCTTCCTCTAGTGCAAAAATATAGCTATTATTTTGTTCTCTAAGCAATTGATCAAGTACGAATTCTGTTTGAATCTCTTCTTTAAATACTAGTCTACATTCTCTTGCTAATACTACTTTCTTTAACATACCATTTAGGTTTGCTACTACATTCCCAACAACATGTTTCCACTTTTCTCCATTCACTTCTATTGAATTAATTAATGGATTTCCTTCCATATACGGTTTCATGTTTTCTTTACGATCGAAAAACAGCGATAATTTCTCTTCTATCTCTTGTTCATAATTTACATCTATTTCGTCCATTACCATATTAACAGTTAAAAATTGTTCACCATTTATTTCGCTCAACATAAATTCAGGCACAAAAAAATGAGCATCTGCAAATGATTTCCACAGCTCAGTCTTTGGTTTTTCTGGATCGAAAGAGAATCCCCCAAATAATACGGGTCCTACTCCAATCCTATTAAAGTCATTCATTAATTTGCTATTTTCCAAAAAGTCTCTCCAGCTTTGTTCCACTGCCATATAAAGATCTTTTTGTTTATTGATATAGATTTCTTTACATCTTCCTATTCCTATTAGAATATTTTCTGATGATGGATCTTTCCAAAAAAAACGTTTTCCTTTATAAGATGAATAGTTAGTGAAAAAAGAAAGGTAGTCTTTTGGTTCTATTTTAATCACTTTACTTACTAAAAAAGAAGAATATTTTCCTTGCTTAACTTTATCATCCACTAATAATCCTTTACTATATTTCATTCTATGTAAATCCCCCTAAAAAACGAGTCAAAAATTCAAGTCGCTTTTCAATCTTATCCCTTCAAATACCTGTCTGTTCAATAAATTGACTTATTTTAAGATACACCTGTGGTCAATAATATGTCAATGTTCCAAGATTAATATCCCCTATTATTTAGCATATTAATAATTAGTCTTATAAATTGTTGCTTTAGGACGTTTATTTATTAACAATTAAAAGCATTTTGTTTAGTCAAGCCAATGCTTCCATATTGACAAGTGAAACTTCAATCAGTGGGATTTTCCACCTTACCCACCGATTGTCAGATGAAACAATCCAACTTTTATGAGCAAGTTTTTACTGACTTAAATTTCTAATTTCTTCCATTAATTCCTTGAGCGGCGATTTTACTTCCTATTAATTCCAGATAAAACCCTTCTACTTTAAAGATGCTGCTTTCCGACTGCCTTCTCTCTAATGAAAAAACATGTAGTTAGAGAGAAAAGACATCATTTATCTATGTTTTATCCATAACTATATGGGGAAAGTTAAGTAAAAAGTGATGCTTGGTTTATTTTTTCCATAATCGCTTATACTACAATTACTATTTAAGTTTTAGATAAGGATGTGATACTTTTGTTAACACAAGAACAAATAAATACGCTCAAAAAAGAATTAGAAGATAGAAAAGCTGAAATTTCCAATAGACAATCTCGTTACGTAGATGATGATAACCAAAGAGAATCAGTAGGAGAACTTTCGAGTTATGATAATCATCCTGCGGATATGGCGACAGAACTTTATGAACGGGAAAAAGATTATGCATTAGAAGAGCATGATCAATCCGAATTAAATAAAATTAACGATGCTCTTCAGGCAATAGAAGAAGGAACATATGGGGTTTGCCGCGTTTCAGGACAAGATATACCTTATGAGCGTTTAGAGGCTGTTCCCACTGCTTTAACGCTTAAAAAGTACAGTCCGGAACAATCTGTTGCACAAGATCGACCTGTAGAAGAAGAAATATTAGAGCCAGCACATGGCAATGTTTATCGCCATTATGATACAGACGGAGTAAGGGATTACGACGATAGCTTTCAAGAAGTGGCTAGATATGGTACATCCGAAACCCCTTCTGACTTAAGAGGAGATTTTGAAGATTATGGAAGCCTTTATGACCGTGATGGAGATGACGAAGGTTTTACTGAAGACTATGAATCCTTTGTAGCTACAGATATCGAAGGAAAAAACCAAACTGTTTATCCAAGCAAACAGCATGAACAGTACGAACAAACACTTGATGATGAAGATATTGAAGCACCATTTGGCGATGTACCATACCATAAGACAGATGGTTATGTTGATGATGAAAAATAAAGGAGCGTAAACAAGCTCCTTTCCCTTTAAATCCTCTCACTATTACTTATGATTATAAGGGAAAAACAGCTTATACTATCAGCTAAATTCCCAAAACCTAGTAAAGGCGCATACTAGGTTTTGGGGTTATTTCAGAAATTAGACTTTATTTTCCAAATTTCATCTGCATATTCTTTAATGGTTCGATCACTAGAAAAATGTCCAGATTTTGCAATATTAACGGTACACATTTGCAGCCATTTCTGTTGATTTTTATAAGTTTGGTCAACCACTTGATGAATATTCTCATAGGAGTGGAAGTCTTTTAATACAAAATATTGATCGTTTTCAATAAGTAATGAATCAAATATAGGATCAAACTCATTATTTGTATCATGGAAAAACCCATTTTTTAATTGATCTACAACTTCTTTTATACGCTTATCATGATGATAATATTCTGTAGACCTATATCCACCATGTTGATAAAGATCTAAAACTTCATCTGCATTCATCCCAAAGATAAAAATATTGTCATCTCCAACCAAATCTCTCATTTCAATATTAGCTCCATCCAACGTGCCTACAGTTAACGCACCGTTCATCATAAACTTCATATTACCTGTTCCAGATGCTTCTTTAGAGGCTGTAGAGATTTGTTCACTGACATCAGCTGCTGGAAAAATATGCTCTGCTAAGGAAACACGATAATTCTCAAGAAATACAACTTTTATCTTATCTTGAATCGTTTTATCATTGTTCACTTTATCTGCAACTGCATTTATTAACTTAATAATTTTTTTCGCATAATAATACCCTGGTGAAGCTTTTGCTCCAAAAATAAACGTTCTTGGTGTGATATCAAGAGTAGGATTTTCTTTTAATCTATTATATAAATGCATAATATGCAGAACATTTAAAAGCTGTCGTTTATATGCATGCAAGCGTTTTACTTGGACATCAAAAATAGACGTTGGATCAACCGTAATCCCATTACTTTCTTTTATAATTTCAGCAAGATGGATTTTATTTTCTTGTTTAATGGATGCAAGCTGCTGTAAAAACCCATTGTCTTGTTGAAAAAGAAGCAATTTATTCAATTGGTCGGGTTGATATATCCATTCACTGCCGATTGTATCGGTTACCAATTGAGTTAATTTAGGATTTGCTTTAATTAACCATCGTCTATGTGTTATCCCATTTGTTTTATTATTAAATTTTTCAGGGAAAACCTGATAAAAATCACTCATTTCTCTTTTTTTCAATATTTCTGTATGAATTTCTGCTACTCCGTTGACACTATAACTTCCAACTAATGCTAAGTGTGCCATCTTAACCATTCCATGAGCTATGATGGCCATATTCTCTATTTTATGGAAATCCCCTGGATGTTTATCCCACAGTTCATTGCAAAATCGTTCATTTATTTCCTGAATAATCATATAGATGCGAGGTAATAATGGCTGAAAAAGATAAATTGGCCACTTTTCTAATGCTTCTGACAAGGTAGTGTGGTTGGTATAGGAAATCGTATTTTTGGTAATTTCCCATGCCTCTTCCCAAGAAAGTTCTTCGTTATCTAATAAAATTCTCATTAATTCTGGGATAGCTAAAACTGGGTGGGTATCGTTTATATGAATGCTTATATGTTGGTGAAAATTCCTTATATCTTTATACTGTTGTTTGTAATTTTTTATAATTGATTGCAAACTGGAAGATACAAGAAAATATTGTTGTTTTAACCGAAGTATTTTGCCTTCGTCATTTGCATCATCTGGATATAAAAATTCAGATATCTTTTCTGTTTCTCTTTTATATCGCATAATATCATTCACGTCTTTTGCTAAAAGCGAAGCTGGTTCAGCATTCCATAATCTTAGTGTATTAACCGTAGTTGTATCATATCCAATAACAGGCACATCATGAGGAACGGCTGTTACAGTTTCGGCATTTAAATGCCGAAACTGTAACTTTCCATCTTTCTCATACATATCTATATTGCCCCAAAATTGAATATCAACAGCCAAATCTTCTTTTCTTACTTCCCATACTTGACCATGTTTCAGCCATTGCTCTGGAAGTTCAATCTGGTAGCCATCTACAATTCGCTGTTCAAATAAGCCATGTTTATAGCGAATTCCAAACCCATGTCCCGGAAGATTTAATGTAGCTAGAGAATCCAAGAAACAAGCTGCAAGCCTTCCTAATCCGCCATTTCCTAGTCCTGCATCATGTTCAATCTCCTCTATATCCCGCAAATTTATGCCTAATTCATTTAATCCTTCTGTTACAACTTTTTCTATCCCTAGATTAATTAGATTATGATAGAGCAGTCTTCCCAATAAAAACTCAATGGATAAATAATAAACTTGCTTTCCTTGATTCCTGCGATATGCCTCATTCGTATTAATCCAATTTGTACTAACATATTCTCTAATCATATGTCCTAATATTTGAAAATGATCACTGCTCGTGCTATCTTCAAATGTTTTTCCATATGTCATCTCAAGCTTTTGCAGAAAATATGTTTTAAAAGCTTCTTTATTCGTAAACATGCGTTTCACTCCTTGAGATTAACTCTGCGTACAACTGATTATATTTAAAAGCAGACTGGGCCCAACTATTGTCCATAATCATTGCGCTTTTAACAATATGCTGCCAAATATCTTTCTCTTTTGAATAAAAATATAAAGCTCTGCGAATGGTATACAACATGTCATGTGCATTAAAATTGGTAAAGCTAAATCCATTTCCTAACCCTGTTCTGTCATCATAGGAAAAAACAGTATCGTTTAGTCCTCCAGTTTCTCTAACAACTGGTATGTTTCCATATTTCAAAGCGATTAATTGACCTAATCCACATGGCTCAAATTTAGATGGCATCAAAAATAAATCTGTACCAGCGTATAACTGATGTGCTAACTTTTCGTCAAATCCAATATATGCTCTGCATTTTTCTGGATATTGATGCTCCATATCACGGAAAAATTGTTCGAATTCAGGATCACCTGTTCCAAGAACAATAAACTGGACATCTTCTTTCATCAAGTCATGAAATACATGCCTTACCAACTCTAATCCCTTTTGCTTTGTCAGTCTAGTAATCATGCAAATGATAGGAATAGATTTATCTTCCTTTAATGCGAATTTTTTTTGAATAACTTGTTTGTTCTTATACTTTTTTTCTATTGTAGTATAGGAATATTTCTGTATAATTTCATCATCTGTTTTTGGATTATAGGTTAATTCATCTATGCCATTGATGATTCCATATAAATCTTCATTCCTACTTACTAATAAGTTATTAAGCTTTTCTCCATAATATTCTGTTTGAATTTCATTTTTATATGTCGGGCTGACCGTTGTAATCTTATCACTAGACATAATGGCAGATTTCATAAAATTTATATTGTCGTCAAACTCCATATTTTGCACGGTTAAATAGTCATAGTCTAATGACAATAAATCGCCAATTACTCCTTTTGGCATAATGCCTTGAAACTGTAGATTATGTATTGTAAACACCGTTTTAATAGAACTATATTCTTGTTTCCACTGATAATCAGCTTTTAGCAATAATGGAATCATCGCTGTATGCCAATCATGACAATGAATAATATCTGGATATTCATTAAGATGCGCTAAACTTTCCAACACGGCACGATTAAAGAAGGAAAACCGCTCTCCATCATCTATATAACCATATAAACCTGAACGATTAAAATAGTACTCATTATCCACAAAATAAAAAGTAATTCCATCCATTTTTAATACTTCAATGCCACAATATTGTTTTCTCCAACCAATTTGAACCGTAAAATCAAGCTTCTTTTTTAATTTCCCTAGGAATATTTCTGGGATATCTTTATATTTAGGCATAATCACAGAAACTTCTGTTCCTTGCTTTTTTAATTCTTTAGGAAGGGAACCAGCAACATCTGCTAGTCCCCCAGATTTTATAAAAGGTACACATTCCGATACAGCAAATAATATTTTCACGAATTCATCAGCGCTCCCTGCACAGTTCCTTTTTTAACAACAAATGGAGAATTAAGATTACCGTTCATTCTAGTTCCACTCTCCACCATCACATCTTTATCTAAAATCACCGAATCTAACTCACAATTGTCGCCAATTGTACATTTTTGCATAATAATGCAATTTTTTATTGTAGAGCCTTTGCCAATTTTCACTGCTCTCGCAATAATGCTATTTTCTACTTTTCCTTCAATGACACTTCCATTTGCTATCATGGAATTTTTCACTTCACTTGTATTTGTGTAATGAGTAGGTGGTTCATCCTTTACTTTTGTCAAAACAGGACGATCCTTTAAGAATAGCTGACTCCAGATATTCATTTTTAGTATCTCCTTGCTTACACGAAAATAAGTGGAAATAGAATCTATTTTTTCGGCATAGCCGGTATATTCGTAATCACATATTTTATAATTATGATGGATATCTAATCTAATATCTTTCATACATGTATAGCCAGTTATATCACGTGTTTGAATCAAATCAACCAATAATGATTTTTTCACCAAATATATTTCTAATGATTCTCCGCCACTTCTTATCTCCGTAATATCACAGCCAGACTGAAGGTGTCGCTCCAAAACAGGATTAAAATCCATATTGAATACGGTATAACAATTTGCCACTAAAGCATATTCTTGTTTGCTTCTTAAAAAATAATCGATATTTGCTGCAAACTGATTAAATGAACCAATGCCCTCACTTGTTCCATCTGTTATAGAAGCCGGAAAGAAGAATAAACCGTCTCTTTTTCGATCTAAATCCCAATTTTTCCCTGAACCTAAATGGTCCATTAATGACCGATATTGATATTTAGGAAAAATCGCTACACTTCCTATTCCTGAATTGACCATATTAGATAATACAAAATCAATTAGGCGATATCTTCCTGCTATGGGTAATCCCGCCAGTGGACGGTGTGCAATTAATTCTTCTAAATCATCCTTATACGTAGTTGCGTCAATAACTCCAAGCATTGATTTCATCATCATGGTATCCTCCTTCTAGTTTGTTAGGAAATTAATTCATTAACCATCTCTTCTGTGACTAAAACTACTTCATCGGTTTTATTATTTGGTTTAATGACCATTCCATCTGGTATACGGATGTTAGAAGGGACTATTGCCTTTTCAATATAAGCATTTTCACCAATCTTAGCATCTGGCATAATCACAGAACTACGTATTACAGTCCCAGTTCCAACATTTACACCTTGGAACACTATTGATTTTTCAATATTTCCGCTAATAATACAGCCTTCATTGATCATTGACTCTTTTACTATTGCTTGGTCTGAAATGTATTGTGGCGGCTGATTAGGATTTACCGTATAAATTCTCCAGTCATAATCCGAAATGTTTAATTCACTTTTGTCATCCAATAAATCCATATTTGCTTCCCATAAACTTTGCACAGTACCGACATCTTTCCAATATCCTTTAAAGGGATAGGCCACTACCTTTTTATTTTGTTCAATTAATAGCGGAATAATGTCTTTGCCAAAATCATGAGACGAAGTTTTATTCACATTATCTTCTTCCAATAATTTTTTTAGCACTTTCCATTTAAAAATATAGATGCCCATTGATGCTAAATTATTTTTCGGATCTGTTGGCTTTTCCTCAAATTCAACAATATCCATATTTTTATTCGTATTCATAATGCCAAATCTACTTGCTTCATTCCATGGAACTTCAATTACTGAAATAGATGCGTCTGCTTTCTTATCAATATGATACTCTAGCATTGACTCATAATTCATCTTGTAAATATGATCGCCTGAAAGGATTAACACATATTCAGGATCATATTGAGATAAATAGTTTATATTTTGATAAATAGCACTTGCAGTTCCTTTATACCATTTTACTTCCGATGATTCACTATATGGCGGCAGCACTGTTACCCCGCCATTTACACGATCAAGATCCCAAGCGCTTCCTATCCCAATATATGAATTTAAAACAAGTGGTTGATATTGAGTTAATACACCAACTGTTTCAATTCCAGAGTTAGTGCAGTTGCTAAGAGTGAAATCAATAATTCGGTATTTTCCTCCAAAAGGAATAGCTGGTTTAGCTAAACTTTTGGTTAAAGAGTATAATCTACTCCCCTTGCCTCCTGCCAATAGCATTGCCACGCATCTCTTCTTTCCCATTTCCTTTTCTCTCCTTCCGATGTTGTACTGGCCTTAAAATAGTGATACTAAAAGCTGGTATCGTTAATTGAACGGAAAATGGTCTTCCATGGAATGAACCTTCTTGGGCTTTTATTACTTTTTTATTTATATAATTAGCTCCTCCAAATTCCTCAGCATCGCTATTTAATATTTCTCGATAACTGCCATCATTTGGTACACCAATTAAATAATCCTCGTAAGTGTGATACGTAAAGTTGCATATCACAATAAGAAAATCTTCTGGTTTTTTTCCTTTACGGATAAAAGAGAAAATAGATTGGTCTCTATTATTTACATCTATCCATTCAAACCCTTCATAAACATGATCCAATTCATAAAGAGGTTTTGAGC
Source organism: Niallia nealsonii (assembly GCF_002835805.1). Lineage (GTDB taxonomy): Bacteria > Bacillota > Bacilli > Bacillales > Cytobacillaceae > Niallia > Niallia nealsonii. The sequence continues at coordinate 10,935 of NZ_PISE01000045.1, read as the reverse complement.
GTTTATATATTTTTAATATCGCTTTAATAAAATCATTAGCTTTTTTATGCATGTCATAATCATAAAGAAGCCAATCGAGCTGCTCTTTGTCTTTCCACTCTGAGAATTGGGCAAATTCCGCTCCCATAAACAGCAGCTTTTTGCCAGGATGTGCCATCATAAAACCGATTAAAAGTCTAAATTGGGCGAATTTCTGCCAATAGTCCCCTGGCATTTTATTAAGGAGCGATTTTTTTCCATGAACAACCTCATCATGGGAAAGCGGCAATACAAAGTTTTCAGAGAATGCATAGTGCAAAGAAAATGACACTTTATCATGCATATCTTTTCTATATTGGGACTCTGTTTCCATATATTTAAGAAAATCATTCATCCAGCCCATATTCCATTTATAGTGAAAGCCAATTCCACCATAATGTACAGGTGCTGTAACTTGTGGCCAATCAGTAGAATCTTCTGCAAACATCAATATAGTTGGATCATATTGAGCAACCATTTTATTTAGTTTTTGCAAAAATTCTATTCCATATGGATTCATACTATTTTCATTGGAATTTGGCCAATAGATAATATTAGATACTGCATCCACTCTAAAACCATCTACGTGAAAATATTCCATCCAAAAAAGAGCATTGGAAATTAAGAAACTATGAACTTCCATTTTACCTAAGTCAAAATTGGCAGTTCCCCAAACCAAGTTTTCTCTATCCTTTGCGTTAGCATAATCGAATTGGCTAGAACCATCAAATTGATACAAGCCATGAGCATCTTTGCAAAAATGTCCTGGTACCCAATCAAGAATTACTCCCAGTCCATTTTGATGGCACTGATCAATAAAATACATAAGATCTTTTGGTTCACCAAAGCGACTAGTGGCTGAATAGTAGCCTGTACCTTGATACCCCCATGAAATATCTAACGGATGTTCCACTAATGGCAATATTTCAAGATGAGTAAATCCTTGCTCTAAGCAATAAGGAATCAGTTCATCCGCCAATTCACGGTAAGTATAAAGACTTTCATCTTCATGCAATTTCCACGAGCCAAGATGCACTTCATAGATTGCAAGAGGCTCATTCAAACTATTCTTTTTTGCCTTTTTTTGTCTCCATCTTGCATCATTCCACTTGTACCCATCTAAAGAGTAGACAATTGATGCCGTATTGGGCCTTACTTCCGAATAAAATGCATATGGGTCTGATTTCAAAAATGTATTTCCTTCAGAAGATGTAATCTGATACTTATACAATGCCCCAGTTAAGTCTTTATCAATTTTAATAAACCATATTCCTTCATTGTTAATACGTTCTAGTGGATATTTATCTGCTTCCCAATTATTAAAATCTCCCACTAGCCCAATACTTTGTGCATTTGGCGCCCACACACAGAATATTGTGTAAACCTCTTCTTTTTTTCGATGAACGTGAGATCCTAGCAATTTATAGCTTTCAAATAGGTTCCCTTCATGAAATAAATGTAGCTGAAATTGTGTTGGATATACTGTTTCCACTTGCATCCTACTTTCTAATTCAATTATTCCGATAACTACTTTCTTACATTGTTGTACAAGAGTTAAATTCCCTGTATTTCTACAAATAAAACTAATCCCACTAATTAAAATGAAAACGGATTACTCTGGGGTTTTGCAATAAGTATCTTACTATTTCTAATATTCTATCCGTTAGCACCGATTTCCTTTTTGTTTTTTTAATTTTATGATATTATAAATTTTTTATGTTTAAACAATTAAAATACTTTGTTGATTTTTTAACATACTTTTTCCTCCTTTAGAAAAACTAATAAAGATATCATTCGAAAGGCGGGAAATTATTTGAGCAAAAGTGAAGAAGAATACCTATTAGAGCAGCAACCATCAGACATTAAACCTTTTTTTGAAGCTCCTGATAAAAAAATATTGGCTACTGGCGACATGTTTCGAGGACCATATATGGGCATTTCATCGGACATAGATTTAAATAATCCAGGACAGAAGCTAATGACAAGTGAAGATAAGCTAGAAGAAGATATAAAACGAGGACGAATATAAGGATAAAAAAATAATACAACCGAGGAAAAGAACTTTATCTTTCCTCTTAGAGTGCAGAGAAAGTAGTGACTTTTTCTACACTCTTTTATTGTAATTATTTAGACAGGTGTAATAATGTTAACCTTCATATCAGTTGTTCGATGATAGAGATAACAACACATTTCCTGTTTATTGTCTCTAGATATAAATGCACATTCAGGATCCGCGGTACTGACACGAACTTCCTTTGTTTCCTGCACCTTTTCTCTTTTCTTTAACGACTTTTTTCATGCGCTAATCGATTTTCTCCAATCGCTTGATTTAATTCTTCTATATATATTTGTTTCTTTTTTAGGAATAAAGCAGCACCTAAAATAACCGTAGCATGAAAATCATGTCCACAAGCATGCATTACACCTAATATTTTAGAGTGAACGTTTTTGAAGTGCATCTATATCTGCTCTTATGGCTATTATAGTGCCTGTTTCTTTCCCATTAATTCAGCAACAAGTCCTGTTTTAAGCGGAAGATCTAAAATCTTAATTTCGGCACTACTTAACCATTTTTTTATTGTTTTTATTTCTTCATTTGAAACCCTGGTTCTTAACAGATTAGATTTCCAATATAAACCAATTATTTTCTCATCGTTCACTAGAAGATTATGTGACGTTTCTTCTCCCTCTCCCCATTTATTTATATGAAGATTACTAGAACAAATTAATTAATCTTCATAAATCCTGCATTTTTATAATTTGTATAATTTTTTATACTTTTCCGTCAAATATTGAATTAATGGTTCCTCATTGATTTTTTCTATAGCGAGATCTCCTAGAATTTCTTTCGATGTTTTTAATTTTCCAAAGCGGTGTATATGCTCTTTTTGCCATTCTAAAAAGATAGATAGCTTCCCATCATTAATTAGATCATCAAAATTACGAAACTCTCTCATAAGTACTTGCCTAATTTGAGCTGCGTAAATGAATCCTATTAAATAAGACGGAAAATACCCAAATGCTCCCCCATACCAATGCCCATCTTGAAGAACACCTTCGCTATCCGTCCTAGGTCTAATCCCTAAATAATTATCATATTTTTCATTCCAGGCGTCTGGGAGATCTGTTACTTTGAGATTCCCTGAGAATAATTCTTTTTCTAGTTCATAGCGAATAATGATATGTAGTGGATATGTAACATCATCCGATTCATATCTAATGAAAGATGGTTTTACTTCATTTAAGGCAAAATAAAATTGATCAAAAGAAATATCTTTATATATACTTGGTCCAAATTCACGCAAAAGATGAAAGTGATTTTTCCAAAAACCTTCATGTTTGCCAATGACTTTTTCCCAGAAAATGGACTGAGATTCATGAAGTCCCATCGATGTATACACACCTAATCCAGTAGTGTCTAACCTTTTACTAATCTGTTGGTTATATAATGAATGCCCTCCTTCATGCAAGAACATTAATGACGATAATTTTATATTGTTTTCTTCAAACCTTACAGCTAATCGAGCATCATGGGTATGAATCCCCGTACTAAAAGGATGCATCGTTTCACTTACCTCTCCAGATTCAAACTGATATCCTATTGAATTTAACAACTTTTTTCCTAATTTAATTTGATTGTCAATTAGAAATGGTGCAGATAAAAAAGAAGAGTCGGGTTGAATAGAAGCATTTCTTATACTATTTAGTAATGGAAAAATAGCTTGCTTTACTTGATCAAACATATTATCTAATGTTCCTGTTAGTACACCAGGTTCATATTCATCTAATAATTGATCATATTCAGAGAGATTCCTATTACTCAATGAAGCAAATCGTTTTTTTGTATCTATTAATATTTGCAAATCATTTTCCACTAATTTAAAATTATTTTGTTTTTTTGCTTCTGACCAATTCCCATGTGCCGCAGCCTTAATAACAGAAAATTGATGAACATCCTCTACAGGAATAATGGACAATCTTTTATACTCTTTTAAGTGAAACTCCAACTGCTTCCTTTCCAACTCTGATAAATCTTTTTCTAAAGACCTTTCTATATTTCTAGCAAATTTCTTATCTGTTTGTTTACTATATAACTCCTTTGTCAGCGTACCTTGAATTTTTGCATTTTGGCTTCTTGCATTTTTTGGTCCCTTTGTTTTAGCATCCCATGATAAAATTGCTAATGTTTGCTTATAATGTTCAATTATTTGAATTTGCTCTAAAATATCTATATTTATAGTTGCCATTTTTGCTACCCCCATACCCTAGTTTAACGATAAGATTACTCTTAATTCATTTCAAACACAATAGAATTTAAGTTTAGTATTTTCAATAATTTGTATCAGTTTTACTAATTTAACAAAAAAAGTTATCGATGCTAGAATGAACCTATCCTTACTATTCACACTTAAATAGTAGGAATTAAACAAACTATACATACGGGGGTTTTAACGTGAAAAAAAGGAAGCTGAATTTGGTAATCTTTGCACTAATATTCGTTCTTCTTACTGGATGCTCCAGCAATAATGCAACTACATCTAGTGAAAGCTCAGACGAAAAAGTACAGGATGGCGGCACATTGAACATTGCTTTTCAAAGTGAACCTACTACACTTGATCCACAAATTACTGGAAATTCATCAACAAAAGATGTAGCACGCAACATCTTTGAAACACTTGTAACTCTTGATGAGAAAGGAAATCCAGTTCCAGACTTAGCAAAAACAATTAAGATAAGCAATGATCAAAAAGTGTATACCTTCCAATTGCATCAAGGAGTTAAATTCCATAATGGAAAAGAATTAACAGCAGATGATGTTGTTGCTTCCATTAATCGTTGGATAAAACTATCCTCTCTTGGTAAAACCAACTTTACGGATGCAAAAATGGTTAAAACCGGAAAATACAGTGTGGAGCTTCATTTAAAAACAGCAAATATTAACACATTAGCTCTTTTAGCTGACCCAATTCCAGCTGCAGCTATTTATCCAAAAGAAATAATTGAAAAAGCACCTGACGCAGGCGCTACAGAATATATAGGTACAGGTCCTTTTAAAGTAAAAGAATGGAAACAAAATCAATATATCATTCTAGAGAAATTTGCTGACTATTCTTCCAAAGATAGAAAAATTAAAAAAGACCCTCATCTTGATGAGATAAAAATAAGCTTTCTTACAGATGAATCAACACGTATCTCAGGACTGACAACTGGACAATTTGATATTGCTTTAGGTATTTCGAGCGATAATGCTGCACAAATAGAAAGTACACAAACCAATAAAAATGAATTATCACCCGGAGGATTTTTAGGATTATTTTATAATACACAGGCTGGATTTTTTAAGGATATTCACGCTAGAAAAGCAGTAAATGCTGTTATTAATTCGGAGGATATCTTATCTAGTTCCTATGGTAATTCGGATTACTATGAACTAACTTCTTCTATTGTTAATAAAAAGTATCCTAATTATTACAGTGAAGCTGGCAAGGAAGAGTACAATCAACATGACAAAGACAAAGCAAAAGAATATCTTAAAGAAGCTGGTTATAAGGGAGAAGAAATCAAGATACTAACCTCTCGTGATTATGAAGATCAATATAATACTGCTGTAGTAGTACAACAGGAACTTGAAGACATTGGAGTAAAGGTGAAATTAGAAGTCTACGATTGGGCTACATTTGGCGAAAAATTAACTGATCCTGCTACGTGGGATCTTTATGCAACAAGCTGGGCAGCTCGATCTACCATTTTCCAAGGTTTCTGGACTACTTGGGGTGCACCAGTTAAAGAGGCTCAACCATACTTAGATGCGATTAAATCAGCAACATCCATTGAAGAAGCACAGCCTGCCATTGATGCCGCCCAAAAATATGTATGGGACACACTACCGTTTACATTGATTGGCCATAAAAAAAGCATTAATGCGGTCTCCAATAAAGTACAAGGCTACGGCTTCAACTTAGGTCCAGTATTTTATAATATCAGCCTCACTAAATAAATTATTTGTCAGGACACCCCAAAAGCATAAAGGTATGACATATACTACATCTTCTTTTATTGTTTTTTGGGGTTTCTGATTTTCATGAAATTAAAAAATTCTCTATAGAAGGGATTATTTTATGGCCGGTTATATTGTTAGAAGACTTTTATCATTAATACCCGTTTTGCTGATTGTGGCTATCGTTGTTTTCCTCATTCTACACTTAACACCAGGAAATCCTGCCATGTTTATTTTAGGTGAAGGAGCCAGTCCTGAACAAATACAAGAATTAAATCAAAAATTGGGATTAGATAAGCCTATAATTGCACAATTTTTCATTTGGTTATCCGGTATTTTTCATGGAGATTTTGGAGATTCCTACTTTTTAGGGAAACCCGTTTTAACCGCGTTTTTGGAAAATCTTGGACCTACCGTCTCTCTAGCTATACTAGCCCAATTATTTGGTGTCGTTATTGCTTTGCTTTTCGGTATAACAGCGGCCAAGTATAAAGGCTCTATTAAAGATGAAGCCATTATGGGCGCTAGTTTATTAGGAATTTCTATTCCTAGCTTCTTACTTGGATCGCTTCTCATTTTACTTTTTGCTGTGAAACTTCAGGTTCTTCCAGTCTCCGGATACCAACCGTTAAGCCATGGTTTATGGGAACATTTAAAATTTTTAATTTTACCTTCCCTCACTTTAGGGACTATACAAGCTGCTCTTATTACAAGAATGACAAGATCTTCTTTACTAGAAACTTTATCTGAAAATTTCGTAAAAACAGCAAAAGCAAAAGGCGTAAATGAAAAATCCATCATGCTTAAGCACGCGTTAAGAGTTGCCTTTTTGCCTATATTGACTGTAATTGGCGAGTCATTTGCTGGATTAGTTACTGGAGCTGCAGTAACAGAATCATTATTTAATATCCCTGGATTAGGTCAGCTTATTGTATCGTCTATTGATAGACGGGATTATGCCGTAATTCAAGGATCTATTTTAATCATTACGGTTACCTATGTGCTAATAAACTTGGTGGTAGATTTACTCTATGCAGTCATAGATCCACGCATACGCAATTCTTATCGTTCTTAAAAGGAGTGACCAAAATGGAGTTACATACAGAAACAAAATTTTCTATACAAAAAAAGAAAAAAAGAAAAGGAGCTTTTTTCCATCAGTTTTTATCGAATAAATTATTAATCAGTGGAAGTATATTACTTACCATCACCTTTTTAATTGGACTATTTGCACCTCTGTTTTCACCATTTAAAATACTGGAGATTGACCCAGCGAATAGATTGTCATCTCCTTCTATTACTCATTGGTTTGGCACGGATAATTTCGGAAGAGATATTTTTAGCCGTACCATGTATGGGGTTAGAATGTCTTTATTAATCGGATTTATTGTCACTCTGTTCTCTTCTTTGATCGGATTAGCAATTGGTCTATTATCTGCATACAATAAATTTTCGGATCAAATATTAATGCGAATATGTGATGGACTATTTGCTTTTCCATCCATCCTGCTGGCAATGGCTCTCATGTCTGCTCTAGGACCTAAAACAATTAATGTAATTATTGCTTTAGTATTAGTATTTATTCCTTCTATTGCTCGCATCACTCGATCAGCAGCTCTCGTTGTAAAAGAAAAGGTGTTTATTGAAGCATTGCGGGCACAGGGAGCTAATTCTTTTCGAATTCTTTTTTTACATATTGCCCCTAATGTACTATCGCCATTAATAGTACAAGTTACATTTGTTTTTGCTGTAACTATTTTAACAGAAGCTTCATTAAGCTTTCTAGGCGCGGGTATTCCTGCTCCCCTTCCAAGTTTGGGGAACATGCTTTATGATGGAAAATTAGCCATTTTTAATGCTTGGTGGATGACCGTATACCCAGGAATATTTATTATATTGATTGTTCTTGGACTAAATCTATTTGGTGATGGGCTAAGAGATCAGTTAGATCCAAAATCAAAAAAATCTAAAAAAAGGAAGAAAAAATATGATAGAAAAACAACCTTTATTAAAAATTGAAGATCTAAAGGTCAATTTCTCTACATTTAATGGAGAATTATCTGCAATCGATGGGGTTTCTCTTGAATTAAATACTGGAGAAGTATTAGGAATCGTTGGAGAGTCTGGCTGTGGGAAAAGTGTAACTGCAGAAGCAATTCTTCAATTACTTGATGAAAATATTTCTACTTATGACGGGAAAATATTATTTAATGGAGCAAACTTATTGGATTATTCAAGCAAAGAGATAGAGAAGTTACGAGGAAATGAAATTTCCATGATATTTCAAGACCCTATGTCATCACTTAATCCAGTAATCCCGATTGGAAAGCAAATAGCTGAATCTATTATTATTCACCAAAAAATTTCTAAAAAAGAGGCTTATAAGAAGGCAATAGAACTCTTAGAACTAACTGGTATCCCCTCTCCTGTTCAAAGAGCCAAAGAATATCCTCATGAAATATCTGGTGGTATGCGGCAGAGAGTAATGATTGCAATAGCTTTAGCGTGTCAGCCAAAATTATTAATAGCAGATGAACCTACCACCGCTTTAGATGTAACGATACAATCCCAAATTTTAGATTTGATGATGAAATTTCAAAAAGAATTAAATATGGGCATTATTTTAATTACTCATGATTTTGGAGTGGTTGCAAATATATGCACAAAAGTTGCGGTTATGTACTTGGGCCAAGTAATAGAAGAAACAGACGTAAATACGTTATTCTCTAAACCTTTGCATCCCTATACATTTGGATTAATGGAATCTGTTCCACAACTAGATGGAGATCGCTCTCAAGAACTTTCAACCATCGCTGGATCTGTTCCCTCTCTTTATCAAATACCAAAAGGCTGCCGATTTGCACCTCGATGCAAATACGCAACAGAAAAGTGTCATGTTTCTATGCCTATTTTGGAACAAGCAAAATCAAACCACAAAGTTAGATGCTGGCATTATGAAAAAATAAGCGAGAGGAAGACAGTTTATGCCAATCAATGATAGCACATTAACTAACACTCAAAAGCCTATTCTAGAAGTACAAAATCTAAAAAAATATTATCCTATAAGAACCGCACTTGGAAAAACGAAAGGTTATATTAAAGCAGTTCAAGATATTTCCTTTACTATATATGAAGGTGAAACTTTTGGTCTTGTCGGTGAATCAGGTTGCGGAAAAAGTACGGCGGGCAGATCCCTCCTTCGACTGATCGAACCTACAAGTGGAGAAGCATATTTCAATGGTGAGGATATTTTTCAACATCATAAAAGATCTCTTAAAAAAGTTAGAAAAGATCTTCAAATGATTTTTCAAGATCCAAATACCTCCTTAGACCCTAGAAAAAAAGTTGGATTCTCCATTGAAGAAGCATTAAAAATACATAAAATTGGTACCAATCAAGAAAGAAAACAAATTGCCCTGCAACTACTAAAAAAGGTTGGTTTTACCGAAGATCATTATGACCGTTTTCCCCATGAGTTTTCCGGAGGACAAAGACAAAGAATTGGTATAGCAAGAGCCCTTGTCCTTAATCCAAAACTTATCATTTGTGATGAACCGGTCTCTGCATTAGATGTTTCTATACAAGCTCAAATCATTAATTTGTTAAAACAATTACAAAAGGAGTTTAATATTTCCTATTTATTCATTGCCCATGACCTTAGTGTAGTAAGACATATCGCAGATCGAGTAGGTGTCATGTATTTAGGACATTTAGTCGAACAAGGGAACACGGATGACATATTTTCTAATCCTCTCCATCCTTACACACAGTCCCTCTTATCTGCTGTACCAACACTTAATCCTAAGCAAAAAAAAGAAAAAATTATAATTAAAGGAGAGTTGCCGTCTCCTTTAAATCCTCCATCAGGATGCGTATTTCATACTAGATGCCCATATGCCATGGATATTTGCAAACAGAAAAAACCTTCTGATATCAAAATAAACGCTTTTCAGTCAGTAAAATGTCATTTATATAAAAATGAAACAGCTAATCTTATAATATAAGATTAGCTGTTCTATTTTCTTATTTACGGGATAAAAAATAGAAGAATTCTCTTCTATTTCCCTGTTTTATAATCTCTATCTAGTGAATATCTTGTGCTATTAAACTTATTAACATTGATTTATTTTTCATCAATGCGTCGTTCAATTTTTTCAAGCAGTGTCTTGTCATTTAAAATTTTACTTTTATTTTCTTTAATCAACTCAGAGAAAGACTTCTTAAGTTTTCTCATTACTTGCTTTCATATGAGTAGAATCAACAAAAACATGTTCCGCGCTAATCAAGTTCTTATCCGCAGCTGTTTTTAAGATACGGTAGAATATCTGTTCAAATAAGTTCGAGTTCTTGAAACGGCGTTCATAATTTTTGCTGAATGTAGAGAAATTGGGCACTTTATCATGAAAACCGTACCTTAAAAAATGGATGGAAAATAGGCTGGATTAGAGCGGAAGGGATGAGACTCCTACTGGATTAGCGAGACAATCCGAGATCCTGCAGGAGCGATGCGACGAAGTGGCTCACCCCGTGGAAAGCGAACCCCTAGAGTGGAAATCAACATCCCCATTTAAAAGAAAGAAAAATAAATAAAAAAACTGTAAACTTCCTTTTTAAGGAGCATTTGTCTACAGTATGATTAACTTATCTTACTTTTAGTTGTGAAATAGAACAAAACAAAATGGCAATATTAAATCAAAAGATGAAACTACTCTACTTTCCAACTTATCTAAACAACAAATCAAAGTTATCCACAAGATTGCATAATTTTATCCAAAAATAAAAAAGCTGCTAGCATCTGCTAACAACTTTTTTATTCGTATGACCCATACGGGATTCGAACCCGTGTTACCGCCGTGAAAGGGCGGTGTCTTAACCGCTTGACCAATGGGCCAGATAAATCTCTGGCGGAGAAGGAGGGA
>NZ_PISE01000044.1 GCF_002835805.1 Niallia nealsonii | reverse complement strand
TACCATAGAGGGAGCATATCATTTTTCTATAGTCTTTTTTGTTTATCAAAAATAGAAAAGGGAAAACAAAAAAAGAATATTAAGTAAACAGTAAATAATATCTAATGAATATCAGTCTACTTACAAAAGGAGAGATAAAAATGGCTCAACCAAAAAGCCCATTAACACAGTACTATAACGAGGAATACCCAAAACAATATCAAGAACCTCCAGCTGTTCAAGGCAAAATGGAAATTGTCCCAGACTGCGGAGAAAAAAGCTATAAAGGTACAGGCAGATTAAAAGGAAGAAAGGCGCTAATAACTGGCGGTGATTCAGGTATAGGCCGTGCAGCAGCTATTGCTTATGCTAGAGAAGGAGCAGATATTGTTTTGAATTATTTGCCAGAAGAACAGCCGGATGCAGAAGAAGTAAAGAAATTAATTGAAACAGAGGGTCGCAAGGCTGTGCTTATCCCTGGTGACTTAAGCGATGAGGCTTTTTGCAAGGAGCTTGTAGACAAAGCTTATGCTGAACTGGATGGATTAGACGTGCTTGCATTAGTTGCTGGGAAACAGCAGGCGGTAGAAGATATTGCAGATCTTACAACAGAACAAATCCGTAAAACATTTGAGGTAAATGTTTTTTCTTTATACTGGATAGTGAAAGCTGCCATGCCTTACTTGCCAGAAGGGGCATCTATTATCACAACGACTTCTGTTCAGGGTTATAATCCAAGTCCAAATCTACTCGATTATGCAGCAACTAAATTTGCGATTACTGGATTTACACGGGGATTAGCAAAACAAGTAGCTTCAAAAGGAATTCGCGTAAATTCTGTTGCCCCAGGACCTATTTGGACACCGCTGCAAATTTCTGGAGGACAGCCTAGTGATGCTATACCGGCATTTGGGCAAGATACACCGCTAAAACGTGCTGGGCAGCCTGTGGAATTATCTAGTGTTTATGTATTCTTAGCATCCACAGAATCCAGCTATGTAACAGCACAAGTATATGGAGTTACTGGCGGAGTAGAGTTAGCATAATCATAATGGGCATATATCTATTTTAATAGAGCGCAGGGTTATGCTATAATTTAATTATTAATGTTAAGAGGGAGTGATGGGTGAACGATGAAGTACTAATCTTATTTTTCCAAGTTGAAACTAAAAATTTCTGCTTATTAAAATAGGATTAGTCTGCCCATTTTCCATATAGATGCACAGCTATTTATTTGATAGCTTATTTGTGTACAAAAAATGCCGACTAATCCTTCCAATAAAATTGGGAGGATTTTTTATTCTCCCTTAAAGAAAGAGGGATAATGTATGAAAGAATTATTAAAATTGCAAAGTATAACCTATGAAATAATGAATGCTATTCTTTTTGAAAAGATAAATGCAACGGTAAAGCAGGGAGAGATAATTGGTTTAATAGGCAAAAATGGATCTGGTAAATCGACTTTACTGCAATTAATAAGAGGGAATGCCCATCCAACTGAAGGAGAAATTCAGTGGCATGGAACTAATATGGCTGTAGCATATGTGGAGCAAGAGCAGGAACACTATGAAGTGAAGGAAGCAACTGCTAAAGAAGCGGAATTGATGGCAAAGTGGAATTTGCCCATGACGGATTATCAGTATATGAGCGGTGGGGAGAAGCTGAAACTCAGACTTGCGCATGGGTTCGCACAAGATGCAGGATTGTTATTGTTAGATGAACCAACCAATCATTTAGATGAGCGCAGCATGGAAGTTCTCATTAATCATATAAAAAGGAGCAAAAAAACAATAATCCTTGTCTCTCATGATCGCTATTTTTTAGATAAAGTCGCAACAAAAATATGGTCGATAGAAGAAAAAAAGCTAGTGGAGCATAAGGGGAATTATACAGGTTATCAAAAGTGGAGAGAGCAAAAAAGAATTACACAACAGCGGGAGTATGAGAAGCAGCAAAAACAAATAGAGCGAATTGAAACACAAATGAAAGAATTGACTTCATGGTCCCAAAAGGCACATGCACAGTCAACAAAGCAAGAAGGTACTAAGGAATATTACCGAATGAAGGCCAAAAGAATGGATGCTCAAGTCAAGTCGAAACAAAAGCGGTTGGAAAAAGAGTTGCAGGAAAAGAAAGTAGAGCAAGTAAAACCAAATCATGAAGTTCAATTTTCTATCCAGTCTAATCATAAAAAAGGGAAACGTTTCTTAGAAGTAAAGCATTTAAACAAGTCTTTTAATCGGACATCTCTTTTTAAAAATGTCCACTTCACCATTCAGCATGGAGAAAAAATGGCATTAGTTGGTCCGAATGGCAGCGGGAAAACGACTTTATTGAAAATAATCATGGGGCAGGAGACAGCAGAAGGAGAAGTATGGTTATCTCCTTCTGCCAATATTGGCTACTTAACACAGGAAGTGTTTGATCTGCCAACTGAAAAAACTCCAGAACAATTATTTTATAAAGAAACGTTTGAGGAAAGAGGCAAAGTTCAAAACCTAATGAAGCATTTAGGCTTTTCTGCTTCCCAATGGACAGAGCCAATAAAGAATATGAGTATGGGCGAGCGCGTTAAATGTAAACTAATGAAGTATATATTAGAAGAAAAAGATGTGCTTATTTTAGATGAACCAACTAATCACTTAGATTTGCCTTCCCGTGAGCAGCTGGAACAAACATTGGCTCAATATACGGGTACACTTCTTGTAGTGTCTCATGATCAATATTTCCTCGAAAAAACGACTACTAATCAACTAGTAGTTGCTAATAATGGTGTGGCAAAACAGTCTAAGAACATGCTAAGCATAGAGGATGATTTTTTAGAGCAACGGATGAGGCTTGAAACAGAGCGTCAAGAAGTACTTGGGAAATTAAGTTTTCTGCAGCAGAAAGATGAAGTATATGTAGAACTGGATAAGAGGTTTCAAGAATTAACAAAGCAAATAAAAGAGCTGTCATAAATTATCTTGAGATGTTTTAAAAAAGAAGGCATGTTTTCAATATTAAAATATGCCTTCTTTTTTAAATATGATTTTTAGGACATATGTCCTTTCCTATCTATAATCCTTTATTATTTAATAGAAAAGAAGTCAAATTTGGAGAGTGTAAAATGAAAGGAAGTATATTTGCAGTATTAGGGGGAGCTTTTATTACCATCCAGGGTGTTGCCAACACAGCCATTAGTGAAAGTATTGGAACATGGCAAGCTGCAGCACTTACACAATTAACGGGATTTGTTGCAGCATTATTAGTATTAGTGGTTATAAAAGATGGCAATTGGGCACAAATAAAGCGTGTAAAGCCATTGTACCTATTTGGGGGGACTTTTGCGGCTATCGTTATTTTTAGTAATGTAAAAGGAATACAGTTGATTGGAGTTACGCTTACCATTGCGGTTTTGTTAATTGCTCAGTTAGGCATCACATTTCTAGTGGACGGCAAAGGATGGTTTGGAGTAAAGAAACAAAAGATGGCATTTCCTCAATTTATAGGCATCGCTATGATGATAGCCGGTGTATTAATATTGAGCTTTTAAAAAATGGAAAAACATGACCTTTAGGTGGTGGAGAATGAAAAATTTAGAGATTATAAATACCTATTTAAGAAAATATAAAATAGAGTCTGTTTTTCCTGAGGAAGTGCAGCACTTATTATCTTTAGATAATTTTGCTGAAGGAGAAGTGATTTGTTCCCAAGGTCAATTGGCTAAAAATTTATATATTTTAGTAGAGGGAAAAATTAAAGTATACACCACGTCAGCAGAAGGAAGAACATTAATCTTATCCTTTAAAAACCCCGTTGAAATTATTGGAGACATTGAATATATAAGAGGCATTGATATTATTAATACGGTTGAGGCGGTTTCTGCTGTTTCAATGATTAGCGTTCCGTATGCGGTACTCAAAAAATACGCGAAAGATCATGCACCGTTATTAAATTTTCTTCTTGATATTATTACTGAAAAATTCCAGTTGAAAAATAGTTCATTAACATTTAATCTATTTTATCCTGTTGAAGTAAGGCTAGCTAGTTATTTGTTATCCGTCTCTTCTCAAGAAATGGAATCCCCAGACGGAGAGAAGGGGAGTATGGTTCATATAAGAGATGCCGCAAACCTAATTGGCACAAGTTATCGTCATGTAAATCGTGTCATTCAAAAGTTTTTGGCAGATGGGTTAATTGAAAGACAAAGAGGATCTATCTATGTGAAGAGTCGAGAAGGATTAAAACGACTAGCTGGAGATAATATATACGAATAAATAAAACATTAGGAGCTATAAAGATGATTATTGGAATAGTTTTATCGATCATTGCAGGTTCTCTTGTAGGTCTGCAGAATATATTTAATAGTAAAGTAAATGAGCGTACAGGATCTTGGACAACAACGACGATTGTTTTGGGAATGGGTTTTTTAGCTTCTTTCACAATTGGTTTTATAATAGAAGGAAAGCAGTTGTTTGCTTTAGACAATATGCAAGTATGGTATTGGTTCAGCGGATTAATTGGAGTAGGCGTTGTTACATGTGTAACAAAAGGAGTTAGGTTTTTAGGACCAACTTACGCCATATCTATTGTTTTAATTTCACAGTTAGCATTTGCTTTGCTGCTAGATTCAATGGGGTGGATGGGATTAGAGAAAGTTCCCTTTACTTCTAAGCAATTAGTTGGTGTCCTCATTTTAACTGGGGGAATCTTTTTGTTCAAATTTGGAGGCAATGGTGCCTTTGTTTTTGCCAAAAAACGAACAGAGCAATCTGAGTGAAAGAACGTCCATGTAGATATAAAAAATGAGAAGCTTGCAAAAAGATAAAATGGTAACTATAATAGTTGCGTAGGTGGTGCGAAGATGGTTAACAACCGTTTAGCTGTAGGTATCCATATACTGTCTATAGTCGCTCTTAGTAAGGATGCAGAACAAGTAACATCCGAAATGATAGCAGGAAGCATTAATACTAATCCAGTAGTAGTGCGACGTATGTGCGGTTTTTTAAAAAAAGCAAACTTAATAAAACCAAAACATAAAAATCGTGGATTAATGTTAGTGAAAAAACCTGCTGAGATTAATTTACTTGAGATTTTGCGAGCAGTTGATCCAGAGAATGAGCTATTTTCCATTCATTCAGGAACAAATTCCGCTTGTGATGTAGGCAGAAATATAGAATCAGCTTTAAAGACAGTTTTTGAAGAAGTGCAGGAAGAGTCTGAACGAGCACTTGCTTCAAAAACATTACAACAAGTAATAGGTCAGTTTAGATAGTAAGCTGATCTTTTATTAAAATATAATAGTAACAATTATTATTACGATTGGGGGATGCTAAAAATGAAAGTTGGAATTATTGGTGCTACTGGAAAAGCAGGAAAAGCTATTTTAAAAGAATCCTTTGCAAGAAATCATGATGTTACAGCAATTATTAGAAATGCCGAGAAACTAGAAGAAGGATCAATAGGGGTTATTAATAAGGATATATTTCATTTAACCAAAGACGATGTGGCAGCATTTGATGTTATTGTAAATGCTTTTGGTGCACCATTTGGATCAGAACATCTACATGTAGAAGGAGGGAGACATTTAATTTCTATTTTTGATGGAATGAAAACTCGTCTAATTGTTGTTGGCGGTGCAGGCAGTCTATTTGTTGATCCTGATAAAAAGATTCGGGTTGCTGAAACTCCTGAATTCCCTGATTTTGTAAGGCCGACAGCAATGAATCAATTACAAAACTTGCTCGATTTGGAGGATTCGGGTATAAAATGGACTTTCTTAAGCCCATCTGCTGAATTTGATCCTGAAGGTGTCCGTACTGGAAGTTATATAGAAGGTTTGGATCATTTATTAGTAAATAAGTCAGGTCAAAGCTATGTCAGCTATGCGGATTATGCCATTGCGATAGTCGATGAGATAGAAAAAGGAAAACATATAAATAAACGCTTTACGGTAGCCTCCGAAAAAGGTCAAAACTAGTATTATTGGATTAACATCTTCTGCATCTAGTAGACGATGTTTTCCACATTGACACATAAGAATGGCTATAGAAAAATTTGATTAATTAAATAAACAATCAGTTATAATAGTGAATAGTTATAGGAAAAAGAAAGGATGAAGGTGCCAAATAGATGAAGTGGTTAGAAAAACTTCTAAATTGGATGTTGGTTATAGGATTATTATTATTGGCAGGAAGAATAATTACGGCAGTATGCATGTTTTTAAAAATTCCCTTCACAAGCTTTTTTAAAGACTATAGTATTATCTCGATCATTATTTTACTTATTGGTTTATTGGGTACACAGTGGATGAAAGGGAAAAAATAATTGTTGGAAAAATTTCAAAATAATACAATTAGGCTGTTAATAAACAATTATTTTATTATATTTTTACTTGGCATTACTTGAAATATATATATATACATTGTATGATGAGACTACAAAAAATGAAAGGGTGACCATGGGGCGATGATCTACTAATCTTATTTTAAAAATACATTCGAAAAAAATCGAAGTCATTTTTGAATAGGATTAGTCTATACTTTCTTAGAAAAAGGTAATTATCACCCTAATGCTGCCCTAGCATTGGGCCCCTTTTAAGCGGTTTGAAGAATCCTATCCGATTATGACGGATAGGATTCTTTATTGTCTAATAAAGAGAGAAAGAAGGAGAGAAATTTATGGCGAAAGAACAAAAAAGAAAACTGTCCATATTAATGATTAATATGTTTATTGCAATAGGCAGTTTTGGGATTGTTATTCCCATTCTGCCCCAGTATTTGATATCTATCAATCAAGGGGGAACAGCAGCAGGGCTAATGGTGGCTATTTTTGCTGGTGCCCAGCTCGTGTTTTCTCCGATAGCTGGGAAGTGGACAGATCAATATGGACGAAGAAAAATGATTATTTATGGTTTGGTCGGATTAACGGCTTCTATGTTTATCTTTTATATATTTGATAATATTTGGTGGCTTTATTTTTCTCGAGTTATTGGTGGTGTGGGAGCAGCTTTATTAGTTCCTGCAATATTTGCATATGTGGCTGATATTACAACAATCGATCAAAGAGCAAGAGGAAACAGCCTTGTATCAGCTGCTATGTCATTAGGCATAGTAATCGGTCCAGGCATAGGTGGTTTCTTAACAAAATTTGGATTGAAGGCGCCTTTTTTAATTTCAGCTTTGGTGTCCTTAGTTGCGGTTATCTTTTCTATTATTATCTTAGAAGAAAGTCAAAAGGTAGGAGCTCAAGGAGGAACGAATACACTAGATAATGAATCTATGGCAAAAAAGATGGCTCGTTCTGTCAAAATGCCTTATTTTATCCCACTTGTCATTACACTTGTGATGAGTTTTGGATTAATGGCATATGAATCAGTTCTCGGCCTTTTTGTAGATAATCAGTATGGGGCAACACCTCAGGAAATTGCTGTTATGATTACCGCTACAGGAATCATTAGTGTTATTGTTCAGCTATTTGTTGTAGATCGAATTGTTGCGCGCATTGGTGAAGCGAATGTTTTAATACTCTTTTTAGGAATTGCAGCTATTGGTTTCTTGTTGTCATTAATGGCATCAAGCTATGGGGTGTTTTTTGGCGTTACCCTTTTAATATTTCTTGCGACATCTATTCTTAGGCCAGTGCTTAACACACTTATTTCAAAGCTTGCAGGCAATGAACAAGGCTTTGCAATGGGAATGAATAATGCCTATATGAGCACAGGAAATGTTCTTGGTCCTCTGCTTGCCGGCATCATTTATGATGTGAATATTATGTATCCTTTTGTTTTGGGGCTTGTTCTTATTACCTTAACATTGTTTGGATCAATTACTTGGCAAAAACGAACGGCTAAAAAGAATCAGAAAATCAATATAGCAGAATCATAATATAATAAATCATTCTCTAAGATAAATATGCAGATATTTTATCTTAGAGTTTTTTTATCTTGTAGCTAGTAATAGAAGAAATAATGCTGTGAGTTCTATCATCACAGCATTATCTTTAATCTTAAATAGAAGATTGTTGTTTTCTATACGAAAAAAGCCTCCTCTTGTGGGTTAGACCACTTGAGGAAGCCTTTTTATTAATCAATCATGAAAATTTGTGCCATCAGTAACGGCTTTAACTACTTCTGCACGAATAACAAAATCTCCAAAGTGTTCGCCTTCAAGACGTTCTTTTGCGAAGCGAGGAAGAAGAACGCGCAATTCATTTAGAATGTCTTCTTCACCAACATTTTCTCTGTAAAGTTTGCTTAAGCGGCTACCGTCATATGCAGCACCTAGATACATATTATATTTCCCAGGAGATTTTCCGATAAAAGCAATTTCTCCAAGGGCATGGCGCGCACATCCATTTGGACAGCCTGTCATGCGAATAGTAATTTCTTCATCACGAAGACCATTCTCATTGACAATCTCCTCAATCTTCGTAATTAATGTTGGCAAGTATCTTTCAGCTTCTGCCATTGCTAAACCGCAAGTTGGAAGAGAAGCACAAGCAATAGAGCTGCGGCGAAGTGCTGAATGGTGTTGACCGTCAGTTAGACCATACTGATCTATTAAATCACTAATTTTTTTCTTTTCCTGGCTGGAAATATTGGCAATTACTAGGTTTTGATTACCAGTTAAGCGGAAGTCTCCGGTATGAATTTTTGCAATTTCACGCAAGCCTGTTTTTAATTGATAGTCTTTGTAGTCAGCAACACGGCCGCCCTCAACAAATAGTGTGAAGTGCCATTTTTCGTTAATTCCTTTTATCCAGCCGTAGCGATCTGTATTATGTTCAAATTTATAAGATTTAGCTTCTTCTAGTTTCCAGCCTAAACGATTTTCTAATTCTTCTACTACATTTTCTAAACCTAGGCGGTCAACTGTATATTTAAAACGAGCATTTTTACGAACAGAACGATTACCGTAATCTCGTTGGATTGTAATAACTTTTTCTGCTAATTCCAGTATCTTATCTGGTGTACAGAATCCGATTACTTTAGCTAATTGAGGATAGGTAGCTTTATCCCCATGTGTCATTCCCATTCCGCCTCCAATTGCCACATTAAATCCGATAAGTTTATCTTCTTCAATAATTGCAATAAGACCTAAATCTTGGGAGAAAACATCGATATCATTGGCTGGAGGTAAAGCGATACCGATTTTAAATTTTCTTGGCAAATAAAGAGGTCCATACATTGGTTCTACTTCTTCTTGTTCAGGAGTAGAAAGAACTTTTTCTTCATCTAGCCATAATTCATGATACGCTCTTGTGCGCGGCAATAAGTAATCACTTAATTTTTTAGACCATTCAAAAACCTCTGCGTGTAACTGAGATTGATATGGATTCGGATTGCACATAACGTTACGGTTTACGTCTCCGCATGCTGCGATAGTATCTAAAAGAGAAGCATGAATTTCCTGAATGGTTTTTTTCATATTCCATTTAAGGATTCCATGCATTTGGAATGCTTGTCTTGTTGATAGTTTTAATGTTTGGTTTCCGTACTTTTCAGCCAGCTCATCCATAACCAGCCATTGCTCAGGTGTTGAGACACCTCCTGGCGTACGTACGCGCAGCATAAACTGATAGGCAGGTTCTAACTTTTGTTTTTGGCGCTCGTTGCGCAAGTCTCTATCATCTTGCAAATAGCTGCCATGGAATTTCATTAGGCGATTATCGTCTTCTGAGATGCCGGAGCTAAGGGGCTCAAGCATCGACTCGTGTAATGTTCCGCGAAGGTAGTTGCTCTCCTCTTTAATGCGCTCTACATCACTTGGCGATCCTTCTGGTGCTTTTAATATTGGGTTAACCATTTGAAAAACTCCTTTCGGTAGAAATCAGTAAACATCTCGTTGATAACGTTTTGCCTGCTGCATAGAAGCAATGTATTCTTCTGCTTTTTCCCTGCTTAAGTTGCCTTCTTTTTCAACAATATCAATAAGGGTTTTATGAACATCGTGAGCCATATGTTTTTCATCTCCACAGATGTAAACAACTGCTCCTTCTTCTAGCCAATTAAATAATTCTTTACTATTTTCAAGCATACGGTGTTGAACGTATACTTTTTTCTCACTATCACGTGAAAAAGCAACATCCATTTTTGTCAGAACATCATTTTTGATCAGGTTTTGCCATTCCGTTTGATAAAGGAAGTCAGTAACAAAATGTTGATCACCAAAGAATAACCATGATTTTCCTTCTGCTCCTATTTCTTCTCTTTCTTGCATAAATGCGCGGAATGGTGCAATACCTGTACCAGGTCCTACCATAATGATTGGTGTCTCTGGATTTTCAGGAAGCTTAAAGTTTTGGTTATGCTGAATATAGATTGGCAATGTGTCTCCTGGCTGCAGGCGATCAGCACAAAGGATGGAGCAAACTCCTTCTCTATCCCTGTTATTTGATTCGTAGCGCACAGCCCCTATTGTTAAATGCACTTCATCAGGATTAGCTGAATAACTGCTCGCAATCGAATAAAGACGTGCTGGTATTTTTCTAAGAATATTTACAAAGTCTTGTGCGGAGAAGCTAAAAGGACCAAAGTCTTGTACTAAATCAAGCAGGTCTCGACCATGGATGTATGCTTTAAGCTTACCAGTGTTTTCCGCAGAAACAAGTTCTAAAAGCTCTTTATTGCTTGATAGCTTTGCAGCTTGCTCAAGTAAAGGTTTTGTTAAAACAGTTATTTCAAAATTAGAGATAAGCGCATCTCTTAGTGAACGAACATCTCCTTGTTTATTAACTGTTACAATCTCTTCAGGCGAAAAGTTTAATGCTTCTAAAAGTATGTCCACAAGGTTAGGATTATTTTCAGGGTAAATGCCAAGCGCATCTCCAGGCTGATAGGTCAGATTAGATCCTTCAAGGGATAATTCAATATGAAGAGTTTGCTTATCAGAGCCTCGCCCATTTAAATTAATAATATCAAGAACTTCTGCTTTAAACGGATTAGTTCTTGAATATACCGATTCAGTAGCAGGGGCATTGCTTGCATTTGTTTGCACAGCTGAATTCTCAACTGCTGTTGCGCTAAGTTGAGATAATACATCATTAAACCATTCTTCGCTTGGCTCATCATAATCTAGATCACAATCTACACGATTTGCTATGCGGTTTGCCCCAAGTTCTTCTAAACGCTGATCAAATTCCTTCCCTGTTTCACAGAAGAATTCGTAGGAACTATCTCCTAAGGATAAAACGGAAAAGTTAAGCTCATCTAGTTTTGGAGCACGTTTGCCATGCAGAAATTCGTGGAAAGTTATCGCATTGTCAGGCGGATCCCCTTCTCCATGTGTACTTACAACAATAAGCAGATTTTTGACCTTTTTCAGATTATTTGGTTTAAAGTCATTCATAGAAGAGACGGTTACATTAAAGCCTTTTTCTGTTAAAACTTTTCCTTTAGTTTCAGCAATGCCCTGTGCAGTGCCTGTTTGTGATCCATAAAGGATAGTAATTTCTTTAGAGATCGCTTTTACGTTAGCCACATTAGCCTGAGTTGCTGCCTGTGGTTCATTTTCTGCTGTAATTGCATTTTGTGTTGCTGTTAGATAGCCGCTTAGCCAAATTTTTTGTGTTGCTGTTAAATTTGGAAGCAATTGATTGAGTAGTTCAACTTGTTCTGGATTAAATGGACTGTTTGTTACTTGAAGCTGCAACATGATCACCTCACAAAAGATATAGACAATATAAGCATTTTATCCCGCAATTTGCAGGATAAAGGCAAATAAGAACATTAATATTTGAATAAAGAAACGTCCGATTTTTCTCAACATTTATTTTATAATGAAAATGGGAATATGTCATTAATATTTTAATTAATCCAATCAGACAAATCGGAATTAAGAGTTTTAAAAGCCAAGTTTCTTTATTATAAAAAAAATAGTATTATAATGTACTTTACTGGAAGAATTAGAATTAGTAAAATACATATAATTTATCACAACTATAAAAAAAATTAATAGTTAGGGGAGATTGTATGCAATACGATGCTTTGAAAACATTTGTCACTCTTGTTGAAGTGAAAAACTTCACAAAAACAGCAGAAAAACTCCTTATGTCTCAGCCAAGTGTAAGCTTACATATTAAGAACTTAGAAAGAGATTTCCAAACAAAGCTGTTCGAACGCTCCCCTAAGTCATTAAAAATCACTCCAACTGGTGAGCTATTATACGATTGTGCACTGCAAATGATTTCTATTTACGAACAAACACGGCAAAGTATTTTAGAGCATCATCATTCTATTAAGGGCGAATTAAAAATTGGAGCAAGCTTTACTATTGGAGAATATATTCTGCCAGCAATACTATTGGATCTGCAGAATAAATATCCAAGTTTACAGTTAGAGGTAGTAATTGGAAATACAGAAGAGATTGTCCAATTGGTGCGCCTTTTTCAAGTAGATATTGGATTAATTGAAGGACAGACGAATGAAAAGGATTTATCTGTGCATGCTTTTATGGAAGATGAGTTATTTATAGTTTCCTCTAACTGTCATAGATTGACTAAGAAGGAGAAAGTGGAGATAGCTGATTTGCAAAATGAACATTGGATAACGAGAGAGGTTGGTTCTGGTACTAGAGAATATTTAGATCATGTTCTGAGATCCAATGGTTTAAAGGCAAAGTCATTTTTGACTATCAGCAGCAACCAAGGAATTAAAGAAACGCTTATAAGAGGTAAAGGGCTCTCTCTTTTATCTCATAGTGTTATTGAAAGAGATGTTCAGCAGAAAAGTCTTTCTATTGTAAAGTTGAAAAATCAATCATTCATCCGAACGCTGTCTTATGTATATTCCCCGATTATGAAGGATAAAAAGAATGTAAAAATATTTATAGAAGCATTATCCGAAGTTTATACAAATAAATGAGAAATGAATAATTAGCAAGGGAGAAAAATTTTTCTGATTTCATTTTCTATTTATAGTAGAATAACAATGGTAATTTTTAATAACGGCTTCATTCATGAAACAAAATCAATTAATTTATGATGGCCTTAGCAAAAGGAGTATCCAGATGAAAAAAAAGAATAAAACTTTTCGCCTTGCTTTATTAGGAATGTTTTCAGCAATTATCGTACTGCAAACAACGATTCCGCTTCTTGGCTTGATTCCAATTGGCCCACTTAGTTTAACCGTGATTCAAGTTACTGTTATTATTGCAGCTATTGTATTAGGTCCTCGTGATGGAGCGATTATTGGGGGAGTATGGGGGATTATTACTTTTGTACGAGCTTATACTTTTCCAACGAGCCCTATTGCTCCTATTATCTTTACAAATCCACTTATTTCCGTTTTACCGCGCATATTAATAGGAATAGTAGCAGGTTATATTTACCATAAAGCGTTAAAAAGTAAAATGAACGATACAGGAGCTATGAGCATTGCTGGCGTAGCCGGTTCATTAACGAATACTGTGCTAGTATTAGGACTTATTTATTTATTTTACAGTAAACCATATGCTAACTATATGGAAATGGATGTTAGCCTGCTATTGCCAGCCTTGCTTGGTATTGTCGGAACAAATGGTGTGACAGAAGCAATCCTTTCAGGTATACTTGTTCCAATTATCGCAAAACCATTGTTAAAGGCACAAAAATAGCAGTTTCAATGAAGAAAAGTAATTTCTATCTTAAAAACAGGAAATTTTTTTATGTATTTTTCATAAGCTACTTTATATAGAATAAGAAATAGGAGATGAGATCCTATTTCTTATTAAATTAATTCCGACTAAACAACTAGTAACACTTATTGACAATAATAGCAATTGTGATAAAATTTAGAAAAAACAACACTTATCAAGAGTGACAGAGGAAATTGGCCCTATGATGTCCAATATTCTGTAAATGATGCAGACTGCTAAATTAAACAAATGGTTATTTTTCCAAGTCGGGAAGTTTTTTTATAATTCAGCATGAAGGACAAATTGCTTCTAGAAGAGAGCAGAATTATTATGACAAATAGCAGTTTTTTTGATAAAGGAAGGGAGCATTGTAAATTGGGGCAACTAGTAACATACGAAACTATCGATAATTTTAAAGAAATCCCTTTTTCAATAGATAATGATACAAAGGGTGCGCTCGAAGTAATAAAATGGGCATATGACACGTATGGCGATCAAATAGTTTATGCATGTAGTTTTGGAATTGAAGGCATTGTACTAATAGATTTAATCTCTAAAGTAAAAAAAGATGCAAAAATTGTATTTTTAGATACAGACGTTCATTTTCAAGAAACATATGAATTGATTGACAAAGTAAAAGGTAAGTATCCAGATTTGCAAATAGAAATGAAAAAACCAGCATTAACATTGGTAGAACAAGCGGAACAATATGGCGATGAACTTTGGAAAACAGCTCCAAATAAATGCTGTGAAATTCGCAAAGTCACTCCATTAAATGAGGTTCTTTCAGGATCCATTGCTTGGCTTTCTGGTTTAAGAAGAGAACAGTCTGAAACAAGAAAAAACACACAGTTTATTAATAAAGACAATAAATTTAAATCTGTTAAAGTCTGCCCGCTTATTCATTGGACATGGAAAGATGTATGGAGATATGCTCATAAACAACAGTTAGATTATAATGTATTGCATGACAGAGGATATCCGAGCATTGGCTGTAAAACATGTACACAGGCTGCCATTAATATGGATGATTTAAGATCAGGAAGATGGTCTGGCAAAGGAAAAACAGAATGTGGTCTACATTTACAATGATTCGAGGAATTGAAAAATGATCTTAATCTTAGCAGGTATCATGTCACTATTTTTTGCAATGAATATCGGAGCTAGTGGCGCTGCGGCAAGTATGGGAGTAGCATACGGATCCGGCGCCATCCCAAATAAAAGAATGGCACTTCTTATTTGTGGAATAGCTATCTTTTTAGGTGCTGTAATAGGGGGAGGTGAAGTAGTTAAAACAATTGGAGAGGGATTAATTCCTAGTTCTCTTCTAAATGCAGAAATTGTTTTGATTATATTATCCTCTGCTGCGATAGCATTATTTATAGCAAATCTAATGGGGATTCCTCTTTCTACTAGTGAAATAACGGTAGGAAGTGTAGTTGGGGTAGGAATTGCCTATAAAAGTCTTTTTGTAGGTCATATTTTATGGATTGTTTTATTTTGGCTGCTAGTTCCTTTAGTTGCATTTGGAATAGCTTTTTTTGCAGGTAAACTAATGAATAAGTATGAGCAAAAATTAAAATGGCTTCAAGTTGGCAAAAATGAAAAATATTTAACTGTTTTTGTAATTATTGTCGGTTTTCTTGAGGCATTTTCTGCTGGAATGAATAACGTAGCAAATGCTATTGGCCCGTTAGTTGGGGCAGAACTAATTCCTATGAAGACAGGAATAATTGTTGGCGGTTTTTTTATTGCTATTGGTGCTTTTCTTTTAGGTGGAAGAGTATTGCAGACAAACGGAAAAAAAATCGTCCGTTTCAGCAAATTAGAAGGCGGCGTTATTTCTGGAACTGGGTCAACGCTTGTTATCATCTCTTCCATATATGGGCTGCCAGTACCTTTAACGCAAGTTACGAGTACGGCTATTATGGGAATTGGCGTAGCAAAGAATGGAATAGGCATGTTGAAAAAACAAGTGATTAGCCGTATATTAAAAGTATGGCTTGTTTCTCCAATATTATCTCTAGTGATTTCTTATGGGCTAGTACAGCTATTTATTGAATCAGATTTCTTTAATGTATTTATACTACTTAGTGTAATAGTAGCTACGTTAGGTTTAATTAGTTTAGTAAAATCAATTAGAGAAGATAGCAGATCCGTATATGAAGAAGGCGGCGGAATTTAATCAATTTCAAATGTAATTCATAGTAAAACACTATAAATACTTAATAATAATAAATGAGGTGTAGGGAAATGGCATTGAGCAAACCACATGGCGGTACATTAATTAATTTATGGGAACCTGAATATAAGTTTAACGGTTCAGAAAAAGAATTGGAAATTGATGTAATAGCACTTAGTGATTTAGAATTAATTGGAAATGGTGCTTATAGTCCATTAACAGGATTTTTAACAAGAAAAGACTATGAATCCGTTGTGGAAAACATGCGTTTAGCAGACGGGACAGTTTGGAGCATTCCCATTACACTGCCTGTTACGGAAGAAAGCATAAAAGATATTGAAACAAAGGATACAGTAAAGCTTACATTTAAGGGTGAAGTTTATGGTGTCCTTCAAGTAGAAGATATTTATGTACCTGATAAAATTACAGAAGCTACTTCTGTTTATAGAACAGATGATATGGAACACCCTGGCGTAAAGAAAATGTTTGAAAGAGGAAATGTTTATCTTGGCGGTTCTATTAAGTTAATAAAAAAAGTGGAAAAAACAGAATTCACTAGTTTCTATTTAGATCCACAAGAAACAAGAGCTGTTTTTCAAGAAAAAGGCTGGAAAACAGTGGTTGGTTTTCAGACAAGAAATCCTGTTCACCGCGCACATGAATATATCCAAAAAAGTGCTTTAGAAATAGTGGATGGCTTATTTTTAAACCCTCTTGTTGGAGAAACAAAATCAGATGATATTCCAGCAGATGTACGTATGGAAAGCTATCAAGTATTGCTGAAAAATTATTATCCAGAAGATCGTGTATTCTTGGCAGTATTCCCTGCTGCAATGCGATATGCTGGACCAAGAGAAGCAATTTTCCATGCTATGGTAAGAAAAAATTATGGCTGTACTCACTTTATTGTTGGTCGTGACCATGCTGGAGTAGGCAACTATTATGGCACATATGATGCACAAAAAATATTTGATAACTTTACAACAGAAGAGTTAGGGATTAATTTATTATTCTTTGAACACAGCTTCTATTGCAAAAAATGTGAGAACATGGCATCAACAAAAACATGTCCACATGGCAGTGAACATCATGAAATACTATCTGGCACTAAAGTTCGTCAATTATTAAGGGCTGGAGAAATTCCACCAAGCACATTTAGCCGCAAAGAAGTCGTTGAAGTATTAATCAAAGGATTGAAAAACCAACAAGTTCATTCTTAAAGCAATGGGGGACAACCGAAGTGGGGAAAAGTACAAATATCACATGGCATGATCAAACAGTGACGAAACAGCAAAGAAGAGAAAATAATAAACACCATAGCTGCGTTCTTTGGTTTACAGGTCTGTCTGGTTCTGGTAAATCTACTGTAGCAAATGCTGTAGCAAAACGCTTATTCGATGATCGTATTAATAGTTATGTTTTAGATGGAGATAATATTCGTTTTGGCATCAATAAAGATCTAGGGTTTTCTGAAGAAGATCGCAAAGAAAATATTAGACGAATTGGCGAAGTCAGCAAATTATTTGTTGATAGCGGACAAGTGGTATTAACTGCATTTATTTCTCCCTTTAGAGAAGATCGCGATAAAGTGAGAGAATTGCTAAATGAAGATGAATTTATTGAAATTTATATAAAATGCTCTCTTGAAGCATGTGAAGCAAGAGATCCAAAGGGATTATACGAAAAGGCGCGTCAAGGGATCATTAAAGATTTCACAGGCATTAGTTCTCCGTATGAAGAGCCAAATAATCCCGAGATCGTTGTGGATACTGAAGAAAATTCTATTGAGGAATGTGTAGAATTAATTGTAAACTACTTAAAAGATAAAAACTTTTATATTGCTGAATAATTGTTAAAATAAGGGAACTGTTTACTACTGAGCAGTAGAGAAATATTAATTTCTCTACTAAAAGGAGGCAGTTCCTTTGTTTATAGGATGCAAAAGAAAAAGAGAAAAAAGGGAAGAGATAGGAGGGGGAGTTATGGGAAAAGTATATTTGGTTGGAGCAGGTCCTGGTGATCCAGATTTAATTACAGTAAAAGGCTTAAAGTGCATTAAGCTTGCAGATGTTATTTTATATGATCGTCTTGTCAACAAAGAATTGTTGGAGTATGCAAAGCCAAAGGCAGAGCTTATCTACTGCGGCAAGCTTCCAAATCACCATATCATGAAACAGGAATTAATTAATCAACTACTTGTTAAGCATGCGAAAAAAGGGAAAATTGTTACAAGGTTAAAGGGAGGAGATCCTTTCGTTTTTGGGAGAGGCGGAGAAGAAGCAGAAGAATTAGCCAAAAATCAAATTCCTTTTGAAGTTGTTCCTGGAATCACAGCAGGTATTGCAGCACCTAGCTATGCAGGAATTCCTGTTACCCATAGAGATTATGGATCTTCCTTTGCTTTTGTTACAGGGCATACTAAAGAGGGAGAAGATGATATAAAATGGGAAGCACTTGCGTCCATTGATACACTTGCCATTTATATGGGAGTGAAAAACCTGCCCTCTATTCAAGAAAAACTATTGCAGCACGGTAAAAAAACTTCAACACCAATTGCTTTAATTAATTGGGGAACGACGACTATACAGAAAACAGTTGTGACGAACCTTTCTGATGTGATAGAAGATGCCCAAAAGGAAAAGATAACAAATCCATGTATGATTATTGTAGGCGAAGTAGTGCGTATGAGGGAGAAAATCAGCTGGTTCGAAGAATCTTTTCTTGAAACTTTACCGAAAGAAGTGGTTTTATAATGGAAGCTGTTTTATATATATGTCATGGAAGCCGAATAAAAGAAGCAAGTGACCAGGCCATCTCCTTTATAAAAAGGTGTATGGAAGATGGGGAGTTTCCCATTCAGGAGTATTCTTTTTTAGAACTGTCAGAGCCTACGATTGAACAAGCCTTTTTTCAATGTATAAAAAAAGGAGCTACTGTCATTCATGTTATTCCTGTTCTTTTATTAACAGCGGCTCATGCTAAAATAGATATACCAGTAGTATTGGAAAAATTATCTGAAGAATATCCGGAAATTGAAATTCGTTATGGACGTCCAATTGGAGTCCATGAAAAGATGATAGAGATTGTTATAGAAAAGATAAAAAAGTCTTCTTTATTTGATAAAAAGGATTTATTAGTGCTATTAGTTGGCAGAGGGAGCAGCGATCCGGAAGTAAAACAAGATTTAGGAGATATCTCGGCATTAGTGGAAGCTCAATTACCTGGAATTTCTGTTAAAGACTATTATTTAACTGCAACAGAACCAAGTTTTATAGAAGGAATAGAGTATGCTAACTCCTCTTCTTATCAAAACATTTTAGTTATTCCATATCTGCTCTTTACAGGAATTCTGATGAAATCTATGACCAACACAATAAAAGAGCTTGCCGATTCTGATAAAATATACGAATTAGCTCCTTATTTAGGATATCATCCCTTTCTAGCAGATATTTTAAACGAAAGATTAAAAGAAGTTGCAAAGGAAGACTTATATGTATCCATTAAACATTAATATGGAGGGCAAGGAGTGCGTGATAATAGGCGGCGGAAAAATAGCCTATCGCAAAACATCCTCTCTTATTAGTGAAGGGGCAATGGTAACCATCATAAGTCCTGAAGTTTGTCCAGAAATAGAAAATCTAGCTATAGAGGGAAAGATTAAGCGAAAAAAAAGATATCCTTTAGAGGATGACTTTAAAAATGCCTTTTATGTTATTGCAGCAACAAATGATGAACAGATAAATGCTGAAATTACAACCAAGTTGGAGAAAACAAAACTGGTGCTTAATGCTTCATCTGTAGATAAAGGAAACTGTCATGTTCCTGCAAGTTTTAAAAAAGGGAAGCTGTTATTAACGGTTTCAACAAGTGGAGCAAGTCCTATGCTTGCCAAAAAGATACGAGATCAATGGTCTGCTGTTTATGATGATAACTTTGGAAAATATGTCGATTTTTTATATGAAGCAAGAGGAAAAATCAAACAGCTAAACATACCGTCTGCTCGTAAAAAACATTTGCTACAAGAAATAATAGATGAAAAATATATAGATTCTATGGAGAATAGACAATTTTTCTTAGCTGTCTTAAAAACTTTTAACTCGTGTTAAGTTAAAAGTTTTTTTTGTTTTTTAATATAAAATATACAGAATATTCTTTGGTGTTATACTAACATTATATTGAATGATTTGTATTTCCTGTAATATAATTTTGGTAAGAAATATCTCATTTTTAATAAAGGTATTAAAAGGGAGAGCTAAATACAAATTACCTTAAAAACTCCTTGATTCTAAATTTTTAGCGTTAATTAGAATCTTGTATGTGGAAAGGGAGGTTAAATGAAATTTAGTACAAAGCTTTATGGTGGACTAGGAATTATATTTATTTTAATAATGATTCTTATTGCAGTACTTATGAGTATGTTGAAACAACAAAATGTTAAAATGCATGTTATCGTAAATGAATTATCTGAGAGGATTAAAGTTACTGCAATTATTAAAAATGAAATAAACAATATGAGCAGAGAAGTAATGGAAATTTCCATAAACCCTTCTGAAAAAGTACTATCAGATACTTTAAATGATTGGGAAGAGTCTAGAACAAATATTGCCTCATCTTTAGAAACATTAAAGGAAATGGATAAAAGGAAGCAGACCCAGGAATTAATTGTGAAGTTTTCTACCATTTTTCAAACATATGAAGAAGATGGGCAGGAACTTGTCTATAAACATAAAAGGAATATGGGGCAAGAGTCAGACGTTGTAAAAGCGCTACCAAGCAATCAAGATAAAGAACGACTTTTGCAAATTGTCAATATACTATCTACTTTGCAAGAACAACAAATGAAAGATGAGCTTTTCCGAACACAGGAGACATATAATATAGCAGTTAAAATTATATATATCTATGTTTTTATCGGTATTTTTGTAAGTGTTGCTATAGCAATTTGGATTATAAAAGGAATGACCAAAAATCTTTATCGTGTCGCTTCGGTAATGTCTAGCGTGGCATATAATCAAGGAACGGAGTTTCCGAGAGTCTCTATCAAGACGAAAGATGAAATTGGGAGAATTGCAGAAGCATATAATGAAATGGCAATATCTTTAGAACAGCATTCACAGCAAGAAAAAGAACTAAAGATAAAAGCGGAGGAACAGAGTTGGCATGATTCTAAACTTGCAGAAATCACGTCTGCTTTTACATGTGTAGAAGACTTTAATTCTTTGGCTACTTTATTTATCAACCAAGTAACTCCGACGATAGAAGCTCAATATGGGGTATTTTATATTAAAGAAATTACAGGAGAGCTACAGCGTTTAGAAAAGGTTGCTTCCTATGGTTTTGTCGAGAACGATAGTATGAAGAATAGACAAAGATTTCTTTTAGGAGAAAAATTGATAGGACAATGTGCTTTAGAAAATAGACCGATTAATCTTACTCGTATACCGGATGATTATATTAAATTAGAATCAGGATTAGGCAGTGCTACTCCTAGAAATATTTATATTCTTCCAATCGAGTTTGAAGGAGAAGTATTAGCAGTCATAGAGTTTGCCTCATTTAAGTTATTCAGTCCAATACAACAAAAATTATTAAAAATGGTAATTGGGCATTTAGGTATTGCCATTAATAGTATTAAGAATCGAATGCAAGTAAAAAAACTTCTGGAAGAATCCCAAGCGTTAACGGAAGAACTACAAAGCCAATCAGAAGAGTTGCAAGCACAGCAGGAAGAACTTATTGCCATTAATGAAGAACTGGAAGTACAGTATAAAACATCGGAACAGAAAAATGAAGAGTTAGAAAAGCTTAGTGTGATATTAGAGGAAAAGGCTCACCAGCTTGTGCTTAGTTCCCAGTATAAAACAGAATTTCTTGCAAATATGTCCCATGAACTTAGAACGCCTTTAAATAGCATGCTAATACTTGCGCAAATGCTGCTGGAAAAAGCGAATGATAATCTTACATTCAAACAATTGGAATATTTGCAGACGATAAACTCATCGGGAAATGATTTGCTGCATTTAATCAACGAAATATTAGACCTAGCAAAAATAGAGACTGGGAAAATAGATATAATTGAAGGAGAAGTAAGGCTAGATTCTATTAAAGATTTTGCAGAGAAACAATTCCGCCATTTGGCCGAAAAAAAAGGCCTTGAATTTAAAGTGATATTACATGAGAATCTATCTCCTTCGATATATACAGATGAGCATCGTCTAAAACAAATCATTTCCAATTTATTGGCCAATGCTTTTAAATTTACTAATAAGGGCAGTGTCATATTACAGATTGAGGAAGCGGGCTATTCTATTCCAGAAAAAGGGGAAGTGTTGGCAGCTGTAGACTCAGCCATAACTTTTACGGTGAAAGATACGGGAATAGGCATTCCTAAAGGGAAACAGAACTTTATATTTGGTGCATTTCATCAGGCTGATGGGACTACTAGCCGCAAATATGGAGGAACGGGACTAGGATTGTCTATATGTAAAGAAGTCTCTAATTTGCTTGGAGGTGCTATTCGTGTGGAGAGTGAAGAAGGGATAGGGAGTTCCTTTACACTTTATTTACCGCATAAACCAAAAAGACAATCTATACCTGTGTTTTTACCACAAAAAGAAATAGCAGCTAGTAGAGAAAATACAGAAAGTTTTATTATAGAGACAAAAACTTCTCTTTTTAATAAAGAAATAGAAAATGAATCTGCATTATTAGTTAAGGGGAAAAAAATAATGATTGTAGATGATGATATGAGAAATATTTTTTCACTTTCTGCTGTGTTAGAAGATTATGGAATGGAAGTGCTATTTGCGGAAAATGGAAGAGAAGGTCTGGAAGTCTTGATGGCAAACCAGGATATTGATCTTATCTTAATGGATATTATGATGCCGGAAATGGATGGATTTGAGGCAATGGCGAAAATCAGGAGTATGCCGAGATTTCAAAATATTCCTGTTATCGCCTTAACAGCAAAAGCGATGAAACATAACCGAGAGCAATGTATAGAGGCAGGGGCATCTGATTATATAAGCAAGCCAATAAATATAAAGCAATTATACTCTTTAATTCAAGTATGGCTTTATAGAAGTTAGGTGGGAACAGATATTACGGAATATTTAAATAAACAAACAGTAGAAAATGATGCTCTGGAAAAAATCGAAATTGAATTGTTATTAGAAGGCATTTACCGATATTATGGATATGATTTTCGAAACTATGCCTTCCCTTTCCTTAAAAGAAGAATCATGTATCGAATAGGAACAGAAAATTTATCAAGTATTTCGGCATTGCAGGAGAAAGTATTTCAAAATTCTATAATGATGAAAAAATTATTGTCGGATTTTTCTATTTCTGTAACAGAAATGTTTCGAGATCCAGAGTTTTTTTTGACGCTTCGAAAAAAGATTATCCCAATAATGAGAAATTATCCCTTTATACGAATATGGCATGTTGGATGTGCTTCAGGTGAGGAAGTTTATTCCATGGCCATCATGCTAAGTGAGGAGGGAATATTGAACAAAACAAGGATTTATGCAACAGACATAAATAATGTTGCTTTGGAAAAGGCAAAGCAGGGAAGTTTCCCACTAGAAAAAATGCAGTTATATACAAAAAACTATATAAAAGCAGGGGGGACAAATGAATTCTCTGAGTATTATGCAGTAAGAAATAATGTAGCAGAATTTCATCCATTTTTAAAGGAGAATGTGTTGTTTACACAGCATAATTTAACTACAGATCAAACATTTAATGATTTTCATATTATTATATGCAGAAATGTTATGATTTATTTTAATAAAAGCCTCCAAAATGATGTTCATCAATTACTATACAATAGTCTAGTGCCGTCAGGTTTTCTTGGTTTGGGTAAAAGAGAAGAGGTGAGATATACAGATTATGCAGGAAATTATGAAGAATATGATGCCAGTGAAAAGATATATCGAAAAATCAACTAATTCTAACCGAGCAGAAGTTATCCATATCTTAATGGTCGATGATTTAAAAGAAAACCTGCTTGCTCTTGAGGCGGTTTTAAGTGCACCTAATATTCACTTAGTAAGTGCTAAATCAGGAGAAGAAGCATTAAAGAGGATATTACAATACGATTTCGCAGTAATTCTCCTTGATGTTCAAATGCCTGGGATAAATGGCTTTGAAACAGCGAGGCTAATAAAAGAGAGAAAAAAATCAAGGAACATTCCTATTATTTTTATTACGGCTCTAAGCCAAGATGTAGATCATATTACACAAGGTTATGAAGTGGGAGCAATAGATTATATTGTTAAACCTTTTAATCCAGAAGCTTTAAGAAGCAAGGTAGAACAATTTGTAAATATCTATAAAGATCACACCAGAAGCCTAAAGGAAATCGAAAGAGAAAGCTCTCTTGAAAGAGAAAAGATAAACCTTGAGCTAAATGTTGCAAAAGTAAATTTGCACAAACATGAAGCTTTATCAAAAGTGATACAAGATACGCTGCAAGATACTATTGTAACGTTTAATGAAGAAGGCTATATTTTATCGGTAAATCCAATGGTTGAAAAGATGTTTGGCTACAAGGATTCAGAATTAATTGGAACACATATAGCTATTCTTCTTGATTCCACAGAAAACATTGGAAAAGATAAAACGAAAAATGCATTAAATTCCTTTATGAATAGATCTTCTATTGGAAAAATAGTTGAAATTACCGCAAAACGAAAAAGTCACGATACTTTTCCTGCAGATATTCATATTGGGGATGCTATGTTAGAGGATTATCATATTTTTGTATGCACTATTCGTGATATTACAGAGCGGAAAGAAATGGAGAAAATTAAGGAAGCGCATTTAGATAAATTAGAGCAAGTAGTGGAAGAACGAACTCTGGATTTGCTACTGGCTAATCAAAAATTATTACAAGAAATGGAGGAGCGAAATAAGGTAGCGGATGACCTTTTATTGTCAGAAGGCCGCTTTAAACAAATTTTTGAAGCAAGTCCCTGTTTGATGTCAATTTTCTCTATGCAGGAGGAAAATTTTATTGCTGTAAATAATAACTGGACAATCCATACTGGCTATAATCTGGATGAATTAAACAATGCGAATTGTCAGTGGGGAATTTTTCAAGAAGATAAGGAAGAATTTAGACAGATTGTTGGGGATGAATGGATTAAGCCAATGAACAATAGAAAGGTAACATACAAAACGAAGGATAAATCAATAAGGTATGCTCTATTGTCGACAGAAACAATTATGATTGAGAACAGAAATTGTGTTCTAATTGTCTTAAATGATATTACGGAAAGAATACGTATGGAAAAGGAAATATATAAGTTAGATAGATTAAATTTGGTAGGAGAAATGGCAGCCGGAATCGCCCATGAGATTCGCAATCCTATGACGACTGTTCACGGTTTTTTGCAAATGGGCAAACTAAATAATCAGCAGTTGTCAGTGGAGCATCTGGATTTAATGATAGATGAGTTAGACAGAGCAAATAAAATTATTAAGGAATTTCTAACCCTAGCTAAAAATAAAACGAGCGACAGAAAAATTCAATCCCTCAATGATATTATTGAAATCATTTATCCCCTCCTAAATGCAGAAGCGCTTTTATCTGGCAAAAGGGTATTGCTTCAATTAGCAAATTGTCCGATGTTATACCTAGATGAAAAGGAAATTCGTCAACTCTTATTAAATATTGCTTTAAATGGTCTGGAATCGATGTCCAATGACGGAGTTTTAACGATTAAAACTTATGTAGAACAAGAAAATGTAATTTTGGAAATTTGCGATACCGGTGAAGGAATAGGAGATGACGTTTTAGATAAAATAGGAACTCCGTTTTTCACAACCAAAGATAATGGCACGGGGTTGGGATTGGCTGTTTGCTATAGTATTGCAGAGCGTCATAATGCAAAGATTAAAGTTAATACAAGCAGTAAAGGGACTATATTTTCCATTTGCTTTAGAGCAGTGTGATTAAAGTGTAACTAGGATAGGAGAATAGCAGTTGAAAAAGAAATGGTTCATCTTATTGATATGTTTAGTTTTTTTAGGTGGATTATGTAGTTATATAATAATAGAAAAAAAGCAAAAAAAACCGAAGATTGCTGTGGTTTTAAAAGGAACAAAGTCAGACTACTGGAAAATAATAGTTGCTGGTATAGAAAGAGCCTTTGATAATTATGGAGTAGAAGGAAAGTTTTTAGCGTCAGATAATACAAAGATGAATCAAATTGATATTCTGAAAAAAGTGCTAAAGGAAAAACCAGATGCATTGATATTTTCTCCTGAGGATGCTAAACTACCAATTCCCATTTTAAAGGAATATGAGAAGCATAATATTCCTGTTCTTCTTGTTGATACAAACTTAGATTGGTCTGGTAAAACTTCTTTTATTGGCACAAATAATGATCTGCTGGGACAAAAGGCGGGAGAGTTGCTTTCTTCTATGTCTCAGCCTAATGATAAAATATTGATTATTGGGTATATATCAAATGATTATGTAAGTGAAGATAGAATTCAGGGAGCAAAAAAAGCCTTAAATAATGCTGGTATTCATATGGTTATTAAACAGTTCGAGTTAAATAAAGATATAGCTCCCGTAATCCCGGAAATCTTGCAAGCGAATTCAAAGGTGAAGGGGATATTTGCTACTGACGACGGAGCAGCTCTGAAAATAATGAAGGTATTGGAGGAGAAGAACTTAAATATTCCTGTAGTAGGTGCGGATGGCATTATAAAAATGGTTAAAAAGATTGAAAATGGTACAATCCGAGCTACAATTGCTCAAAATCCTTATGATATGGGATATATTAGCGGGGAAAATGCTTTGAAAGCAATAAAAGGAGAGCAAGT
Source organism: Niallia nealsonii (assembly GCF_002835805.1). GTDB lineage: Bacteria > Bacillota > Bacilli > Bacillales > Cytobacillaceae > Niallia > Niallia nealsonii. The sequence goes on along the minus strand of NZ_PISE01000044.1, from coordinate 65,264 downwards.
AAAAAAAGAGATTGATAGTGATGTAGATATTATTACAATAGATAATGCGCAAAGTAAGAGAACATTTCTTGAAAATCTATTAGAAAATTAAAATGAATGCTGAGAAATAAGTGGATTGTTTGATTTTAGAAGGATAAAGTAAATAACTAATACCTCAGAATGGCTGCAATACATAAACTTAGATCCATTCTGAAGTACTAGTTATTTTTTTGCGAACATTAATTCTAATTCTTTTTCTTTACATAGCCCATTAAATAATTAATAAATTTATAATCTTTTGCCAACCATGTACCATGATTTCTTTTTAAGTAGCTTTCTCCTTCTAGGAAAGTAGAGAACGTTACTGGCAATTGCTTTTTCTTTTGTTCAATAACCCATTCTTTATTATTTAAAGGGTATAGATAAAAGTGTTCTTCTGCTTTATTTTCATACATCGAACCTAATAGAGATTCTTTTATGTTATATGTATTTTTTCTTGCATCTTCCCTCACTGGTTCAAGTGAAAAAGTATTTAGGACAAAATCGTTGTAGGCCTCAGCAGTTAGAGTGCATCCAGATGCTTTTGCATGCCCTCCTCCGCCGTATTTTCCGGCTATTTGTGAGACATCGACTGTATCATGGATTGTTCGAAATCCCACTTTTTTTCCGCCGATATTTAAAATGGCAATATAATCTAAATGGGGGTATTCCTTGCCAAGCTCATTTCCCAATTCAGAATGATAAGATTCTGCATAAACGATGCCAGCGAAAAAGCCATTAATTTCTGTTTGTACAAGTTCTCTCCGTTTGCGACGGATATAGCGCTCTATTTTAGTGTCTTCAAGTTCTAATAGTTTTTCCTCAAATTCATCAAAATAAAAGTGATTGCTATTTTTGAGTCGATCGATCATTTTTTCTTCAAATTCACTCATGGAGATAAGAAAAAATAAGGCATTTAGCTTTTTAGCCTGTTGATTATTATTTTTCTCCCAATCCCATGTGTCATATTGTCTGACAAGTTCTACAAATTCTTCAATGCAATTGGACGGTGTAAGGAGATTATGCTGAATGAGATATTCGTAAAATAATGATGTTGCCGAAGTTAAGTTTCCATCTGCATCCTTCACAGATACAGATCCCCATTCATGATCATTAAAATGCAGTGCCGTTTTATGGTGATCAATTAATTGGATTTTCCCCCCTTTTTTATAAAATGCTTCTAATTTTTTTCTGTTTTCTTCATTAACAGAAAGATCTGTTATAAATAAAAAAGGATGTTCTGCTTCATGCTGAAGAAATTTCTCTACTTCTTGATTCAAGCCAGCAATGGAATTATAGCGGACTTCTACTTGATCCTCAAAAGAAAGCTTAGCCAGAATGCCACAGCCTATTCCATCTAAATCATTATGTGATAATAGTTTGTACATTTTTTTCACCTCTGCCCAATAGTATAATCTAATATGGAAAAAATAGAACAGATTATTGAATATTTATTTACTTATTTCATATTTGCTGAATAATTAGCAGCCCTAAATTATGAATCAAACTATTGAATTTCTTTTTAGCAGGTTTCGTTTAAATGATATGCTAATAGCAATGAATATGAATAAGGAAAAAAATGTTATATTAGTTGATGCCATTTTTTTATAATAATTTCATCTCTTTTTTGACAATTAGCAGGAAAGTCCTTTTTTTATAGAAAGATAAGGTATGATAAAAGAGAAAGCATTGATTGATAAAGAGGAGGGATGTTAACCTTGACTCGGAAGAAAGATATGTATATTTATATTATTTCGTTGTTTGCTGTATCATTAAATTTGCGAATTGGCATTACTTCCATTTCTCCTGTTTTAGAAACAATTCGGCATGATTTGCATTTAAGTAATTTTATTGTCAGTTTTTTACCTTCCATTCCTGTTTTATGTATGGGTATATTTGCATTTTTTACAGGATATGCAACTGAAAAATGGGGGGCAGAAAAGGCGATTGCTGGCTGTTTGCTTTTAATAGGGGGAGCGACCTTTATAAGAGGCATAGCTTATTATACATGGATTTTGCTTATTACTTCTTTACTAATTGGCATAGGAATTGCACTTGCAGGACCATTATTGTCGGGGGTTATTAAAAAAAAATATCCGTCTAAGATTGGTGTAATGATTGGTATATACTCGGTTGGAATGGGATTGGGAGCATCATTAAGTGCAGGATTAACAATTGACCTGCAGCAATTATTCAATCAATCATGGAATCATGCTCTTGCTGTTTGGGGAGTATTGGCTATTTTGGCTTCTCTTTTGTGGTCATATGCAATAAAGGGAGGAAAAGAACAGAAGGGAACCTTAAATGGTGCAGTCAAACTCCCATTTAAAAATAAAAAGGCATGGGCCATTACTATCTTTTTTGGAATTCAATCAGGAATATTTTATTCAGCCACTACATGGATTGCTTCTACAGCACAAAGTATGGGTTTTACCAGTAAGGAGGCAGGAACACTTGTAACCGTTTTGGCGTTTATTCAAATGACATGCTCTTTTTTTGTCCCGATATTGGTGGATTATTTGCAAAACAGAAATTTATTTATATATATTAGTGCGTTTTTAACATTCATTGGCTTATTACTGCTTGCTTTTTCGTTAGCTTCACCTTGGACTTCTGCAATTTTAATTGGAGTAGGAATTGGAGGACTGTTTCCTATTGCTTTAATGTTGCCATTAAATGAAACGGAAACAGCAGAAGATGCAAGTGCATGGACCGCTCTTATGCAGCTGGGGGGATATATATTAGGGGGAACTCTTCCTATTGTATTAGGACTAATTCGTGATGTAGCCAATACTAATACACAAGTATTTTTAGTATTAGTGCTGCTTAGCCTCATGCTTATTCCTTTAATCTTGTATATTGACAGGGACAAAAAAAACACAGAAATAGCTCATGCTTCATAAGAAGAAATAGGCTGCCCGAAAATGACTAATAATCACTAGATTTATATAGTTATAGCTGACAAACAGTCATTTTCATGCAGGCTGATAGTACTGGTTTTTAAAAGGAAATGTCTATGTTTTTTTCGGTAGCAAGCTTTATATGTTTTTCATCAAATACATCACTTGTATTAATTTTCACTGATTTTATATTAGGCTTTTTCAAAATGAATCCAATTGATCCTTTTCGTGTTTCATCCGGTTTTAAGGGATTATTTAAGTTTTCTAAATAGATATCTTGGTCCCATGTAATCCGTTCGCCTGTATCTGTTGTTAGATACGCAACAGGTGCAAAATAGCGTGTTTCGCCAGATGTGTTTTTAACTTCAACAAAACATTTAATAAAGGTGAATTGTTCATCATGTGTATAGCTGTGATAAAAATCTGTCAGGCTGTAAGCTGGTTTATAGTTGATTAGTTTTGCTTCCTGTATATTTAATTCAATGGCCTCTGTTCTATATAAATTATTTATATTAGTTATCTTTGTTAATGTAGCTTCACCTTTATTGCTGCGAATCGTTTGTCCTGCTTGTACTAAAGTACGATCATCAATTACTTGGGGATTGGCAGGATAATCTTTATAGTAAGTTGGAATAGTTGTTTTTGCAGACTTGCTTTTTGTTGAAGAAACTTCTGGAAATAAGTAATTATCTTCTTTATAAGAAGAGCATCCAGATAGTAAGAGTAAGCAGATAAAGCATAAAGCTATCATTTTTTTCATTATATGTACCTCCTGAAAATAGAAAAGGAAGTCTTTTTAAGGAAATGTTAAAAAGACTTCCTACTCAGTTATTATTGTTACTCTGTTATTTATCTTTTATGGTGACTTTCGCACCCATCAATTCAAAAAGAAGTTTTGCATGGTCAGTATTATCCTTTTGTCCGGCAAAAAGGTCACTTTTTGGTCCATATGCATATACAGGTACATCTTCACCAGTATGTCCGCCAGTTGTCCAGCCGGTATTTGATCGAGTATTAAAAATGGCCTCGATAGCATTATCGATAGTTGTAAAGTTTTTGGTATTAGCAGCATCTTGGACAGATTTTATTTCTTTTTTTGTTAAAGAAAGTGCAATGTATTTTTTTAGAGTCTTTTCTACATCTTCCCCTTTAAGAATTTGTTCAGCCATAAAGTCAGGCGTTCTTTTGGCAGCTTTTATTGGTTCTGCATGCCAGTTATAATCTCCATTAGCTGCAATAGAAAATCCTCCGGTAGAGTGATCTGCTGTAGCAATAACTAATGTATCTTTATCTTTTTTAGCGAAGTCTATTGCTGCTTTATATGCCTTTTCAAAGTCTTCCATTTCGCTCATAGCCCCAACAATGTCATTATCATGGCCAGCCCAATCAATTTGGCTTCCTTCTACCATTAAGAAAAATCCTTTTTTATTCTCTTTTAAACGGTCGATTGCTGACTTTGTCATTTCCTCTAATGAAGGAGTGTTTTTATTGCGATCAATCATTTTTGGTAAGCCAGCATCTGCAAATAAACCGATTACTTGAGTATCTTTGTTATTTAATAAGCTATTGCGATTATTCACATAACTGAAACCATCTTTCTTAAACTCATTTACTAGATTTCGATCTGTGCGGATAAATAAGTCTTTTCCGCCGCCTAATAAAACATCTATTTTGTGTTTGCCTAAAATACGTTCATCAAAATAATCATCTGCTATACTATTCATATTTTTTCTGCTAATATCATGTGCTCCGAATGCAGCAGGTGTAGCATGAGTAATCTCTGAAGTTGCTACGAGACCAGTAGATTTTCCCTTTTCTTTTGCTGCTTCCAATACCGTTTTAACAGCTGATTCATCATTATCTACTGCTATAGCATTATTGTAAGTTTTGATGCCAGCAGACATAGCTGTAGCAGCAGAGGCGGAATCTGTAACATTTTGAGCAGGATCTTCTGGATAGGTCATTTGTTGTCCTACTAGATAAGAGTCAAAATAAGTTTTTTCGGCGATTTTTGTTTTAGGATTATCTTTGAGATAACGATATGCAGAAGTATAGGAGACTCCCATTCCGTCACCAATTAGAAAGATAATATTTTTTGGTTGCTTAGCTTGTCCTTTTGCTTCAACAAAGGAAGGCGGCATTGCTAAAACTGACAATGATAGAGACGAAATAACCGCAATTGGCAAAAACCTTTTTTTCCATGATTTTAGTAACATTTTATCCCTCCAAAATATGTATTACTTGTTATATTATCTAGGAAGGATATTAATGGAATTTAAAGAAAATATTTAAATAGAGTAAAGATTTTAAACTTATTGTAAATAGTAGAGATGGAAAATAAAGGGAGAAAAGCAGCTTATAAAGGGAATTAGCCATAACTAACTCCCTTTTGTATTAAAGAAGATATTCTACAGATTTTCTGACATATACTTATAGAAGTGAGAGAGTGCAAGCAGGGGAAAAATTTTATTATAGCTTTCATAATAAATATAAAATTGCGTAGGTAAACCAATTCCTGTTGGATAAAGAATACTTGTTTTTTCCTTATTTTTCTTCAGCAAATAGTTTATGCCTTTTATCACTGTGTTACTTTTTCCTTCTCCTGCAGCAATCAAGGCATCCACAGCCCATGCTGTTTGAGAATCGGTGCTAAAAGATAGGGGAATATAGAGGAGTTTTTCACAGCTTTGGCAAGACTCTCCCCATCCCCCGTCCTCGTGTTGAATGGTTTTTAGCCACTGAATGGCCTTTTTTATACTTTTATCATTTTTATTTATACCAACTGCTCTTAATCCTGTAATTGCTGCCCAGGTCCCATAAATATAGCAGACGCCCCAGCGGCCGTACCAAGAGCCATCATTATTTTGATTAGAGTATAGCCAATTGATGCCTCTTTTAACTTTGGGATGAGAATGATTAAACTCGGCAAAGTTTCCGAGAAATTCTAATATACGGCCAGTTAAATCTGCTGTAGAAGGATCAACAGCGGCATCTCTGGCATTTTCGATAGGAACGTATTGAAGTAATTCCCAATTGGTGTTTTTTTCAAAAGCGCCCCATCCCCCATCTCTATTTTGCATGGATAGTAAATAATTAACGCCCTTTTTCCAAGCATAATAGATTGATTGATTATTAGTAGCGGTTTGTTTTAATGCGCGTAATACTGCAGATGTATCATCATTATCAGGATTATTTGTATTAATGGCGGAAAAACCCCACCCCCCAGGAGGCGTATGTGGGTTATGAATAGACCAATCTGCCTTTTTTGTATGCTGTTTATCTAGAAGGTAGGCAATCGCCTTTTTTATTGTTTTTGAGTCACTAGACAGTTTAGCTTCTTGTAAACTGTAGCAGATTAATCCAGTATCCCAAACTGTAGAAGTAGAATTTTCAAGATGCGTATTATGTTCACCGCTTTTAATAAGAGAAAAAAGACCAGAAATGGCTTTTTTAATAATAATAGAGTTCTTATTGTAGCCCTGCGCCAATAAGCCATATATCATAAAAAAGGTTGCACTAGCATAACTGTATAGTGTTCCATCTTCTTCTATACGATTCACTATATATTTTTCTGCATATATATAGCCAAGATTATGCATATATGCAGGGAGTGCCCCTGCCTTTTTTATTTCTTTCCAAAGAAAAGATAAAGGAGAGCGGTCATCTTCTAAGACAAGTAATGGTGAAGAAGTGTTGATACTCTTTGGAAAAAGATCCTTTAAATTTGGTGTATTATCATTGGTTAATGTATATTTTTTATTAGAAGCAATCAGCATAGGAATGAAATGAATACGAGCATAAGAGCTAAATTGAAAGAAATTAATAGGTTGATAAGTTGGAAGAAGCAAAAAAGTCATAGGAATATAAATCATATTAGACCATGGATACATACCATTGACTGATAACATCCAGCGAATCATAAAATGGGACTTTTCCAATCCACCGTTTGCTATAATATACGATCTGGCTTGTTGCATTTTGCTATCTTCCTTTTTGCAATAACCAGAATATAAAAGAGCAGTATAGGCAATTACTGTTGAAGAAAGATTTCCATTGGTTTCGTCTTTATATGCCTTCCAATATCCTGTATTAGTTTGCGCTTTTTTTAAAGTGTCCACTAATTTAATAATGGTCTCTTCATAATCTGTTATATTTAACGCTCTGCAAGTAATAATAAAAAAGGCGTCTGTCATTAAGCTTCCTTGAAAAAGAAATCTCCAAGCCCCATCTATATGCTGAAGCTGAATTAGTTCTTCTTTTCTTTGAAAAATATCCTTTTGAATGGTTTCTAAATTAATCAAGCTAATACCTCCATGGACCTATTACAGGGTGAATTTGATAAAAAGTACCTCTAAATAATAGTTATTCCATATATAGATATGCAAATGCAGAAGATATTCATGTATAGAATTGTATATGTTATTTATGTTTAATTAATAACTAAGGAGAAATATGCCGATTTTCTTCTTTCTTTATATAAAGAGGGTAGAAACATGTTAGGATGCAACAATGTTTCTACCCTCTTGAGCATAATTATTTTTATAAATAAGGATTTTCGTTTTTAATTTTTAACTTTGTCCAACGTTTCTCCACTTCATTAGTAAAGTCGGTTAGCATTTCTTTATTTTCTTCTTTTAATAGATGTTTTGTTTTTCCCATAAATTTCAACCATTCTGTCAAAGGGATTTTTTTATCTTTTTCTTCTGGATTATAGGTTATGGCAGTTGTTCCGTTTTCTACTTCATATAAAGGGAAGAAGCAGGAATTTACAGCAGCTTCTACTACTTTTGTTCCAAAACGATCCTCTGTTTTCCAATTTACTGGACAAGTTATTAGTAATTTTCCATAGACAGTCCCGACATTTTGGGCATACCATTGTGCTTTAGCTGCTTTTTTGATTAAATCTTGTGGAAAGGCCTCAGATCCTGTAAATACATATGGAATATTGGTAGCAGCCATAATTTGGGCTGTATCTTTATGGTGAAATGCTTTTCCCTTTTGTGCAAGGCCCACGTTACTTGTACTAGTCATATGACCGATTGGAGTAGAGTAGGACATTTGTGAACCTGTATTCATATAACCCTCATTATCATATTCTAACATGATTAGATTATGGTTTCTTAAAGCAGTGCCGATAGCAGAACCCATTCCAATATCCATTCCTCCATCTCCTGTTACCATAACAAAGGTTGTGTTTTCTGAAATTTGAATTTCTCCTCTTCTTTGCAGTTCTAAAAATGCTTCAACGGTCCCTGATAATGTTGCTGGCCCATTTTGGAACAAATTATGCATCATTGTTTGCCTATGGGAAGTATGAGGATAGGCTGTTGTGACAACATATGCACAACCTGTTTGGAATAAAACAACAATATCCCCTTCTATCCCTTTGAAAAATAATTCTAGGCCACTTAAAATGCCGCATCCAGGACATGCACCATGACCTGGAGCAAAGCGATTTGGTTTACTGGTCAGGGAACGCAATGAAGGCACTTTTACTTTTAGTGAGTTAGTCTCTTCGTTTGGAGAAATCTCTATTAAACCAGAATTATATACATCTCCATATTGTGGTTCAATGATAGGTTTGATTTCGTTTTCTTCTTTTCCTGTATACTGACCATAATAATCAAAGGGTTTTTCTGCAAAGCCATTGTTCAAAGCCTCGAGGGCCATGTTAAAAAATGCTTCTGCATCATCAGCGTAAAAGTCTTTGCCTCCTAATCCAAATACTCTGCTTAGCACAATAGTGTGGTTGTTAGGATCTTCTTGAATAGCAGACTTTACTTCATGAGTTAAAGTAGGCCCATTCCCGCCATAGGAATCGGCTCTCTCTCCGATTAAAAGAGATTTGACATCCCGCAGTGCCTTCCTAATTTCTTCAGAAGGAAATGGACGAATTATATTAGGAGTTATTATACCGGCTTTAACCCCCTGTTTGCGTAATTGATCTACTACATCTTTAGCAGTTTCTGCCGCCGAGTTTAATAAGAATAGGGCAACTTCTGCATCCTCCATTTTATATAAATCGACTAATGGATAAGAGCGCCCAGAAATTTGTTCGAATTGTTTTGAGATTTCATTGAAGACATCTTTTGCTGCGTACATTGCCTGTGATTGCTGATAATGATTATTCAGTAAATCATCCCCATTCATATGGGCACCAATTGTAACCGGTTTTTTGGGATCTCGAATAGCTGGATATTCCGTCGGACAAGGACCAACAAAATCTTGTACAACTTTTCTATCTTCAAAGTAATGTACTTTTCTTTTTTGATGAGAAGTGAAAAACCCATCGTAAGCAACAATTACTGGTAAACGAACTTTTGCATGTTCTGCAATTTTTAATGCCATAATATTCATGTCATAAACTGCCTGAGGAGTGCTAGCAGTAATAATAACCCAACCGGTATTTAATGCATAATACAAATCTGAATGATCCCCTCGAATATCCAATGGCCCGCTTATAGCCCGCGTCACTAGATTTAGCACCATTGGATAACGAGTTCCAGCTTGTACAGGCATTTGTTCAAGCATATACATAAAACCATTTGCACTAGTTGCATTTATAACACGTGCTCCTGTTGCTGATGCCCCGTAGCAAATGCCAGCAGATCCATGCTCGCCATCAGCAGGTATTAATTTAATATCATGTTCCCCTCTTGTTTTCATTTGATCAAGATACTGAGCTACTTCAGTGGAGGGAGTTATAGGGAAATAGCCCATTATATGATAATTTATTTGGGCTGCAGCCATCGCAGCCATTTCATTCCCTGATTCAAAAGTTGTTAATTGAACAGGTGCATTTTTGATGAGCAAATCATTTTCTAAAATGGACATTATAAACAACCCCCTGTAGTAACATAAGGAAATTTTTGTTTCACTTGCTCTGTTTCCGCAAATTTTTCTACTTCACGAACACCCTTTAGAGCGCTTGTTGGGCATGCCTCTACACATTTTAGGCAACCTTTGCAATATTGATAGTCAATCCCCTTCAGAGACATGATGGTACGTCCTCGTTTATTTACTTTTTTGTCCCATACAAAACAAAAATCTGGGCAAACGGTATCACAGGAGGCGCAGCTTATACAGCTTTCCTTGTCAAATTGAGGGATAAAGCCTTGGCGTGATCCGCTTAAGTCTTTCATTAGACTATTGCCTGGTGCCAATATAACGCCGCCTATTTGTTGTGTGTTATAGCCAAGTCGAGAGCGGGGTCTTGAAAATGCTATGGTATGGGCATTTTCAGTTGTTTCATAGTTTTTAAATTTTACTTCGTTGTAGCCTCTATCAAATGTACGGATATTTGCTTCTACTAAATGTGGATATTTTTTTTCGAACGTTTTTGTTATTACTTTACGCATTGCCTCAGGATCAAGAAAATTACATATGCGAAATAATGCTCCCAGCATTGCAGTATTAACACGTGTTTTTTCTTTTACAGCAATTTGAAGCGCATCAACTATCGCCAATTTTCCATAATTTAGATTCAAATCATGTTTAACTAAGTCAACGTTTCTTGCTGTGTTGACAAGGACAATTCCATTGGGTTCTAATCCACTGATCACATCAACTGATTTGTATAAAGCTTCATGGAAAATGCCAATAACATGAGGTTCATCAATTGGACTATGTGCTCTGATTTTCGTTTCAGGATCACAGAAGCGGATAAAGCTTTTTACTGGTGAGCCCTTTTTTTCAGAACCATATGAGGAAAAATTGGATCCATTAAGCCCGAGGCCAAGCACCCCTGATTCTGCCAGCATTTTGCCTGCTAGGTTTGCTCCTAGTCCACCTATAGATTCTAATCGAATTTCATAAAATCCAAGCTTATTTTTGGTTGGTAAAATAGACAAAAAAATTCCCTCCTCGTAGAATTGTTAACTTAAGTTTAAGTACTTGTTTTTAACCTTGTGTAAAAAAAGACAGAAAATTTAAAAAACTAGCATAGTTATTATTCTAAAGGATAAATCTCCCCAAAGCTGTGACAAATATCGTAACTTTCTTAAGAAGAAGGGAGGATGATATAGGGAAATCTCTAAAAATAAATCTTTATATAAAAAAATGTTTTGATAAATAAAACTGCTTAGAGCAATTTAGATTTATCAAAACAATTTTTTATTGTTCATAAATAATTTTTCCTGTACTTGTCACATCGTAGCCAATAGCTTGTAATTCCTCTTTTAGCTGTTGAGAGTTCAGTAGAATGGATAGCAGCTTAATAAGTTCATAATTTTGTTCTGTTTTTAGAATAACCAAATCATAGTCCTCTTTGATTAGGGGAATAAAATCGATGCCTTTGGAATAATGAGAAGCTCGTTCTATGCCTACTCCAACATCTGCTTTTCCTTGAGTTATGATAGCAGCAACACTGTAGTGGCTTGTACATTCATGTTGGTATCCATTAACACTATTTTTGTTTATTTTATTAATTTTCAGCTGTTCATCCAATAAAACTCGGGCACCGGACCCTACTTCTCTATTGATTATTTTTATATCACTGCGATCTAGATCGGACCAATTTTTAATATTTTTAGGATTTCCTGCCTCTACATATAAACCAGCTTGTCTTGTTATAAAGCGGATAACAATATAAGAGTGACTTACTAAAAGTTTTTTTACATAAGGAATATTGTAGCTGTTTGTTTCCCCATCATATAAATGGGTGCTGACAATATCTGCATCGCCTTTATACATAGCTAGCAATCCATTTAGACTGCCTATATAGGAGCGAAGGGGGCGATATGATTTGCTTGTTTGCTCGATATGTTTTGCCAGGATATCTAAACAAGTATCTTGTCCGCTGATAATAATAGGTCGATGCTTAGTAAATGGTTCAAAAACATGATCTTGCTGTGGATTTGTAACGCTGATTTGAGTAGGCGTCCGTTCCACTGTATTTTGTGATATTTCCCTGGATCCTTTTTTAAATGCTTCTAAATCAGCAGCATCAATGCGCATTTGGCGCCCTACCCTAAATGCTTTAAGTTCTCCCTTTTTTATAAGGTCATAGACGGTTAATTTTGAAACTTTTAAAATCTCGGCAATCTCTTCTGTAGTAAAGGATTCATTTGTCGTCATTCCATAATCCTCCAAAAAAAAATCTATTTTTTTTATTTTACCATTTACTAACGCATCAATCACATTTATAATCACGTTAACTAATTATAAATAAGCATAACTAGTTGTTTATAAATAAAAATAAATAATTAATTGATAAAAATAGTTATGTTAAGTTATATTTAGTTATAAATAAAAAGTTGGTTGGGGGAATTTTTATGAAGAAAAAAGTTTTTGTATTATTCTTGACTGCATTGTTTGCTATTGCTTTGATTGGATGCGGAAATCAGGAAAATGCCTCAAAACAAACGAATGAAAAAGAAGAAATAGAGTTGAAAGTTTCTGCTGCAGCTAGTTTAACAGATGCAATGAGTGATTTGCAAAAAGGATTTCAGAAAGAACATTCGGACGTTAAATTTACAAATAATTTCGGCAGTTCTGGCACTTTAGCCCAACAGATTGAGCAAGGTGCACCTGCAGACATTTTTTTATCAGCTGATCAAAAGTGGATGGATACATTATCTGAAAAGAAAATGATTGTAGAAGAGACGAGAAAAGATTTTTCTGGAAATAAGATTGTATTAATTGCAAGCAAGGATAGTGACATTAAAATTGATTCTTTTGAAAAATTAACTGATAAAATTGGACAAATTGCCATGGGAGATCCAGAGAGTGTACCTGCAGGATCATATGCAAAAGAAGCATTGATAAAAATCGAGAAATGGAAAGAGTTAGAAAAGCACTTTGTTTATGGAAGTGATGTTGCACAAACGCTGAAATATGTGGAATCAGGTAATACAGATGTTGGATTTGTTTATTCAAGTGACGCTCTTTTATCCGATAAAGTCAAAGTACTAGCAGAAGCAGACCCAACATGGCATAAACCAATCGTTTATCCAGGTGCTGTACTTAAAGATACTAAAAACCTTGATGAGGCAAAGGCGTTTGTTGAATTTTTGAATACGGATGAAGCACAAAAAATATTAAGTAATTATGGATTTTCTAAATAAAGCAATCTAAAGACTGAATATTTCTGAAATAAAGGAACGGAAAACAAGGAGTTAATAACAGATATGAATTATACACCTTTTATTTTATCGCTGAAAATTGCTAGTATAGCTACATGCATTGTTTTTATTTTAGGAATTATTTTAGCATTATTTATAGCGAGAAGTGAATTTTTTGGGAAAAGTATCGTAGAAGGAATTATCCTATTGCCTTTAGTATTACCGCCAACAGTTGTCGGGTTTTCTTTATTATTTCTTTTTGGGAAAAACGGGGCAATAGGAAAATTCTTGCTAGATTGGTTTGATCTACAAATTGTATTCACCTGGATAGGTGCAGTTATTGCCTCCATTGTTGTATCGTTTCCTTTAATGTATCAAAGTGCTTCTGCAGCTTTTCAAAATTATGATAAAAATTTAGAAAGTGCAGCCCAAATAATGGGGGCTTCCAAATGGAAGGTTTTTTGGACGGTATCATTTCCTCTTGCTTGGCCTGGTTTATTGGCGGGTCTAGTATTAACTTTTGCTAGATCATTAGGAGAATTTGGAGCAACTTTAATGATCGCTGGTTTTATTCCAGGGAAAACAGATACAATACCGTTGACCATTTATTTTGCAGTTCAATCTGGAAATTCGCAGGTTGCTACATATTGGGTAATCATTTTAATTATTCTTGGTTTTGGAGCAATTATTTGGATTAATTGGTGGAGTAAACGCAATTTATTAAGATATAAAAGTGAAAAGTAAAGAGTGTGAAGAAAGGGGACAAAAAATGCTTGCCATCAAGATAAAAAAAAATCTTCCACATTTTACAATCGATGTAGAATTAAAAGAAAATAATAATATAGTCATTCTTTTTGGGCCATCGGGTTCCGGGAAAACCACCATACTAAATTGTATTGCAGGGCTTGATAATCCTGATGAAGGACTTATCCAATTAAATCAAAAGACCTTTTATCAAACAAATAGAAAATCAGTAAAAATTCAACAAAGAAAAGTAGGATACTTATTTCAAGATTTTGCGCTGTTTCCTCATATGACTGTAGAGAAGAATATTCAATATGGAATGAAGAGTCAGGAGTTGATGAATCGATTAGTGCAGAGTGTAGGCATTGAGCATCTCTTAAAAAAATATCCTAAACAAATATCTGGAGGAGAAAAGCAGAGGGTAGCATTAGCCAGAGCGTTAGCAACAGAACCGGATATCCTTCTGCTTGATGAACCATTTTCAAGCCTCGATCAAGAAACAAAAAAAGAGTGCTATGCAGAATTGTTGAGGCTTCATGAAATGTGGGACATACCAATAATCATGGTTACACATGATTATGAAGAGGCTAAAAAATTGGGCAATCATATTATCCACTTAAAAAAAGGCAAGATTGTTAATAGAGAAAAATTACATGCAGGATAATTTTGTTGAACAAATGAATCGTATTATTTTTGTTAGAGACTTGCTCTTATCAGCCTATTGAAAAAATTGCTGATGAGAGTATTTTTTTTCTAAGTTCATTACACTGTTGATTTGCCTTTAGCAAAGCAATCTTCCTCTGTAAAAGTCATGGATTGATTTAAAATACTTGATAATCTAAAGGTTTTGCTCTAATTAAGAAATAAATAATATAGGCTGTTTTTTAAAAGATTGTTGTTTTTCGGATAGTTTCAATAAGTAAATCCATTGTTAAAACAGGTTGATTGGAGTGAAAGGTGCGAGATTCCTGTGGGCTCACCGCCCGCCCCATGGAAAGCGAGCATCCTAGAACGGAAGACAACCTACTCCTTTAAAAGCAACAAAGTTTACGAAAACAGTCATAATATAAAAAAACTTCTTTTTCCTTCCCCCTAAAGAAAAAAATCTTATTTTTTTAAATATAAATAGACAAAAAATGGTTAGTTTTTTGTGAAAATATCTTTTTGTTACAACTTTTTGAATAAAACACGCATTTAAAAGCGGTTGCAAAAAATAGCACGTTAAATTTTCTGACAATTCCGTTGATTCGGCATTCGACAATAAATATTATCGGAGTATCAACAAAATTAAATTCCAATTAATGGAATTAACAATGTTGATGTGTTGGAAACTTTTAAGTTGAAGGAAGAAAAAAGAAAAAAGGAGTGGTGCCAAGGATAAAATTAGCAACTATGTATTCGTGTATAAGAATAACTCTATTTTGGGGAGGGAGAGAGTGTGAAGACGATTAATCAGGACTTAGAAGATCGAATTGCTCGTCACCCTTGCTATAGTGAGGATGCTCATCACTATTTTGCGCGTATGCATGTGCCTGTAGCACCTGCTTGCAATATTCAATGTAATTATTGTAGTCGTAAGTTTGACTGTGCAAATGAAAGTAGACCGGGTGTAGTAAGTGAAGTTTTAAAACCAGAAGAAGCAGTAAAAAAAGTATTGGTTGTTGCAGGGGAAATAAAACAAACATCTGTTGTTGGAATTGCAGGGCCTGGAGATCCTTTAGCCAATCCGGAAAGAACCTTTGAAACATTTCGAGGGGTTGCAAAAAAAGCCTCTGATCTTAAATTATGCTTGAGTACAAACGGCCTGCGCCTATTAGAATTTGTGGATCAGATACATGAATTAAATATTGACCATGTAACGATTACGATTAATGCAGTAAATCCTTTAGTCGGCCAGCACATTTATTCCTGGATATTCTACGAAGGTAAACGATATAAGGGCATAGAAGCAGCGGAAATTCTTATTAATAATCAATTAAAAGGATTAGAAGCTCTAACTGAGCGAGGGATTTTATGTAAAGTAAATTCTGTTCTTATTCCAGGAATTAATGATCATCACATGGAGGAGGTTTCAAAAGCGATAAAGGATAGAGGAGCTTTTGTTCATAATATTATGCCGCTTATTGTAACTCCTGATACAGTTTTTGAAAAGAATGGCATAAGAAATCCAACAGCTAAGGAAGTGCAGCAAGTTCAAGAAAAGTGTTCTGGCAGTTTAAAAATGATGAAGCATTGCAGACAATGTCGAGCAGATGCAGTTGGTTTATTAGGAGAAGATAGAAGTTCGGAATTCACAAAAGAAAAGCTTATGAATATTTCTATTCACTATGACTTAGAAGAAAGAAAAAACTATCAAGAAAAATTGGAATTGAAGATTCAGGAAAGTAAAAAGAAAAAACAGGGAAAAGTTGCCAAAATAAGAGCAGAAGCATCTTTTTCAATTCCTGGAATCCGAATCGCAATAACAACACGGGGAAATGCAAGGGTAAACTTACATTTTGGACATGCAAAAGAATTTTTGATTTTTGATGTTCATAAAGAAGTGATTAAGTTTGTAGGCGTAAGAAAAGTTCAATCTTATTGTGTAGGTAAAATTAATTGCGGAACAAACAAAAAGCCAATTTTAGCAGAAACAGCGACAATCTTAAAGGACTGTCAAATGTTATTGTGTTCAGGAATCGGCGAGGCGCCGCAAAAGTATTTATTAGAGAGAGGAATTGTACCATTTATTAAGTCTGGAAATATAGAAGAACTTCTTTATGAAAGCAGCAAATTCTACCAGTATATGAACTCGTCGGAACCAATATTTATGTAAAAATTAATATTATGAGGGGGAAATAAAATGCGTCAAATAGCTTTCTATGGAAAAGGTGGAATTGGTAAATCAACTACATCACAAAATACGTTAGCGCAACTTGCTACTAAATTTGGTCAAAAGATTATGATAGTAGGATGTGATCCAAAGGCTGACTCTACTCGCCTAATTTTAAACACAAAAGCACAAAGTACAGTGTTAGAGCTTGCAGCAAAAATGGGAACTGTAGAGGATTTAGAATTAGATGATGTTTTAGATAAAGGATTTGGAGATATTTTATGCGTAGAATCTGGAGGACCTGAGCCAGGTGTAGGATGTGCAGGACGTGGTATCATCACTTCCATTAACTTCTTGGAGGAAGAGGGGGCATATGAAGGATTAGATTTTGTTTCTTATGATGTATTAGGAGATGTAGTTTGTGGTGGGTTCGCAATGCCAATCCGTGAAAATAAAGCACAAGAAATTTACATTGTATGTTCAGGTGAAATGATGGCCATGTATGCTGCCAATAATATTGCCCGCGGTATTTTAAAATATGCAAATAGTGGCGGTGTTCGCTTAGGGGGCTTAATTTGCAATAGCCGTAATACCGACCGTGAAGCAGAACTTATTTCAGAATTAGCTCGCCGTTTAAATACACAAATGATCCATTTTGTTCCAAGAAATAATGTTGTACAACATGCTGAGCTGCGTAAGATGACAGTTGCTCAATATAAACCAGAAGATGAACAAGCGAAAGAATATGAGATTTTAGCACAAAAAATCCTTAATAATAAAATGTTGACTGTTCCAACCCCAATTGAAATGGAAGAATTGGAAGAACTCTTAATGGAATATGGAGTTATTGAAGATGACGAAACACAAATTAAAAAATTAGAAGAAAAAGAAGCTTCTGCAAAATAAATAATGATTTCTAAAAAAGCGAGGTGAATTCCATTGAGTACAAAAGAAATTACGGATAGACAGAAAATGCTCGAAGAATTACTGGAGGTCTATCCTGAAAGAACAAAAAAATTCAAGAAAAAACATTTTCAAGTAGTAGAAGAAGAGAATATTGAAAGTGGAAAATGCTCGGTAAAATCGAATATAAAATCACGTCCAGGTGTTATGACTATCCGTGGTTGTGCTTATGCAGGATCAAAAGGGGTTGTATGGGGACCAATTAAAGATATGATTCATATAAGTCACGGTCCAGTAGGATGTGGACAATATAGCTGGGGCACACGAAGAAATTATGCAACTGGTACCTTAGGAGTTAATAATTTTACAGTTATGCAAATAACAAGCGATTTCCAAGAGAGAGATATCGTCTTTGGGGGAGATAAAAAGTTAGAGGCTTTATGTAAAGAAGTAAAAGAAATGTTTCCGTTAGCCAAAGGAATCTCTATTCAATCAGAGTGTCCGGTAGGATTAATCGGAGATGATATAGAGGCTGTTGGCAAAAAAATGACCAAAGAGCTTGGTGTACCTGTAATACCGGTTCGTTGCGAAGGATTCAGGGGAGTAAGCCAGTCTTTAGGTCATCATATTGCTAATGATACCATACGTGACCATGTTATGGGAACTAGGGAGCTTGAAGAAGCTGGTCCATATGATGTAGCAATCATTGGGGATTATAATATTGGCGGGGACGCTTGGGCATCTCGTATTTTACTAGAGGAGATAGGTTTACGAGTAATTGCGCAGTGGTCCGGAGATGGCTCAATCAATGAATTAGGAATTACGCACAAATCTAAGCTTAATTTAATCCATTGCTATCGTTCTATGAACTATATGGCTAAAACAATGGAAAAAGAATATGGAATTCCTTGGATGGAATATAATTTTTTTGGTCCAACGAAAACAATTGAAAGTTTGCGGGCAATTGCGGCTCATTTTGATGAAACAATACAAGCTAATGCAGAAAGAGTGATTGCTGCATATAAAGATGAAATGGATGAAGTTATTGAAAAATATCACCCTCGTTTAGAAGGGAAAAAAGTAATGCTTATTATAGGGGGGCTGCGTGCAAGGCATACTATAGGGGCATATGAAGATCTTGGAATGGAAATTGTTGCTACCGGTTATGAATTTGCACATAAAGATGACTATGAGAAAACAATTGTGGAGTTAAAAGAAGGTACGGTTCTATATGATGATCCAGGTGCATTTGATGTAGAGTTTTTATCAGACAAGCTGGATGTTGATTTAATGGGTGCAGGTGTTAAAGAAAAATATGTTTATCACAAATTAGGTATACCTTTCAGACAAATGCACTCCTGGGATTATAGTGGTCCTTATCATGGCTTTGATGGATTTAAAGTTTTTGCACAGGATATGGATACTGCAATTAACAGTCCTGTATGGAATTTAATGGATTTACCATTTTAAGGGGAAAAGGAGGGGGAAGAATGACAAAAAAATTAAATATTAAAGACCATAATACATTGTTTCAAGCAGAAAAATATCAAAAGCAAGCTGAAGAAAAAAGAGTCTTTGAGGCTGCGTGTTCTGTACAAGAGGTAGAGGATACGGTGGAACTTTTAAAAACGGAAGAATATAAAGAAAAGAACTTCAGTCGGGAGGCAGCTACCATTAATCCAGCCAAAGCTTGCCAACCGTTAGGCGCGGTTCTTGCTTCATTGGGATTTGAAGGAACTCTGCCCTTTGTACATGGTTCACAAGGTTGTGTAGCCTATTTTCGAAGCCATTTTACTCGTCATTTTAAAGAACCTGTACCTGCAGTCTCTTCTTCTATGACGGAAGATGGTGCAGTATTTGGAGGAATGAGAAATCTAATTGAGGGACTAGAAAATAGTACGGCATTGTACAAACCGAAAATGATAGCAGTTAGTACTACTTGTATGGCAGAAGTTATTGGAGATGACTTAAGTGCTTTTATAGAAAGTGCACGTATCGAGGGGGCAATTGACCAGGAATTTCCTGTTCCGTTTGCAAATACTCCTAGTTTTGTAGGATCACATATAACAGGCTATGATTCTATGATCCGTTCGATCCTAGCATATTTATCAGAAAAAAACGGGAATCTATCTTATAAAAGACCATCAGATAAAGTAAATATTATTACTGGTTTTGATACTTATACAGGAAATTTTGCAGAATTAAAAAGAATACTTGAGTTAATGGATGTAGATTATACATTATTAGGAGACCATGGTGACAATTTAGATTCACCTGCTAATGGAGAATACAATTATTACTATGGAGGAACTAAATTAGAGGATGTAGCACAGGCGCATAATGCTAATGGTACTCTTCTTCTTCAAAAGTATTCTACTAAGAAAGTGACTAAATATATTAATAAAAAATGGAAACAAGATACAATTACGATGTCCACGCCTCTTGGTATAAAAAATACAGACCAATTGCTAAAAAACATTAAAGAGTTGACGGGAAAACAAATTCCACAAGTGCTAAAGGACGAGCGTGGACGTGTTGTAGATGCATTAACTGATTCTCATCCATATTTGCATGGTAAACGAGTAGCAATGGCGGGGGATCCAGATTTATTGCTTGGTCTTATATCGTTTTGTTTAGAGATTGGCATCGAGCCTGTCCATATTGTTTGCACAAATGGTGATAAGAACTTCGCAGAAGAAGCGGAGACACTTTTGAAAACAAGTCCATACGGAATGGAAGGGAAAATCCATGTTGGCAAAGATTTATGGCATATGCGTTCTTTATTATTAACAGAACCTGTGGATTTTGCAATAGGAAGTACACATATGAAATATTGTGCAAAAGATGCTGGAATTCCGTTAGTTCGTATTGGCTTCCCAATTTTTGATCGCCATCATATGCATCGATATCCGATTATTGGATATCAAGGAACATTAAATTTATTAACGTTAATTGTAAATACTATTTTACAACAATTAGATGATGAAGCTCCAGACCATAGTTTTGATACCGTTAGATAAGCAAAAATAATTTAAATGAAAAAAGTTTAAGTCAGTGTGGGGGTTATCTCTTCACTGACTATGGATTTAAAAGGCGGTGGAGATGTGGAGAATTATGTAATGAAGGCAATGCAAGAGCCTGCATGTGAACATAGTGTAAAGAATAATAACCATAAAGGCTGTGCTAAGCCTAAGCCTAAGCCTGGAGAAGCGGCAGGTGGTTGTTCCTTTGATGGAGCTCAAATTACTTTATTGCCAATTGCAGATGCGGCACATCTCATTCATGGTCCCATTGCTTGTGGAGGAAATAGTTGGGAGGGCAGAGGAAGTCTTAGTTCAGGTTCTAATCTACACCGTTATGGGCTAACCACAGATTTAAATGAACAGCAGATTATATTTGGTGGTGAGAAACAATTAAGAGATGCTATCCGCGGAATAGTAGATAGATTTAGTCCACCTGCAATTTTTGTTTATTCGACTTGCATTACAGCATTAATTGGAGTGGATCTTGATGCAATCTGCCGCAGTGAAACAGAAAAACTAGGCATTTCTATTATTCCAGTAAATAGTCCTGGATTTGTAGGAAGTAAAAATTTAGGAAATCGTCTTGCTGGAGAAGCATTATTAGATTATGTGATTGGAACAGCAGTACCGCCATTTGAATCAAAGTGGGATATCAATTTAATTGGTGAATATAATATCGCTGGGGAAATATGGGATATAAAAGAACTATTGAACCAAGTAGGAATTAATATCTTATCTAAGATTACAGGTGATGGCAGGTTTAATGAAGTCCGCTGGGCGCATAGGGCTAAGCTTAATATGGTAGTATGCAGCAGAGCTTTGATTAATATGGCAAGAAAAATGGAAGAAAAATATGATATTCCTTATTTTGAAGGTTCTTTTTATGGGGCGAAAGAAACCACATTATCTTTACAAACAATTGCTCGACTATTAAATGATAAGGAGCTAATAGACAGGGTATATGCCTTTACCAATCAAGAAGAAAAGAAGCTGGATCAGGAAATTTCAATCCATCGAAAAAAATTAAAAGGGAAACGTGCTGTTCTTTATACAGGCGGCGTAAAAAGCTGGTCCATTATTTCAGCACTTCAAGAACTAGGGATTGATGTTGTAGGAGTCGGAACAAACAAAAGTACGAATGAAGATATTGCAAGAATAAGAGAACGTGTAGGTAAGGATGTGGAATTAATAGAATCTGGTGGGGCAAAAAAAATATTGCAGACCTTTAGAAAAGAACAAGGAGATATCATGATAGCTGGTGGTCGTAATATGTATGTTGCTTTAAAAGAGCATATTCCATTTATTGATATTAATCAGGAAAGACATGATGCTTATGCAGGATATAAAGGGTTGAAAAAATTAGCGGAACAATTAGTTAATTCGTTAGAGAATCCTGTCTGGCAAATGGTGAAACTTCGGCCTCCATGGGAGGAGAGATAAGAGATGGTTACGTATAAAACAGATAAGGAATTGACTATTAATCCATTAAAAGTCAGCCAGACATTAGGGGGAGTATTGGCGTTACAAGGTTTTTATCAGGCTATTCCCATTGTACATGGTTCACAAGGTTGTGCAGCATTTATAAAAGCGTTAATGACCCAGCATTATCAGGAGCCTATAGCCATTCAAACTACAGCTCTTCAAGAAATGAATATTATTTTTGGTGCTGAACAAAACATGATCAAGGCAATGGATAAGGTATTAGAAAAGCATAAGCCATCTATTGTTGCCGTAATAAGTACAGGATTAACGGAAACAGCTGGAGATGACTTAATAGGAAATTTGAATAACTATATAAAAGAGGTGGACAAAGAATGTAGCTGCTTTATCTTCCCAGTTTCATTGCCCGACTTTGAAGGTTCTTTGGAGTCAGGCTATAGCCGTACTGTTGAAGCAATGATAAGGCAATTGTTAAAAAAGGAGAAGGATTGCATTTCGAATCAAAAAATAAAAAATCAAATCAATTTTTTTCCTGGTTCTCATTTAACGCCAGCGGATGTAATGGAAATTAAACGCATTCTTCAGTCTTTTGGATTCACCGTCATAACTGCACCCGATTTATCTACATCATTAGCCGGAAATTATGCTTTAGGATACTCGTCTCTAACTCAAGGAGGAATAACCTATAGCCAATCCAAGCAATTAGTATTTTCAGAGTATACGATTGCAGTAGGATCTAGCATGGAAGGTGCTGCGAAAATGATGGAGGAAGGTGCTGGAATACCGTTTCGAGTATTTCCGAGTTTATCTGGGCTGAAAGCAAATGATGAGTTTTTTTCCTTTTTACAGGCTATTAGCAAGCAGTCTGTTTCCCCATTTTATCATTGGGAAAGAAACGTCTTAATGGATTGTTTATTAGATGCCCATTTTAATTTTTTAGGAAAGAAAGTAGTGTTGGCTTTAGAACCGGACCATCTTTATTCATTTATTACCTTATGCAAGGGATTAGGTTTAAAATTTGATGGATTGGTGACATCATTTTCTACCAATATTTTATCCAAGATAGATGAAGAAATTACTATTGGAGATTTAGATGATTTAGAGAAAATGGCAACAAGTGCTGATTTGTGGATTAGCAATTCTCATGGAGAGCAAGGTGCAATTAGAATGAATATTCCTTTTATGCCTGCTGGATTCCCTATTTTTCATCAATTAGGAAATTCATTAGCAACTAGTGTGGGCTATAGAGGTACTACAGAAACAATTATTAAATTAGGGAACCTATTAAAGTAAAGGAAGTGGAAAAAGTGATAAAGGTGGCATTTTCAACGGCAGATGGGGAGTCAATAAATACGCATTTTGGCTATTCCGCTGCATTTGATATATATGAAATTACAAAAGGAAGATATGAAAAGCTTGCTACAAGGGTGATAATTAACGAGGAAAATAATAATGAAAGTGATCGAATAGAAGAAAGGTTAAATCTTATAATCGATTGTACTCTATTATTTATAACACAAATAGGACCAACTGCTGCGGCACGTGTCACAAGAAATAAAATTATGCCGGTTAAGGTTAAAGAGGATACCTTAATTAAAGAGCAGTTAGACAAGCTTTTAAAAATGCTTCAAACTAATCCTCCGCTTTGGCTTGTAAAAGCAATGAATGACCGAACAAAAGAGGAAGAGCATCTACAAAGCTAATAGATGAGGAGGGGGCAGATGAGTCCTTCAATTACTGAAAACAATAATATTGATGCATATAATCGATACAGCAGACAATTAAAACTTTTAGGAACAGAGGGGCAACAAAAGTTAAAAAATGCTGCTGTTTTTATTGCCGGTATCGGTGGCTTAGGTGGGACAGCGGCCATCTATTTAGCTGCTGCAGGAATAGGGAAATTAATAATAGCGCATGAGGGAAATATTATTCTTCCAGATTTAAATAGACAAATTTTAATGGACAGTAAAAAAATAGGCGAAGAACGGGTACAATGCGCGGTTGAAAGCTTAAAAAAAATTAATCCTGAAGTGAAAATTGAAGCATATTCTCAAAGAATACATTATGAAACTTCTTATCCATTAGTAAGTGCAGCGGATATAGTGGTAGATGCACGCTACGATTTTCCTGAAAGATATGCATTAAATAAATTATGCGTTGATATAGGCAAACCGATGATAGAAGCAGCCATGTCAGGGTTTGAAATTTCAATTACAACAATAAAACCTAATGAAACAGCTTGTTTAGCTTGTATTTTCCCAGAGAGAGATAAAAAATGGAAGCCTTTTGGATTTCCCGTTTTAGGCGCAACTTCAGGTATAGCTGGATGTATGGCAGCATTGGAAGTTATTAAAGTTTTAACAGGAATAGGCGAACCATATTACAATAAATTATATCATTTTGATTCATTGCAATTTCAATCTGCAGCATTTTCTTTAAAGCGTAATCCATTTTGTAAACATTGTGCAAATAAAGGGGAGGGAGCATATGCCTAAAAAAACATTACAAAATTTGTATGATGCAGAAGATTTTTTTGATTATTACCATGTGCCCTATCATCTGGAAATATTAAATCTTTCTAGAATGCATATACTGAAGACTTTTCAAAATCTACTGCAAAAAGAAGGTTATTTTGATGCTGATTCTTCTGATAAAGAGGTGTGGAATATTCAAAGGGCATTATTATTTCGAGCATATCATGAATTTGTAAAACCATCTCCGGCAAGACAAAAATTTTTTCCAACCTTTTATGAAAGAAATGGAACCTTTTACGCTTTTGATCAAATAAGCAACAAAGGAGTTGAGAAGTCGTAATGCAATTTACGGAGGAAGCAGCGAAAGAATTATTAGAATATATAGATAATAATTGTAATATGCAAGGTATTCGAATCATAGCGGTTTCGATTGAAGAAAATATACACTACCAAATATATTGGGAAAAAGAACAATTTCCCGATGATGAAGTGATTATTCAAAATGGATTAAAAATATTTTTGGATTTCAAAACAAGTGAAGTATTAAAAGAACAAATGATCTTTTATACAGAAAAGGATGGAAAAAAAGGGTTGTTTATCATGAAATCTATCTCAGATTGTTCTACTTGTTCAACAGTATGCTTTTAAACATTAACTAGAAAGGGGGAGGCAAGTGGACAATATTAAATTTTGTGATACTACATTAAGAGATGGGGAGCAGGCAGCGGGAGTAAACTTTTCTAGTGAAGAAAAAAGACAAATAGCAAAATTATTGGCTAAGGCTGGTATAGAGCAGGCGGAAATTGGAACTCCGGCAATGGGAAAAGCAGAACAGCAGGTTATTTATTCAATAGTGGAGATGAATTTGCCTATACAATTAATAACTTGGAATCGTGCTGTTAAAAAAGATATTGATGCTTCTAGGGAGGCAGGAGCAAATTGGGTACATATTTCGATACCTATTTCTGATATTCATATATATCATAAATTAAGATTAAATAGAAATGAAATTAAATTGCTTATTCAAGATATAGTAGCATACGCAAAAGTATTTGATTTGCTTGTTTCTGTGGGCTTTGAGGATGCTTCTCGAGCAAGTCTCTCTTTTTTAATTGATCTAATAAATAGTCTATATAGAGAAGGGGTAAAAAGATTTCGATATGCAGATACTGTATCAGTACTTAACCCGATGTTGGCACAGATAAATATTCAAAGAATAATTAAAGAATGCCCAGCAGATATAGAATTAGAAATTCATTGTCATAATGATTTTGGATTGGCATCTGCAAATACACTTTCTGCTCTATTTGCTGGTGCAAAATGGGCCAGTACGACAATTATTGGCATAGGAGAAAGAGCTGGAAATGCTTCTTTAGAGGAAGTGGCGATGGGCTGGCGTCATCTTTATAATGGAAAAATAAATGTAAAAACAGAGTATTTTCATAGATTAGCGGCATTAGTTAGTGATGCATCAGGTTTAAAGATTCCTGATAATAAGGCAATTATTGGTTCTATGGTTTATACACATGAATCGGGTATTCATGTTGATGGTTTGCTTAAACATTTGGAAACATATCAAACCTTTGATCCAAAGGAAGTAGGCAGAGCACATCACTTTATAGTAGGAAAACATTCAGGTATCAGTTCAATTGCCTATTTGCTTAAACAAGAAGGTATTAATATAGATAAACAGCAAGGAAAAAAATTAATAGATTATGTAAGAAAAGTAACAAGTGAAACGAAACGAGTAATAGAAGTAGACGATTTAAAGAAATTAATAGGAGGATTTCATGCATAAAAGGATGACGAATTGTCATCCTTTTTGTTGTGTTCCCCTATAAAAAATAAAAGTTAAGTTAATCATTGACATTGATAATCATTATCATTTATAGTCTTTATATAAATAATATAAATTCTCCATTATAGAGGTGTTTTTATGAAGGTATTGATAGGTTTTGCCAGTATGTCCGGAAATACAGAAGAAATTATGCTTATTCTTAAAGAAATATTAGAAGAGAAAAATTGTCATGTTGAGGTAATGGAAATGGATACAATAGCAGTTTCTTCACTGACAACATATAATTTACTTTTATTAGGAAGCTATACATGGGGCGACGGAGATTTGCCTTATGAAATAGAAGATTTTTATGAGGAATTAGAAACGATTATGTTAGCAGGAGTACCTGCAGCTTGTTTTGGATCAGGCGATACAGATTATCCTGAATTTTGCAGGGCAATAGAACTAATAGCTGATAGGTTAAAAGAAAGAGGAGCAGATGTTTTTAGCGATTTATTAAAAATAGAGCTAAGCCCTGATACGGATGAAGCAGTAGAGGAATGTAAACAATTTGCTCATTCTGTTTATAATTGGGCTAAATTGAAGGAAGAAACTGATGTTTACTAAAGGTGCTACTGCTGTTGTAAGTTTATCAACAGGTTGTTTTATTTTTTCGATAAAAGATAGAGGGATATATTCCTTTATCAATGGAGAATGGAAGCTAAAGTATCCACTTTCTTACTCCATTTATCATTTTAAAGTAATTGGCAACTATTTATTTGGGGTGGGGGAACATGGAAAAATCATTCGATATAATCAAAAAAATGATAGTTGGGTAGAATCAGCTTTTCCAACTTCACAAAGGCTATGGGGAATTACAGGAAATGATTATGGACTGATAGTGACACATGCTGGTTCATATTTATTTTTTTCAGAAAATTACGGAAAAACATGGAGAACGATACAGCCCTTTCAACATTTAAAAAAAAAGCCTATTATTCGTTCGCTCGCTATAGAGGAAAATACTGTTTATATCGGAACACAAATCCACAAAGAAAATGGGGGATTGTGGGAATATAATCTAGATACGAACTGTTTAATAAGGATCAAAGAAGAGAACGCCACAATGATATCTTCCATTTATATAGATAAACAAATGATTTGTATTGCAAAAGGAGCTTGTTCAACATTTAACGGATGTGTGGAAGTGAATAAAAGGATTGGAAAAACCTTTTCTAATTGGAAGAAATTTGCACAGACGATAAATGAACATGCCTTCTTAGATGTATTCATTTCTGAAGGGAAAATATTTGCTTGTTCTAGTAAAGATAAATATGGATATTCAAGAGTTTATTATGGCGACTATTTAAAAAATGAAATGATTCCCTTTGATACTATCCGAGGTCATT
Source organism: Niallia nealsonii (assembly GCF_002835805.1). GTDB lineage: Bacteria > Bacillota > Bacilli > Bacillales > Cytobacillaceae > Niallia > Niallia nealsonii. Next base: position 37,703 of record NZ_PISE01000044.1, on the reverse strand, counting down.
GTTTTGGGGGAGTATATGTAAATGAAGATTTAATGTTCGCGGGTTCCGAAGAAAGTAAATGGATTCAACTAAAATCAAATAATACGAAAAAGATACATTAAAAGGGGAGGGATATTTTTGTGGAAATAGCTGTTATTTATGCAACTATGTCTGGAAATACAGAAGCAATTGCTGATTGTATTGTAGAAGGATTACATAGGAAAAATTATTCAGCAGACATAATGGAAATACCGGATATCTATACGATGGAGCAGGTTAAGAATTATGATCTGGTATATCTAGGATTGTATACATGGGGAGAGGGGGATTTTCCAGAGGAGTGTCTCGATATGGTGGATGGTTTACAAGGTGAGCGGTGGGACGGCAAGCATTTTGCTTTGTTTGGATCAGGTGACAGAAGTTATGAACACTTCTGTGGAGCACTAGATCGCTTAAAGGAGATTCTAATAAATCGTGGAGCCATTGTTGTAGCAGAACCTCTTCGAATAGAAATGGCTCCAGATAAAGAAGAGGAGGAGGAGATTTTCGAGTATGTCAAGGAAACATTGAAAGGCGCAAAAATAAGCAATAAGGTGTAAGTTCAAATAGAGGATTCGCCTCTGCAAAACGTTCGCTCTTTTTGCCACTCCCCTTTTTTGCGATGCTCATTACCTAAATAAGGGTAAGGCTGCTCCTCGAAAAGGGGAATTCCTACGGTAGTTATAATTTTTCATTCAGCCTGAATTTTCACGTTGGAAATTTTTCCACACTCTGTCTCTTCATTATTTAATGAAGAGGTTTTTCTTTTTATGGTAGAGGATATAGTGTGAATAATATGAATATCATATGGAGAAGAAAGGGAGTTGTGGAAAAATGACAGAAAAAATCGAATTAGTATTAGATGCAAAGGCAGAGCTAGGTGAAGGTCCATGTTGGGATGCGAGAACCGGAATACTTTACTGGGTGGATATTGAAGGGGAAAAAGTTTGTGCATTTAACCCAACAACAGGTGAAAATAAAGAAATAGTACTGGATCAACAAGTCAGTGCCGTTGTTCCAACTTTAAATAAGGATAAGCTAATTGTGGCGCTGGAAAAGGGCTTGTTTTATTTGCAAGAACAAACAGAAGAGCTTCAATTAATAACAGAAATAGAGAGGAATTTGCCTGATAATCGAACAAATGACGGAAAATGTGATGCATATGGCCGATTTTGGATTGGTACGATGAACAAAAAGGAAGAGAAAGAACAAGGAGCATTGTATTGTCTAGATACGAACGGAGAATTTACTAAGAAATTAGACAATATTAGTACTTCCAACGGTTTAGCATGGGATAAAAATAATAACTATATGTATTATATTGATACACCAACACAAAAGGTACTTCGTTATGAGTTCGCCCTTGATACGGCTATATTAGGAAAAGCAGTGGAAGTAGTTGATTTTTCTGATGAAGAAGGGTTTCCTGACGGTATGACGATAGATCAGGAGGGAATGCTTTGGATTGCACATTGGGGTGGTTCGAAGGTATCTAGGTGGAATCCTAATACAAACAAGAAATTAGAAGATATCGAATTGCCAGTTTTAAATGTTACATCTTGCACGTTTGGAGGGGGGAATTTGCAAGAGTTGTATATTACAACAGCAAGAACAGGTATGAGTGAGGAGCAGTTAGAGAAGTATCCATTGTCAGGTGGATTATTTAAAGCAACTACAAAAGTAGCAGGTATGCAATCTGCTTTTGTAGCAGACAGTATATAAGAAAACGCGGGAAAAATAGTTTTATTTTCTAGTCAGCTTTTTTCAAAATATCCCCCACTAAAATCAACCGATTTTTCATGTGAATAAGTACTTTTGCTTCTTATCTCTTAAGGGATAATTATAAAAAATATGTAAATAATAGAGTACAGGTGATTACTTTTTAGTGGGGGGTTTATTTATGCACGATTCAAATGTAAAGCTTACTTCATCGGAAATAGCTTGTATTTGGACTTCTTATATGAATAACAGCATGTCTGTATGTATATTAAGTCATATGAAAAAACATATAGAAGATTCAGAAATAAAAGCAGTTATTGATCTAGCTTTAACCATTTCTATAAAGCAAGTAGATCATCTGGCTACCATATTTAAGAAGGATACATATGAAAAACCATACGGATTTTCCAAAAATGATGTAAATTTAGAAGCTCCTGCGTTATTTACAGATACGTTTTGTTTATTTTATATAAATCATATGGCAAAGGCGGGTCTTCTAGCATTTAGTGGACTTCTTTCCATGAGCGTGCGGGAAGATATCGTTGAAATATTCACAAATGGGCTTGCTGATACTTCTAAATTATTTAGAAAAAGCACAAGTTTACTTATAAGCAAGGGTTTAATAGTTCGTTCCCCCTATATTCTTGTACCGAAAACAAAAGATTATGTGGATAGTAATAGCTATTTAAGTGGATTTCATTTTTTTCATAAAAAACGTCCACTAAATTCTATTGAAATTTCCCATCTATTTATGAATACACAAACAAATAATGTAGGATCTAAAATTAGTTTGGCATTTGCTCAAACATCTGCCAACAAAGATGTACAGCAATTTATGATGCAAGGAAAGGAAATAGCCCAAAAGCATATAAAAATCTTTATGAATACTCTATTGGAAGAGAATTTGCAAAGTCCAATGTCAGCTGATATAGGAATAACAAACTCTACTATCCCAACTTTTTCAGATAAACTGATAATGTTTCATATGAGTTTATTAAGTGCAGCTGGAATAGGAAATTATTCAGCAGCAGCAGGGGCAAGCCAAAGAAGCGATTTGGCCATAAACTATGAACGTTTATCCTTTGAGATAGCTCAATATGCTAAAGGTGGAGCAGATCTTATGATAAAAAACAGTTGGTTAGAACAACCGCCAGGAATATTAGACCGAACTACATTGGTTAAAAATAAAAAAAGCGAGTTCCATTAAAAGTAATATAAAATAAAAAAAGATTACATAGCTTTTTTTTAGAAAGCGGAATGTTTTTATAATTGACAGGCTAAAAAACGGTTGCTTTGTTTGATTGAAAATTTGCAATCGTTTTTTGTTTGCAAAATGCGATTAAGTTGTTTCTATTTCATTATTTAAGCCATTTAGATTTTAAGAGAATAATGATAAGATATTTGTAGAGTACTAGATTTATAAATAGGAAAATGACTTTTTTATAGGGAGATAATGGAATGCCATATTTGTTGCTACTGTTAACGAGCTTTTTATTTGGAGGGAATTTTGTACTTGGAAAATCTCTTGTAGGTCATGCTTCTCCCATGACTTTAACAAGTTTAAGATGGATTATTGGAGTGTTGACGCTGCTTCCAATTGTATGGTGGAAAGAAAAAAAACTATATCCTCCAAAGGAAGCAATACTACCATTGATTTTAATGGGAGCGACAGGGGTTTTTATTTTTAATCTTCTACAATTTTTTGCATTAGAAAAAACATCGGCAACAAATGTAGGATTAATCTCAACGTTAAATACCATTTCTATTGCTGTATGCTCTTTTCTTTTTTTAAAGGAAAAGATTAATATTCTACAGATGGGATCAATGTTTTTATCTTTTTCAGGAGTGCTATTAGTACTGACAAAAGGCAATCTTTTTTCCTTATTATCCTTTCAGTTTAATATAGGAGATTTATATATGATTGGTGCAGTATGTATTTGGGGAATATATTCTATCTGCAGCAAATGGGCAATGAGTTATGATGTAAGTCCGCTAATGTCGACTTTATATTCTGGCTTATTTGGAATTATGCTGATGTTTCCTTTTAATTTTGCTGATTTTGAAATTATTGATGTAAATAGAAAATTCATTCAATCCATTTTATATTTAGGAATAGTTTCAACAGTAGTATGTATGGTATTGTGGAATATCGGTGTACAGAAATTAGGTGCAACAACAAGCGGAGTTTTTTTAAACTTCAATCCAATTTTTACTGCCGTTCTTGCTTTTTTATTTTTAGGAGAGAAGATGACCTGGATACAAGGCGTTGGCAGTGCAGTGGTAATAGCGGGCTGTTATCTTTTTACATATTTTCATAAGAGACAAATAAAAGTTAATTCTAATCCTAATCCTCAAAATCTCTAAAGGAAACACTTATCATAAGAAGAAATGAGCGTTTTAAACTTAAAAAGGCTTGGAATAATTATTAAAAATGAAAATAAGTATAGAAGGTAAGTGTAAAAGCAGGAGGGTAGGATATATTCATCATAGAAGGAGGAGTTGCAATTTGAGCATTTCGGCATTAAAGAAAGAAGCAAGGTTATCATTAAAAGGATATTGGGGTCTTGGGGTAGCAGTGACATTTATCGTATTTCTTATCAATGCAGGTTTGCCTCTCGTTTTTGAAATCCCTTTAAGTGGCGGTTTTACTAATTGGGTGATGCAAGACACAGATCAAACCCCTCTTGCTGCATCCCTTGTCAGCTTACTGATAAGTATTATTTTAATTCCTTTAGGAATAGGCGTCATATGGTTTTACGTGAATTTAGTAAGAGGCAGTCTTCCGAAGTTAGAAGAAATATTTTTTGTCTATAAAGATTGGAAAGTCTTTTTAAAGCTGATATGGGTATCTATTGTGCAAGGGATTTTTGTATTTTTATGGTCTTTATTATTACTTATTCCTGGAATTATAAAAGGATTAGCTTATTCTCAAACATTTTACCTATTAAAAGACCATCCTGAATATACTGTTTTGGAAGCAATAACGGAAAGCAGAAAAAGAATGGTTGGATACAAGTGGAAATATTTTTTGCTGCAACTTAGTTTTATTGGTTGGGGAATATTGTGTTTAATCTCATTAGGAATTGGTTTTTTATGGTTCGTACCTTATTACAGTGCAACTATGGCAGCATTTTATAATGAAATTATCGCTGATAAAAAGGATGAAGAAAAAGAACTTCTTTAATCTGAAGAAAAGGCGGATATCCATACAAGGATTATCCGTCTTTTTAGTATATTTTGTAAAATAAAGCAATGGGTTTTTCCTATTCTTATATTTGTTGTATGATTAACATAGTGCAAAAAAAGTATAGAATAGGATGTTGTAATTATGGAGAACCAAGCATATAGAGTGTTGCTTTATTATAAATATGTAACAATTGAGAATCCCGAAGAATTTACAATGGAGCATTTAGCTTTTTGTAAAGAATTAGGATTGCTAGGGAGAATTCTAGTTTCCAAGGAAGGGATTAATGGAACTGTTTCAGGAACATTTGAGCAGACAGAACAATATATGGACGCACTAAGAGAAGATCCTCGTTTTTATGATACTATCTTTAAAATAGATGAGGCGGAAGGTCATGCCTTTAAAAAAATGCATGTAAAGTATAAAAAAGAGCTAGTAAATCTAAGCTTAGAGGAAGATATTGATCCATTACAATTAACAGGAAAACATTTAAAGCCGATAGAATTTTTTGAGCAGCTGCAGGATCCAGACACAGTAGTAATTGATGCCCGAAATGATTATGAGTTCGATTTAGGACATTTTCGAGGAGCAATTAAACCAGAGATAGAAACATTTCGAGAATTGCCGCAATGGATTCAAGAAAATAAAGAGATGTTGGAAGGCAAAAAAATCTTAACTTATTGTACAGGTGGAGTGCGCTGCGAAAAATTCTCAGGATGGTTAATAAGAGAAGGGTTTGAAGATGTATCACAGTTAGATGGTGGAATTGTAACTTATGGAAAAGATCCAGAGATACAAGGAAAACTATGGGATGGGCAATGCTATGTGTTCGATGAAAGAATTAGTGTACCAGTAAACAGAGTGGAACATGTTGTTGTTGGAAAAGATATTTTTACAGGAGAGCCTTGTGAACGTTATGTTAACTGTGCAAATCCAGAATGCAATAGAAAAATGCTTTGTTTACCGGAAAATGAGGAGAAATATATGAAAAGCTGCAGTCATGAGTGTCGTACACATCCATGGAATTTATATGTGAAGGCAAATGATATGACTCCAGAAGAAGTAGCAAAGAGAGTCGCTGCATTAGAAGAAGAAAGCCATGTCATTTAAAAAAGGTTGTAGCTTTTCCGCTGTTATCAGGGGAAAAGCTACAACCCTTTTTGCTGTATACGAATTTTTTAAAGCTCGATAGTTTCCCCAACATGAAGTACTTTACCTTTTAATCCATGTTCCTTTAGTTTACTGATGAACGCTTCCACGTCTTGTTGAATGATTGGAAATGTATTGTAGTGGATAGGAATAATGAGTTTAGCATTATACCATTTGGCAGCCTGCAAAGCATCTCCTGGACCCATTGTGAAATGGTCGCCGATTGGAATAAAAGCAATATCAATAGAATGTCTTTCACCGATCATTTTCATGTCACTAAAAAGCCCTGTATCCCCGGCATGAAGAATGGTTTTACCTTCTGCTTCAATAATAAAGCCGCCTGGCATTCCGCCATATAAAATTTGTTGATTCTCTTCATCAATAATTCCAGAACTATGAAAAGCATGTGTCATTTTTGCAGTCGCAAATTCTAAATCAAGCGTGCCTCCTATATTCATGCCAATGGTTTCTACTCCTTTCCATGACATGTAGGCAGCTAATTCAGGGTTTGCGACAATTGGAGCGTTATTTGCTTTTGCGATTGGGGCAGCATCTAAAATATGATCCATATGGGCATGAGTCAACAAAACTGCATCTACTTTAATATCTTCTGCCGTTATTGTCGCAGCATCATTTCCGCTAATAAATGGATCAATAATTAGGGATTTGCTGGTAGTGGAAATTTGGATGGTCGATTGGCCATGGTAAGTAATTTTCATAAAGATCCTCTCCTTCATTATTAAAAGATATCGTCCCGCGTTTTAGACATTATTACAATATACCCTTAGAGCAATCATCTTAATCGAGGTGAATAAAAGATTTATCTCTCCTTTGATCTTATGAGGGATTATTTGAAAAAATAGAGATTTAGGTTAAATACCTGTTTTTATTTGATTAAGGACAGCCTGTAAAAATATATATTTAATCAGCATGAAAATAAATAGAATAGAAGGTATATATGCAGCAGGAAGTGAATAAATAAGTAGTAAATATTTTGGTGAAGGGAGAAGATGCATGGAACGGACAAAAATTCCACTAAATTATGCTATTATGATTGAACAGATCAGAAATCAGGGATATTTTAATCGGGAAATTTTGAAAGCGCTTCAAAAAAGAGATAAAATCTTTTTAGCCAATTGTGGAAGAGGGATGCCAGATTGGGATACTTTGATTAACTATTATCAAAGTAATCCACAGAAAATAGAACAAGTAATAGCAGGGAAATATGAAATAGTGTTTTTTACAAAAGGAACGTTAAAAAAATGGCTTCGCTTGAAATTTCATTTAGCAGAAAGAATAGATTATATGGATGCCGGCATTATTTTAATGAATATACTTCTTCCCAATGAAGATTTTATACTGTTGAAAAACATGCTTGCGAAAAATTGGGAAATAAGCAATATAGAAAAGGTAGATAACCAGGTAAAGTTTAATATTGTATTAGCAAACAAACTGGAGCAGTAATTATATAGTTGTTGAAAAGTGGTCATTTATTAATGATCGCTTTTTTTGTTAATTTATAATATTTACAAACATTTACCATTCCTTCATTTTTTCTCAACGTTCACTACATAAATTCAGAATATACTAATAAACAAGGTTGGCCACTACATTAACCATATCTACGAGGTGAGCATGATGAGCGGGGACAAGAGATTTAATATTTTTCATGAATATTCCATTGTTCAAGGATCCCAGGTTTTGATTTCTAAACAAGTTGAATATTACTTATGGGTGAAAAGAATACTAGATTTTCTTTTAGCATCACTTGGCATAATTATTGCAGCTCCTATTGTTGTATTATTTGCGGTTTTAATTGTGTTAGAAACACCTGGATCTCCCTTCTATATACAACAAAGGGTAGGAAGAAAGGGAGAGTATTTTTATTTAATCAAGCTCCGTTCCATGAAATTAGATGCGGAAAAAGACGGTGCAAAATGGGCAGAGGCAAATGATCCTAGAGTTACTAAAATAGGGAGTTTTATCCGTAAAACAAGGATTGATGAACTGCCGCAGCTGCTTTGTGTTTTAAAAGGAGATATGTCTATTATTGGACCAAGACCAGAAAGGCCATGTTTTACAGCGAAGTTTGATAGAGAAATAGCTGGATTTTCTAATAGATTGGCAGTAAAACCAGGCTTAACTGGATTGGCACAAGTTAATGGCGGATATAATATTACGCCAAAAGAGAAGCTGAAATACGATTTAGAGTACATATCTAATTTGAAGTTTTCTTTGGAAATGAAAATCTTGGCTAAAACTGTAAAAGTCATTTTAACAGGAGAAGGTGCTCGTTGATTGATCCCGATAAAGGCACAAATTATAAATGGTGCTAAATGGTCTAGTTTTTCTACCATTATTATTACTATTACACAAATCATTCAGTTTTTGCTCCTTGGAAATAGTTTAACTGTCCAAGAGTTTGGGATGGTTGGCATGTTTACAACAATGATTATTTTTGCACAGATTATTTTAGATCTTGGAATAGGCTCTGCTGTTATTCAAAAGGAAAAGCTGTCCAATAGGCAACTATCCACATTATTTTGGATAAATATCTTTTTTGGAATTTTTCTTTTTTTTGCTTTGCAGCTAGGAAGCCCTTTAATTGCATCATTTTTTCATGAAAAGGAATTAATTAAAGGGATAAGTCTATTAGCCTGGTTGTTTTTATTTGCTCCAATGGGTCAACAAGCACAATATTTACTGCAAAAAGAGTTAAGATTTCAGACGATTGGAAAAATAGAAACCGTATCTGTCCTCCTTAGTTTTCTGCTGCTTTTTGTTTTCTTGTTTAAGAGCAGCGTAGAGCCCATTATCGCTTATGTAGCATCACAAGTTATTTTATATTCCTTAAAAGGTTTTTTATATTATGTGTGCTACAGAAAGATATGGAAACCAGCATTTATTTTTGATTTGAGCTGCTGTAAAGAGATTTTTTCATTTGGGATATATCAATTGTTGTCTAGGCTTGTTAATCGAATCGGAGGGAATTTAGACGTTATTTTAATAGGGAAATTTATGGGGATGGAAGCACTAGGAATTTATAGTCTTGTCTATCAAATTGTGACAATCCCTGTTTTGAAGATTAATCCTATTATCACTAGGGTTGCTTTTCCTGTATTTTCTAAGGTGCAGCATGATAATGCTCAATTAACAGATGGTTTTATATATATGACGAAAATGATTGCATTTATTACTTTTCCTTTGTTAATTGGTTTACTTGCCCTTTCTGATTTATTTATTGCATTAATGTTTGGAAAAGAGTGGATGGATGCTGTACCTATTTTAAAAATAATGCTTGTAGTAGGAATTTTGCGAGTATTGATGAATCCAAATGGGAGTATCATTCTTGCAAAAGGTAAAGCAAATCTAGCATTTTATTGGGATGCTATTTTCATGGTTATATATGGAGTTGCCTTATTTTTAGCTGTTTTATCAGAGCATTTAATAGTAGTTGCATGGACATATGCTGCAGTTAGTCTCATTAATTTTATATTAGGAAGATGGCTGTTAGACAGACTGATTAATTTAAAATGGAGCCTTTATATGAAAAGCATTCTTACTCCTTTTCTATTAGCAGTTTTTATTACACTGGTTGCTTTTTTTATCAAAACAATCACAAGTTTTTATCTTTCCAGCGCTACTGTGCTATCGCTCGCTATCGCAGTAAGTGCCATCGTATATTTTCTGCTTTTAAAAAAATTTCTTCTTAATAAAAAAGGAACATCTTTTTTAAATTAAATGAAAGGAGAGAATGAGGATGAAAGTTTTATGGGTTACAAGTGCATATCCAAGCGATAAACAGCCAGGTAATGGAGTATTCCATGAAACACAAGTACAGGAATTAAAAAAACAGGGTATAGAGGTGACTGTTATTTGTCCAGTTCCGTATCATTCGCCAATTCTGCGTTTATTAAAAAAGAAGTATCAGCTAACTCCCACATCTTCTATATATGAAAGAAATGGGATAACCGTCTATAGTCCCAAATATACAGCTTATCCTGGGCAGCTTAGATGGTCACAGCCTGATCAAAGAATAGCGAAGGCAGTTTTAGCTGCTATTAAAGAAAACAATCTGACATTTGATTTGCTTCATGCTCATTTCGCGATGCCATCAGGAGGAGCTTGCAGAAGGGTAGCTAAAGAGATAAAAAAGCCCTGGGTATTGACGCTGCATGGTAGTGATGTTCATATTTATCCAAGCTTTAGCAAAGGAGCAGAAAAAATTTTCTGCAAGACGGTTCTATCAGCAGATAAGGTAATCACAGTGGGAAAAAACTTGGCAGATAAAGCGAAAGATAAGACAGGAAGAGATAGTATTGTTTTGCCTATAGGAATTGATTTAAGCAAATTTAGTCATCCCCTTATTTCGAAAAGGCATGTGAAAAAACAGCTCAATCTCCCAGAAGATAAGAAAATCATAATTTTTGTAGGCAGATTAGTAAAAGAAAAAGGAATATTTGAATTAGCAGAAAGTCTTGCTTATTTGGCTAAAGATACAGTTGTTTTCTTTATCGGCGATGGCCCAGGAGGAGAAGGTTTAAAGCAGCATCCTATGTATAACAAGCAATTGTTTTTATTAGGGCAGATGGAAAATGAAAGAATAGTAGATTATATGTATGCCAGCGATATCTTTGCATTGCCTTCTTATTCTGAAGGTATGCCAACCGTTATTATAGAAGCAATTTCGCTGAAAATACCGGTTGTTTGTACAAGGGTGGGCGGTGTTCCTGATTTATTTGGAAAATATAAGGATAAATTAATTGAGCCGAAATCAGTAAAGAGCTTAGCAGTAAGATTAAATGAATATTTAACAAAACAAGAAGTGGCTAGTACATTATGTGAAGAGCTATATGAACATGTACAAAAACATTACGGGGCAAAAAAAAATGCAGAGCGGCTAATAGATCACTATGCATCCTTGATTTCATCTGGAGAAAAAGAAACTCGAGTATTAGAAGAGCCATCGATTATTACAGGATAATCTATCCTCTAATATTGGATTTTTAATAAGGAAATGGGCCCCTGCAAATGATAAAAAATTCTAAGAAAAAGATAGGAACATTAGGAGGATGAAAAAATGAGTAAAGTGGTTGTGACAGGTGGAGCAGGATTTATCGGATCACATATTGCAGAGGAGTTAGTTCAAGCAGGATATGAAGTCATTGTCATAGATAATTTTTCAACAGGCCATTACTCCAATATAGCGCATCTTCCTATAGAGATTTATGAATATGATATTACTAACCCTGCCATTATTGATTTTATTGCCGGACTTGAGCCAGCGTATATTATTCATCAGGCAGCGCAAGTAAGTGTAGCTGAATCTGTTTATGATATTTTGCATGATGAAAATGTCAATGTAAAAGGTTCCCTTCATATTATTAAAGCTGCAGTAAAAGCTTCTGTACAAAAACTAGTATTTGCTTCATCTGCGGCTGTTTATGGCAATCCATTGGAGCTTCCTGTGACTGTGGAGCACCCAACCTTGCCTGAGTCGCCATATGGATTGACAAAATTAACAGTAGAGAAGTATTTAAAAATGGCCAATAAGTTTTATCAATTGTCTTATGGAATCCTTCGATACAGCAATGTTTATGGTCCAAGGCAGGATGCAAAGGGAGAAGGCGGAGTGGTTTCTATTTTTTCTGAAAAAATCCAAACCAATAATCTTTTGCATATTTATGGAGATGGTGAACAAACAAGAGACTTTATTTATGTAAAGGATGTAGCGCGGGCGAATATTAAAGCTTTAGAGATAACGGAAAATCTTTGTGTGAACATTTCCTCTAACACAAAGATTACCATTAATGATTTATGGAGAAAAATGAAAAAAGCAGCCGATATAGAGAGGCTAGAAATTAAGTATGAAAGAGAAAGAGCTGGTGATATTCGCCACAGCATTCTTTGCAATCAACAGGCAATGAAACTGCTAAATTGGACGCCAGAGACACAGTTAGAGAATGGGTTAAAAGAGACCCTATTGTTTGCTACTAATAATCTTTTGCAAGAATTAAAGTAATAGAAAGGAAATAAAAGGAATGGAAAGCAATCGATTGGCACGTCAGGCGATAGGTACATCCGTTTTCCTTTATGCAATAATATTTTTCTCATTTCTATTATTGCAATTGGATATTAAATGGGTTTTTATACTATCCATCATATGGGGTGCGCTGATTTTAATGACCATTTATCCAATATTTTCAATAAAAGAATCGATAAAAGGTTTGATGTATTTATTAGTAGCTGCCACCTTTCTTAATCAGTCGGTATTTAGCATAAACATTGATTTTTTTCAGTTGTTTTTGTATCGATTGCTGCTACTCGCCACAGCTGCTCTGTATTTTTTTTATGGAGTGAAGAGAAAATGGATCATAAAGGATATTTATCATTTTCCATTAAAGGGAGTGTGGCTGTTTTTCTGTATTTGGCTTGTTTATGGATGTATATCCATTCTTTGGGCGAAGTCTTTTGCAGCGGCTATTAAATATATGCTGTTGCTGGCAGTCGGTATACTTTTTGTTTATTTGGCTAATGTGATTTTAACAAGAATATCTCATCTTTTGATTATGTATGGAATTTGGCTAGGGATGACCTCCATTTTACTAATGCTAGGGTTAGTTAATTATTATGGACATATTCAATTGCCTAGCTCTGGTCTTTTTGGAGGGGAGGCATATAAGCAATCTTATCCGACAGCTGTATTTTTTAATCAAAACGACTTTGCTGCTTTTTTATCTATTTCTTTCTTTTTTTATCTTGCAGTGGCTAAAAATTGCAGCAAAAAATGGGGCAGAAATAGTGCATTACTTCTTTCATGTATATCTGTGTATCTAATTTATTTAACGGAATCTAGAGCAAGTATTTTGGCGATAATAGTTGGGATAATTTCTTATATTTTTATCCTTGCAAATAAAAAAATAAAAACCATAATCCTGACCTTTTTCATCATTAGCGGCATCGCGGGTGTTTTTATTGCACTGCCGAAAATAGCTTATACAATCCATCAATGGACTATTATGTCTTCGATATATGAACAAAATAACGCGCTGCCGTCTAATCTTGCTCGAATGAATTTATTAAAAAATACTTTTTATTATGTTATGGATACATATGGATTAGGTGTCGGAGCAGGTAATATTCCTTATTATCTGGAGAGATATGCTATTTTTCCAACAGGTGGGGTATTCCAAGTGCATAATTGGTTAGCAGAAATAGCTGGCAATTTCGGCATTTTCATTTTATTAGGCTATATAGGAATGCTATTTTACTTAAGTCTATCTTTGTACAGAATTTATACAGAATTTCATCATACAACATATAAAATGCTGATTGAAAGCTGTCTTGTTGGAATGATCGTATTTTTAGTTTCGAGTATTAGTCCAAGTTCTGTTATTAATCTGTATTTCCATTGGGTTTTCTTAGGATTTGTTACTTCTACTGTAGCTGTCTTTAAAAAAATGAGACAAAAAGGGATAAGGAGCTTCTGAAATGAAGGAATTTTATAGAAGAGTAGCAGCCCGCATAAAAAGAAGATGGTGGGTTTGTGCAGCTATTATTCTAATTTTAGGAATAATTGGGCCAGTGATGCCTTTTGGGAAGGAAGAACAAAGTTATTCTGCAGAAGCAGCAGTAAAACTAGGAAGCTATGAAAATAATTCTTTTAATGATCCGAAGCAAGTAATCCAACTGCTGACAAGTACAGCTTTTTATGATGATCACTTGGAGGAAGATTGGTTTGCGGAAAATAGCAATTCTTTAACAATCAAAAGTGCTAGCGATAATACAATTTATTTTATCTATAGAGGGTCTTCAAAAGCAGAAGCAGCACAATCATTAAAAAAAATAACCACAGCCTTTTTAGCTGTAGATAATACTCAATTTAACCTAAAAAGAAAGATTATTCAAAAGAATATCGATGCGTTGGAAACATTGGAAACAAGTTCAGATACTTCTGTAGATAAACAGCGTTTTTTATATGAATTAGAAACGAGTCAGCTAGCGATTAAGCCTGCTACATTAGTAAAAGATGTTTCACTTATAGAAAATGCTAGAACATTAACAGCTAAAGAAATAGCCATAGTAGGGGTAATTTTAGGCGTGATGTTTAGTATCTTAATGATAGTGGCTCCAGAATATATAAGAAATTATCCCCAGATAACGAGGTGAGTGGTTTATGGCCTATATGAAGGATCATATATCTATTATTATGCCAGCCTATAATGCTAGAAAATATATTAGGGAAAGCATTTTATCTGTTTTAGATCAAACATACCCCAACTGGGAATTGATTATTGTAGACGATTGTTCAACAGATGAAACACCACAGCTATTAAGGGATATGGAAAAAAGAGATGCAAGAATCCGAGTGTTTTATGAAAAAGAAAACAAAGGAGCAGCTGTTGCGAGAAATAAAGCGCTGCAGCAGGCAAGAGGGCAGTTTATTGCCTTTTTGGACAGTGATGATTGCTGGAAAAGAAATAAACTTGCAGTGCAGATTGCTTTTATGAAGCAATATGACGCCGCTTTTACTTTTACAGCGTATGAGTATATTTCAAAAGAAGGAATTCCTTTAAGAAAAAAGGTAAGTGCACCGATAGAAGTAACTTATCAGGATTTACTAAAAAATACGATTGTAGGCTGTTTAACTGTGATGATTAATCGAGAACAAACAGGAGATATACAGATGCCGACTATTCGTACGAGACAAGACTTGGCGACATGGCTTGGTATTTTAAAAAAAGGCTACAAAGCTTACGGAATAAATGAAGTGCTTGCGGAATACAGAGTAGGAAATGACTCGATTTCCGCAAATAAATGGAAAGCAGCTCAAAAAACATGGTTTGTTTATAGAGAAATAGAAAGACTGAATTTGCTTAAGGCGACATGGTGTTTTTCTCATTATGCCTTTTATGCAGTTAGGAAAAGATTATAAAGCGAAGCGAAATTAGGTGAATAGATTGAAAAGCATTTACGTAATTGTGGCAACAAATGAATGGGGAGAAGACATGCTCCGTTATCGAAGACATCGTTTAGCAGAATTTTTGCAGCATCAGCAAAACACCGAAGAAGTGATTTGGTTATGTCCTACACCTAGCTCAGAAACTGGAGAAATAGAAAAACTGCCTAATGATATTCTACAGTGGCCGATAGCAGATGCTGGAGAAAATAAGATATTCCGATTTAGCCGTTTTTTGTCTATTTTTTATAAAAAGAAAATGAAAACACTGCTAACTTATTTATTTAATAAAAAGGAAAAGTATCAGTTCCATCTCTGGTATACATATCCAGCTTATTCTGATTTAGCAGAGTTGTTTCCATGGAATAAGATTATCTATGATTGCAGCGATTTATGGTCTGCCCCAATAAATGGGGCTTCTTCCATCATTTCAACTGCTAGACAAAAACTTATCTATTCCAGTGAAGAGAAGATTATACAAAAGGCTGATTATATCGTATGTTCTTCCTTGTATTTATATGAAAAAATAGTAGAGCGTGCCCCAGAGAAAAAAAAGACAATTTATACCTATGAAAATGGTGTGGAATTTGATCTGTTTCAAACGCAAGAAAAAGCAAGTGGATTGCTTCCAGTTCATGTAAAGGGACCAGTATTTGGCTATATTGGAGGGATAAAACCAAAACTCGACTTTGCGTTAATCCATCAGGTTGCCAAACAAAAAAAAGAATGGTTCTTTTTATTTATTGGCCCAGACAGTACAAATCAATGCAATGATTTTCAACAATTGATTAAAGAAAAGAATGTATTATGGATTGGAAGTGTTCCTCCCCATCTTGTTCCAATGTATATGAATACAATTGATATAGGAATTATGCCATATAAGCCATCTTATTATAATAAAGCCATTTTTCCCCTTAAACTATTTGAATTCCTTGCAGCGGGAAAAGGTGTGATAGGAGTTAATTTACCATCAACTATTCAGTATAAAGAGATTGGCATATATAGTTATATGGACGGAAAGGACAGCAAAACATTTATTCAAGAATGTGAGAAGATGGTTAATCAGCTAAACAACCCTTTATTAATAAAAAGAAGAATAGAACTCGCTCAAAAACAAGACTGGAATAGCATCTTTTCAGTTATGGTAGAGAAAATAGCGAAATAGAGCAATCTTTAGATGATTGCTTCAGAGTTGTAGACAAAGTCAAAAACAAACACTTTCAGGCTGATTGAAAACGTCTGCCTTTCGAGGCGTGAAGCCTTGAGAGGAGCGGAGTTACCGTATGCGGGTAATGAGATCCGAACAAGGCGAGCAACGAAGAAAGCGGGCGTTTGTCGACAGCCTGGAGCAATCTTTAGATGATTGCTTTTTTTAGTGTTTTCTCCAAGTATCCGTTATTTTGTATGCAGACAACAATACGCTATAATAGCTTCAGTTATATAGTAATGACTTTTATTGTGCATCTGTGAACAAATAGACATAATTATAGACAGCAAAACCAGGAAGAAAATGAGATAATGGCCATATAATAATTAAATCTGAGGTGGATTCATTGAAAAGAATCATCGTTGTAGGTGGAGGGATAACGGGGTTATCTACCATGTATTATCTACAAAAAATAAAAATAGAACATCAATTGGACCTAGAACTTGTACTAATAGAGGGAGAGGAGGATCTTGGCGGCAAAATCTATTCTGTTGCTAAGGGGAATTTTATTATGGAAATAGGCGCAGACTCTATTGTTGCAAGAAATAAAAATGTATTGCCCTTTGTAAAAGAACTGAACCTTGAAGGTGAGCTTTGCTATAATGCAACAGGAATATCTTATATTCATACAAAAGAAAAGCTATTGCAAATCCCGAAAGATTCAGTTTTTGGAATACCAATGAGTATGGAATCATTGTTTTCTAGTGAGCTTGTTTCTTTAAAGGGAAAAATAGAAGCATTAAAAGATATTTTTAAAAAGAATAAAAGTTTTACAAAAGAAACATCTATTGGGGAGTTTCTGGAATATTTTTTCGGAAAAGAACTAGTGGAAAAACAGATAGCTCCTGTGCTTGCTGGCGTTTATTCAGGAAGTCTGAATTCATTGACAATGGCGTCTACCTTGCCTTACCTGCTGGACTATAAAGAAGAATATGGCAGTATTATACAAGGTTTAGCTAAAAATAAAAGTACTTTTCAATCTGCAGCTAATAAAAAGTTTATTTCCTTTAAAAATGGATTGTCCACGCTTATAGATCGATTGGAAGCAGTATTGACAGAAGTAACGATATTAAAAGGGACTAATGTAAATAAAATTAACAAGGCAAATGGGACATACACATTAGCTTTTGACAATGGTGAAATGCTAGAAGCAGCTTCTATTATTTTGACCACTCCTCATGATGTTTCACAGCGACTATTAAATAATCAAGAGCTGGATCAGACTTTTGATAAATTAGAGAATTCCTCTAATATTACTATGTATTTAGCATATGATATTCAAGATAAGGTACTCCCTAAAGATGGAACTGGATTTATTGTTGCTTCCGATAGTGATTTGGTTTGTGATGCTTGCACATGGACAAGTAGGAAGTGGAAGCATACATCGAAAAAGAATCAATTGTTATTAAGAGTATTTTATAAAAAATCAAATCCAGCATTTAATCACTTAAATAGTCTTACAGAAGAAGAATTAGTTGAGGTAGCAGTAGAAGATATAAAAAAAAGCTTAGGCATTGATGAAAAGCCTAAAAGTTTTGAGGTTACGAAATGGAATAATTTAATGCCTGTTTATTCTTTGCATCATAAGGAAGCAGTTGATGATCTTACAGTTAAACTCAATTCTCTGTATCCTGATGTAATATTGGCAGGCTGCTCTTATTACGGTGTGGGAATAGCTGCTTGCATTGCAAATGGAGAGGAGACAGCAAAAAAGGTGGGGAATAGGCTGCTGCAAAATGTAAAGTAAGATAAAAATGGTTAGGCATAAAAATTAAAATATATGTCTAACCATTTTTATCTAATGCTAATTTTTTTGTTGTTCGTCTTTTTAGACCCAATGTGACAATAATTAAAATAAAGGCCAATACATAAGTGGTAAAAGCAATAGGAATATGATTAGCTCCATTTTTAATGCCTATAGCAATAAAGGACCAGACAATAACGAGAGGAAAAATCCAATCATGCTGAATAATTCGAAATCCAATGCCTATTATGGTGGCAATCAATAATAAAAGAATGGCCCATAAATTATCGGAAAGAGAAAATTGATCCCAAGAAATATATTTTAAGTAATAACTAATATTAACAATAGCTGCAACGGTTATCCATCCTAAGTAAATGGAAACATGAGCATATGCTAAAAAGTGGCCAGTAACTTTTCTGCTTTTTTTATATAAAAGAAATAAAGTAATCCATAAAAAAAGAATGAATAACACTGAAAAGAAAAAAAGTTCATAATGCCAAACGATTATCCAAAAGCTATTTAATAGACAACTTACTATAAATAAGAAGCTGGTTTCTGTGTATTCAGGAGAATTTCGTCGGCTTCTAAAAAATCCTCTTAAAATCCATATTCCTAGCAATATGTATATGAATCCCCAAATCATAAATGCATAGGAAGCTGGTGTAATAAGAACATCTATTTTATTGGATATTTCAGCTGTTGTTTGCCCATTTATAGGAATAATATTTGCTAGTACATTGATTAGAACCATAATAAGAAAGAAAGTTAGATGGATAAATAACTGTTTCATTTTGTTCCTCCTGCCCTTTAGATACCAATATATAGAATAAATAGGTAACTCTTTAATACTTTCCCCAATAGAAAAACTATTAAACAGCAGACAAATAGCAAGTAAAATGGGAAAATGTAACTATTTTAAAAATCTAGTAAGGTCTGTTAGGCCGTATTATAATAAAAAGAAGGATTATTTGTATATTCGCATATGATGAATTGGGGCATTGATATATGGATCAGTTTTTACAATCTTATATTGCTTTAATGTGTACTGCAGGTGCACTTCAAGTAATTTTAGCAATTATTGCTTTTCATAATAGACATGTCTTTGAAGGAACAAAAACATTTGTATGGCTATCTGTATTTTCTGCTATTTATTCATTTGGACATGCTATTGAATTAACAAGTACAACAATTGATGGAATTATGTTTTGGGTTATTTTTCAATATTTAGGAATGCCTTTTTCTGCACCCGCAACGCTTATTCTTGTGCTGCAGTATATAAATCTGGATAAATTAGTGAATAAGAGAACATTGCCTTTGTTTTACCTCATTCCTGCCATTTCTTTTTTACTTATTGCCACAAATCATCTTCATTATTTGTTTTATAAAACAGTTGGAATAAAATATGTTATGGGTGCTCCTTTATTAGATATGACGGTTGGGCAATGGTATGTTATCCATGGCAGCTATACTTTTGGAACATTATTTATTGGGGCAGTTCTGCTTATTGGTTATTGGATTAAAACAAAATCAAAGAATTGGAAACAAGTACTTACATTAATAATAGGAATCATTTCACCAATCACAGCATCGTTTTTATATTTAATGGGACTGACACCAAGAGGCATAGATCCAGTTCCTATCGTAATGCTATTTACTTCCATGCTCTATTTATGGGCGATTCTATCTACTCATTGGCTAAAAGTGACTCCGATAGCAAAAGAGAATATTTTTGAAAGTATGAGTGATGGGGTTATTGTGGTCGATTTGTTAAACAAAGTTGTTGAGTTCAACTCAATAGCGGGTGAATTATATACATCATTAAAAGAAGGATTCAATTTAAATGAATTAAAAGGTTTAGATAAAAAAATCAGCTCCTTAGTAATAAACAGAAGCAGCGAGTCTATTACAACAGAAACGGCTATTTATTTGCATAACGAATTAAAGTATTTTCAAGTGAAAATTTCTCCTGTATTAAAACATGGTGGAGAAAAAGTAGGAAATATTATTGTTTTTATGGATATTACAGAGAGAGCTAAACTGCAAATTCAATTAAAAGAATTGGCTTATAAAGATGGCTTAACGGGAATATATAATCGGAGTTATTTTTATAAACAAGCTGAAAAGCTGACTATTGCTTCTATGGAATCGGAGAAAGCGGTCTCTTTTATTTTATTTGATATTGATCATTTTAAACAGATTAATGATAATTATGGCCACGCTTATGGGGATGAAGCGATTAAACATGTTGTATCCATAGCGAAAAAAGCTCTTGGAGATAAGGGGATAGTTGGCCGTTATGGCGGAGAAGAATTTGTGCTTTGTTTGCCAGGTTTTTCTATAGAAGCAGGAGGTATTTTTGCTAATATGCTGCGGTCTGATATAGAAAAAAAGGCATTAAATATAGGTTTAGATACGATTAATATTACAGTAAGCTTGGGAGTTACTGTGCTAAAAAATAAAGAGGAGTTCCATACGGTGGATGAATTAATAGTAAGAGCAGATAGGGCATTATACAGCGCTAAAAACAATGGCAGAAATGCAGTCTATATCGAAGAGGATAATCAAATAAGAGAATACTTTTTCTTAGCAGCCAGATAACATCCATTAAAATACAAAAATCTATTTCAATAGGAAAAACACCGAAGAGCCACGGCTCTTCGGTGTTTTTCGAATTATTTAGTTAATGCTTCCACCGTTTCGTCAATAGTCTTTTCATTGGCAATATATCCTGTAATCGTCCAGTTGCTTGGGTCTTTCATTTGATGAATATTGCCAGCTTTAACTGCAGGCAGTCCTTTCCATACAGAGCTAGCTTGTAATGTTTTTAATCCAGTTTCTGTCTCTTTGCTGACAAGGATAATATGGTCTGCATCAAGTTCCGCAATTTTTTCAAGAGAAATTGGATTCCAAGTAGCTTCCGCAGCAGGAAGACTTGCAACAAATTCAGGTGCTTTAATGCCTAAATCTCCGTATACTGCATTTCCGCTATGACGATCTTGCTCTACTAAATAGTAAGCATCGCCAATTACCCAAAGAATAGCAACCGTTTCATCTCCGATAGCATCATGAATAGCTGTTTTTGCTTCCTCAGCTTTTTTATCATATTCTGCTAGTTTTTCTGTTGCTGTATCTTCTTTATCCACTATTTTGGCAACCGATTTTAATGCTTTGCGCCAATCTTTGCTATCTTCTTCCGTTAAAACAAAAGGAGTAGTGATTTTTTTGTATTTTTCAATATCTCCATCTGGAACAGCTGATGGAGAGCTGAATATTAGAAGGTCTGGATTTGCATTGACAACTTGCTCAACTGGCAGATTCCATTCAATCTTTGGAACATCTTTTAGTTGTGGCTGAAGGTATTGAATAACGGAATCGCCAATTGCCCATTGGTATGCCGGTGTAATTCCTAGTGTTAAAAGAGCATCTTCAGAATATGGAGCGACAATCTTAGTTAATTTTGCTGGGATTGTTACATCACCATTTGCATCTTGAACAACTCTTTCTTTATTTTCTGTATCTTTTTTATCAGAATTAGTATCAGTGTTTTTACCACAAGCACTCACTATTAATAAAACTAATAATGTAGTTAAAAGCAGGATATACCGATTTTTAGGACGTTTAAACATGGTGTTCCTCCTATGTAGTCATATTAATGATAATGATAATCATTTAAAAAAATATGTCAATAATATTTTAGTGTGATAAAGAATAGTTGGTCATACGGTGAACAGTATTGCTGTAAATGTTTTTTAATCTTATAATAAAAATAAATGAAAATCATTATCAGATATTATCGATTTTAGAGCTAATGTCTTTATTTATCACACATTAACGGGCTTTTGCCCTTCACCTAAGGGCTAATTAGAGAAGAAGAGAGATTTAGGTGAGAAATTGCTGAGTAAAAGTTTAATTGAAGTTTCACTCTATTTAGTATGTATTTGTTTTGAAATAGTAAACATTAAGAGTTATCTATTTATATGATTAGGAAGGGCTATAAGATGGTAGAATTGGCTGAGAATAGAATAAAAGGGAATAAAAAAAATAAGGAAAAGAGTATATATAAAATTGCCTTACTCATTTTAAGTTGTTTTGTTTTAGTTTTTTTGCTGGCAGTATCCATTTCCATTGGAGCTGCTAATATCCATTTATCTACTGTCTGGAATGCTGTATTTCAATTTGATTCTACTGTGCAGGCGCATCAGATTATCCAAGAAATTCGTTTGCCTAGATCAATAGGAGCTTGTTTGATAGGGGCCTGCTTAGCTGTATCGGGAGCAATTCTTCAAGGTCTTACAAGAAACCCTCTTGCAGATTCCTCTATTATGGGAGTAACAAGCGGGGCAGCGTTGGCATTAATTATCGTATTAGTTTTTTTTCCGGCATTATCAATGGCGGAACAAAGTCTAGCTTCTTTTGTGGGGGCTGGTCTTGGTGTATTAATTGTATTCGGCATTGGGACTTTTTCAAAGGGAAGTGTTTCACCTGCCAAACTAGCATTAGCGGGAGTAGCTGTCAGCAGTTTGTTTCAGGCAATTACAACTGCTATTGCTCTGCATTTTGATATGGCGAAAAATATGGGCTTTTGGTATGCAGGTGGATTAAACAAGGTGAATTGGTCTGGAGTGCATGTTCTCTTTATTGTTTGTATCGTAGGGATTGCAGCGGCGATATTGATTTCAAAAGCGTTGACTATTCTTAGTTTAGGAGAAGATGTATCAAAAGGTTTAGGACAAAACACACTAATTATTAGAGCAATCGGTTTTGCTGTTACATTATTTTTAACGGGTGCTGCTGTTTCTGTTGCAGGGCCAATCGGTTTTGTTGGACTAGTGGTTCCTCACATTACGCGCTTTTTAATTGGTCCAGACTATCGATGGATTATTCCGTTTTCGGCAGTTTTTGGTGCTATTCTTTTAGTGTTGTCTGATGCTGTGGCAAGAATGGTTAATGCTCCTTTTGAAACTCCTGCAGGTGTGATAATGGCAATAATTGGAGTGCCTTTCTTCTTGTATCTTGCAAGAGGTGAAAGGAGGAGAGCGTAAATGGCTACAAAAAAAAATTCCTCTCAAAAGTTTATAGGGATTATTTTAATATTTGTTTTCTTATTGTTTATTTTATTTTTTATTAGTCTGAATATGGGACTAGTAAAAATAGCTCCAAATGCTGTACTGCAAACATTAATAGGAAATGGAACGGAACGGGATAAGCTTGTATTGCTGGAATTCCGCTTGCCAAGAATGGTGTTAGCGATAATGATAGGAGCCGGTTTAGCTTTTTCAGGAAGCATTTTACAAGTTGTCTCTAAGAACGAATTGGCAGATCCGGGAATTATTGGAATTAATGCTGGGGCAGGATTTGCTATAGTATTATTTATTTTTGTTGTACAAGGGTCAATGTCTGAGCTAGCTACACTAAATCTTTGGCTGCTGCCCTTGTTTTCCTTTTTAGGAGCAGTGCTTGCTGCTGCGATTATTTATATGTTGGCGTGGAAAAAAGGCATTAATCCAATTCGGCTAGTTCTAGTTGGAATTGGGGTTAACTCAGGATTTGCTGCTGCAATTGCGATTATGCAGCTTAAAATGAACCCACAAGACTTTATGAAAGCTGCTGTATGGATATCCGGTGATATTTGGGGAGCAAGCTGGAATTTTGTTGTGGTTATTTTGCCATGGATGGTTTTGCTTGTTATATATGCTCTATATAAGTCGCATACACTAAATCAACTAAGTTTAGGAGATCAAGTAGCGACAGGGCTTGGTGTTCAAGTGGAACGAGAACGATTGAAAGTTCTATTCACTGCTGTTGCAATTGCTGGTTTATGCGTTTCAGCAGGCGGCGGTATATCGTTTTTGGGACTTGTAGCGCCCCATATTGCCCGTAAGATAATGGGTCCGAAACATCAGTATGTATTGCCAGTTTCAGCACTTATAGGTGCATTTATTCTTTTGCTTGCTGATACGATTGGGCAAAATGTGCTCGCTCCTACCCAGATTTCTGTAGGAATTGTTGTGGCAATTATTAGTGCACCGTATTTTATTTATTTATTAATGAAAACGAACTAAAGGAGTGACAGGTTTTGAGTATACTTTCCACTGAACATTTGAAAATTGGCTATGATGAAAAGATTATAGTGGAAGATTTAAGTTTCACTATTCAATCGGGGAAGATTACAACAATGATCGGACCAAATGGTTGTGGAAAGTCAACCATCTTGAAAGCTTTAGCAAGGATACATAAAGCAAAATCAGGTTGTGTTTATTTAGATGGAAAAGCAATACACAAAATTCCTACTAAACAAATTGCGCAAAAAATGGCAGTGCTTCCTCAATCTCCAGAAGCTCCATCTGGATTAACGGTGTTTGATTTAATTTCGTATGGTCGTTCCCCTCATCAAAAGGGCTTTGCTCGATTAAGTGACAGAGATAAGGAAGTAATTGAATGGGCCCTTAAAGTAACAGGATTAGTGGAATTAAGAAATCAAGATGTGGATACATTATCAGGCGGTCAACGGCAAAGAGCGTGGATTGCTATGGCTATTGCGCAAGAGACGGAGCTTTTGCTTTTAGATGAGCCGACCACTTATTTAGACATGGCACATCAATTAGAAGTATTGAAACTATTAAAAAAATTGAATGAAGATGAAAATAGAACAATTGTGATGGTTATTCATGATTTAAATCATGCTGCTAGGTTCTCTGATCGTATGGTCGCGATGAATAATGGAAGATTGATGAAAGAAGGAACAGCAGAAGAAGTAATGACTGTTGGAGTATTAAAGGACGTTTTTCATATTGATGCGATGATTGTAAAGGATCCAAGAACGAACAAGCCTGTTTGTTTATCCTATGATTTAGTTGAATTGGGAAAAGACATAGATAATAAAAATGGAATCGCTCAAGAAATAGTATTTGTATAAGCGGACTATCTGAATAATAAATGAGATAAAATGACTATTGGCTGGAGATTTATGTTCAAAAAATTTAACAGGGCGTATAAGAAAATGCAGTTTCGTTATCTTCTTAAGCATTTTAAAGACATTAACTGGGTATGAAATCAAAAATAAAACATATATTTGTGTTACAGATATTAAAAGTTCATATAAATTTGTTATTCTGTATCGTACCTATTTATAATAATGGTATACAATAACTAAGATAGTATCGAAAGAAATATGCATAGAAGGTTGAGATTGATGATAAACAATAAATTAGCTAAAAATTTTGTGGAGTTTTTGTCAGAAGAAAATGTAAAAGTAAATGAACCTTTAAATAAATACACGTATACGAAGATTGGCGGAAAGGCAGACTTTCTTTTATTTCCGACTTCCTTTCAGCAATTGCAAGAAGCGTATCAGTATGCCCTTAAGGAAAATCTTCCTATTACTATCCTAGGCAATGGCTCAAATGTGCTAATAAAAGATGGCGGAATTCGCGGAGTTGTGTTCAATTTAACAAAGCTAATTGAGATTTCATTAAGCCAAAATAAGATTACTGCACAATGTGGAGCTGCTATTATTGACACTTCTCAATTCGCTTTAAAGCATCATTTAACAGGTTTAGAGTTTGCTTGTGGAATTCCAGGTTCTGTCGGCGGTGCTATATATATGAATGCAGGCGCTTATGGAGGAGAAGTAGCGGATGTTTTAGAAAGTGCGAAAGTGCTGACAAAAACAGGAGAGATTATTACACTTTCCAAAAATGAATTAGACTTAGGCTACAGAACAAGCAATGTCTCAAAAAAAGGTTATATTGTGCTGGAAGCTATATTTTCCTTAAAAGAGGGCCAGTATGAAGAGATTAAAGCAAAAATGGATGAATTAACATTTTTGAGAGAATCAAAGCAGCCTCTTGAATACCCATCATGTGGAAGTGTGTTTAAAAGACCGCCAAATCATTTTGCTGGAAAATTAATTCAAGATAGTGGTCTTCAAGGAACAAAGATTGGTGGAGCACAGGTTTCAATAAAACATGCAGGATTTATTGTAAATGTCGAAAATGCCACAGCGACGGACTATCTTAGCTTAATAAAGCATGTCCAAAAAACGGTGAAAGACAAATACAATGTGGACTTAGAGACAGAAGTTAGAGTTATTGGAGAAGAAGCGTAAGCGAAATAAACAATGAATTATTTTTAAGGAGCTGCCAAAAAGTAGCTCCTTTTTAATTTGAAAAATAAATAATAATCGTTTTGCCTTTATTGATTATTATTTTGCTGAAAAAATAGATAAAATAGCCAATGATTGAACCAAATATGTTCAAAATAAAATCGTCAATATCTGCTGCACGATCAATAGTAAAGAAGTATTGTGTCAATTCAATAGTCAAGGAAGAAAGTGTAGCAACAATGAATGTAATAGCCATTTTAAATCGTTTTTTATATAGAGCTGGAAAAAGAAAGCCAAAAGGGACAAATAATAGAATATTCCCAAGTGTATAAAGCATCCAGAAGATGGGAGGCTTGTACTTATATTGGTATAAAATTTGAACATATGGAATTAGATTGATATTGCCTTTATTTCCAGGTGGAAAAAAATGAAATGGATTTAATGTTACATATAAAACAGTCAGCAAGTATAAGAAAAAAAGGTTTACTACTATTTCTCTCCCTGTATGGCAATTTCGGTATTTTTTATGTTTATGTATACGATAATAAATCCAAAAGGGAACAGTCATTAAGAGAATAATTGGAAAGTTAAGAGAAAGTGGTATATCACTTTTAATCCAGATCAAAAAAAGTACGCCAATAAATATAATTGAATACAGGAGTTTTTTCATCATATTCACATTCAAACAAAAGGTCCTTTCCATTAGTATCTATATTATATATATATGAAGATTATTTTAAAAGTAGAAGGGAAGAGAAGCAGAATGCTTTACTAATAGTCCTTATTTTCTCATAATAGTGATGTGGTGCATTAGAAAGTTTAACAGATAAGCATTTATATAAACAATGTACTGCTGTATCAGTAATCTAGTTTTTATTATGAAGATGGGAGTGTATCTATTTGAGTACAAAAGTTCAAATTGGCAGAACATCAATGCAAGTAACAAAACTAGGATATGGAGCCAATTCAGTCGGCGGTCATAATTTATTTTCAAATGTTAATGATGATACAGGGAAAGAAGTTGTAAAGGCAGCGTTAGATAATGGCATTGACTTTTTAGATACAGCATTCATTTATGGACTTGGAAGATCAGAAGAATTAATTGGTGAGGTTTTAAAAGAAAGAGGAAATCGCGACAAAATAGTACTTGCAAGTAAAGCAGCCCATAAGCTTGTTAATGGTGAAGTTGTAAAGGATAATAGTCGAGAATTTCTTAGAGATTCTGTAGAAAAAAGTTTAAAGAGGCTGCAAACAGACTTTATAGATTTGTTTTATGTACATTATCCAGATGGAAAAACGCCCCTTGCTGAAGTAGCAGGCACTTTAAAAGAGCTAAAGGATGAGGGGAAAATTGGAGCGGTAGGCGCTTCTAACTTAAGCGAAAATCAACTGCAGCAGTTTAATCAAGATGGCTATTTAGACGTGTATCAAGGGGAGTATTCACTTTTGAAAAGAGAGGCAGAGCATTTTTATCTGCCCTATACAGTAGAGCATAATATTAGTTTTGTACCGTACTTCCCGCTAGCATCAGGACTTTTAACAGGAAAGTTTACAAAAGAGGCAACTTTTACTGATATTCGCAAAAAGGATCCTTTATTTCAAGGAGAAGCATTCTTGCGCAACATTGAAAAAGTTAATCAGTTAAAAGCGTTAGCAGAAGAAAAAGATGCGGAAGCAACTCATCTAGCATTAGCATGGCTATTAGCACAACCAGGTGTCGATGTTATCATTCCAGGAGCGAAATCTGTAGGACAGCTAAAAAACAATTTGCAAACATTGGATATTCAATTAACAATAGATGAAGTGGAAAAAATTAATCATATATTCTCATAAAACGCCCTTGCTGTATTAGAGGATATTTATCACGCATTAACGGAATTTTGACCCCGCATTAAGGGATGATAAGAGAAAATAAGAAATCTAGGTTACCCGCAAAAGTCTAATAGAAAAGAACACAGACTATAAGTACCCACGTCCTATGGCAACGCCTGTTTGACCTATATCCTATCTTGCCTCATCTAACAATCAGTGGGGGACGTGGAAAACCCTCACTGATTGAAGTTTCACTTTATTGCAGACAGGAGCCCTTTGGTAAATAATCATAGAAAAAATGGGGGAAACTAGTGGGATTATTATAAGAAAAAGAAGTGTATATCTATTTAATAATGGGGATTTATTACTTGCATTTTCTGGGGGGAATAAATGGATTCAAAAAGTAAAGTAGTAGGCATTATCTTAGCAGGGGGACAGTCCAAGCGGTATGGAGAGCAAAAAGCATTTGCTTTAAAAGAGGAAAAATACTTTTACCAATATTCATTACACGCACTGCAGCAATATGTGGAACGAATAATCATTATTGCACATCCAACGCTAACCAAAAAGTTTAGTTCCTTGGAAAAGGCAGCAGTCATAGAAGATAATAAAGAATATCAAGGATTTGGTCCAATGGCAGGCCTTTTTTCTGCAATGGAAACAGAAGAGGCAGTCTGGTATATGGTTCTGCCAATTGATACTCCTTTTATTTCTCCATCTACGATAAACAAATTACTTACATCAGCAGAAGATGGGTATGATGCAATTATTCCTCATATAGATGGCAGAGATCAACCGCTTATTGCTATGTATCACCAAAAAGTGAAAACAAAGATAAGAGAATTGTTGAAAGAGAAGAAATTATCTATGTATGGGCTGCTTCAGCAGATTTCTGTAAAGTATGTGGAAGGTTTGGATGAAAGAGAATTTATTAATATTAATAAAAAAAGTGATTATATAAAATATATAAAGCAGGAATAAAGGGTATTCTATAAGTCGATTTTTTTGGCTATTGGAAGCCCCTTTTTTGTGTTTGAAAATGCTAATATATCAATATTTCTGATATGAAATTTCAATAGATACTCCTTTTGGAAGCTGCTCCTTTATATCTAGCAAAAAAATGGTTTTTTTGTCACTTCTCAGTTTTATGGTGCTAATTTCCAAAAATAGTAACTAGCATCCTTTTAAGAAAATCCTGAAAATTTATTATTTAAAATTTTCTAAAAAAATATTAAGATGATAGTTAATATGATTTTCATGAATATAATTAGGAGGAAATCTTGGTGGCATCTTTTCGAAAACCAATCCATATAGAAACAGTGATAGAGAAAATTTGGAAATATCGAAAAAGCGGAGAAAATGAAACCGTTGGACTAAAAGATACTTTAGGAAGGTTTTTGGGAGAAGATATCATAGCTACAACAGATATCCCAAGGTTTAATAAATCACCATATGATGGTTTTGCGCTGCGGGCCATAGATATAAAGGAAGCAACTAGTGACAATATAGTAGAGTTAATGGTTATTGATTGCATTGGAGCAGGAATGATAAGTGAAAAAAGGGTGCAGCCATTTGAAGCAATCCGTATTATGACAGGTGCACAACTTCCAGATGGATGCGATGCTGTAATGATGCTTGAATTAGTAAAAGAAATTACAAAAGATGGGGCAGTCTATATTCAAGTGAAAAAAAGTCTAAAACAGGGAGAAAATATTTCCTTTAAAGGCGAAGATATTGTGAATGGAAAAAAATTATTGGAAGCAGGAATAAAAGTAAATCCCGGCATACAATCTATATTAGCAACATTCGGCTATAGTCAAGTGGAAGTAAAACGCCAACCAGTTATTGGGGTATTTGCTACTGGAAGTGAATTATTAGATGTAGAAGATCATCTAGCTCCTGGGAAAATTCGTAATAGCAATAGCTATATGCTTTGTGGACAAATTGAGAGAAGTGGTGGAAAGGCAATCCATTATGGATTAATTCCAGATAGTTTAGAAAAGGTATATCATTCTAT
This sequence comes from Niallia nealsonii, assembly GCF_002835805.1. Lineage (GTDB taxonomy): Bacteria > Bacillota > Bacilli > Bacillales > Cytobacillaceae > Niallia > Niallia nealsonii. The sequence goes on along the minus strand of NZ_PISE01000044.1, from coordinate 7,790 downwards.
TAACAGGGCGATAGAAGAAGTCGATATTCTTGTAACAACTGGTGGGGTTTCAGTTGGCGACTTTGATTACATGCCGATTATTTATGAAAAGCTACATGCAAATGTTTTATGCAATAAAATTGCGATGAGGCCAGGGAGTGTGACTACTGTCGCTGAAGTAAATGGAAAATTATTATTTGGGTTATCTGGTAATCCATCTGCCTGCTATGTTGGTTTTGAACTTTTTTTGCGCCCTCTTATTCGAGATATGCTTGGCAGCAAGAAGCCATTTGCAAAAAAAGTTAAAGCTGTTTTAGGAACGGACTTTCCGAAGGTTAATCCGTTTACTCGGTTTGTCCGCAGTAAACTATACTTTCAAAATACAAAGCTAATTGTTAAGCCGATTGGACTAGATAAATCTGGTGTGATTTATTCGCTTGCTCTTGCTGATTGTTTGCTTGTTTTACCTGGAGGATCGAGGGGGTTTCAAGCAGGAATGGAAGTGGATGTTCTTCTGTTAGAAGATCAGGAAGGCGGGGAAAAATATTGATTTTTCAATTTGTCGGCTATCAAAATAGTGGGAAAACTACAGCAATGGAAGCTGTTACGCGAGAACTAACAGAAAAAGGATGGAAGGTAATTGCTTTAAAGCATCACGGGCATGGTGGTATTCCAGACAATTGGTCCAAAGATTCAGCGAAACATAGACAAGCCGGAGCGATTGCTAGTGTGGTGGAAGGGGATGGTATTCTGCAAATGGAAATAGCACAGGAAGAATGGAATGTTAAAAATATAGAGGGATTTCTATCATTTTTTTCATATGATGTGCTTTTAGTAGAGGGGTATAAGAGCGAGGATTTTCCTAAAGCTGTTTTTTTACGCCAAAAAGAAACCAACAGGCATCAATTAACTAAGCTTACCAATATACAATTCATAGTGCCTTATTATCATAACCAGTGGGAAAAAGAATGTTATATAAATAAGATTGTTCAGTGGGTTGAGCAAAAGATCCAAGAATAAAACATTGATTTTTATATTTTTGCTATGTTAATTTTTGGGATAGAAAGCTATTTTTTAGTATTTTCTAGAAGATATGGAAAATAATATTCATCCAGAAATCGTTTTATCAACAATATGCATGAACGTAGCTTAATTTATAGAATCAATGAGTGTTAGATATCTTAACAAGAAGAGGAGAAGAGCATGGGCACAAAAAGTTTTACGAGCATAAATAAAGATACAAAAGATTTACCGATTTTTATAGAGGAATGGGAAGCAAAAGCGAAAGAAAAAATGGATAAGGGATCCTTTGATTATATAAGAAGCGGTGCAGGAGACGAAGAAACATTGCAAGCGAATCGGAGTGTTTTTCAGAAGTGGACGATACTACCTAGAGTGTTAAGGAATGTTTCTTTAAGTTCTGCTAACACTATTTTATATGGAAATGAATTATCGTTCCCTTTGTTATTATCTCCTGTAGGCTATCAAGGGCTAGCGGATAAAGAGGGAGAAAAAGCGGCGGCAAGGGCAGCTGCTAAAGCTGGTGTCCCTTATATTGCAAGTACAGTTTCCACATATAGCCTTGAAGATATAGCTGCAGCTGCTCCAGAAGGAAACAATTGGTTCCAATTATACTGGTCACGAAATAAAGAAGTCTCTGCAAGTATGGTTAAAAGGGCAGAAAAGGCTGGGTTCCGAGCTATTGTCGTAACCGTTGACACAGGGTTGTTAGGCTGGAGAAAAAGTGATTATAAAAATGGGTTTGTTCCACTGATGGAGTGCTTGGGTGATGCTAATTACCGTAACGATCCAGCGTTTCAAAAGAGTGTCCCAAACTGGAATGATGCTAATATTGTGGCAGGAATTATGGATAATATCTTGCATCCTGATTTAAATTGGGAGGATGTACTTTTTTTAAGAGAACATACAACGCTGCCCATTATTCTAAAAGGTATTCTCCATCCGAAAGATGCTAAAAAGGCTGTGGATTTGGGATTTGATGGAATTGTTGTCTCCAATCATGGTGGGAGACAGCTAGATGGAGCTATTAGCAGTTTAGATGCGTTGCAGCTTATATCTCCTGTGGTAAATAAACAGATTCCGCTGATAATGGATGGCGGAATACGAAGCGGAGCAGATATGTATAAAGCAATTGCTTTAGGAGCAGATGCAGTAGCAATCGGGCGTCCATTTATTTATGGCTTAGCAGTATCCGGAGAAGTTGGTGTTTTATCTATAATAAATAATTTGAAAAAAGAATTTGAATTGACTTTAGCCCTTTCTGGAGAAGTTTCTGTAAAAGATATAACGGCTGATAATCTATTTAGGCAGAATTAAATGTCGTTATCACATAGAGATGTGTGTGACATATGAAAAAAGAATAGTATTAAATGATACAAGAGAAAGGCATTAAAAGAGATGTCTTTCTCTTAATTTTTCATAAATAGGATAAAGAAAGAGAATCATGAATAGAAAATTAATCTAGTCTATTATTATGTTGGAATAATTTATCTTTCTTTGTATTATCTGGATTAATTAGAAAGGCTGATGATAAGGCGAGATAAGGGATAAATGAATAATACTAACGTGTCGAGTGAAAAGATATAACACATAAATTGTTTTTTCTGTAAAGAGATAAAATTATATTCCGAGAGAAAAAAGGAAAAGAATATTCCCATTTTTTAATTAATAGTGTTACAATATAAAAAAGTTTTAATATACTGATTTTTTGTTTTAGTCGAAAAACGGAGGGGTAAAAGTGACAGGTTTAAGAAGTGATATGATAAAAAAGGGTTTTGATAGAGCACCGCATAGAAGTTTATTGCGTGCGGCTGGAGTAAAGGAAGAGGATTTCGGAAAACCGTTTATTGCGGTTGTTAATTCTTATATAGATATAGTTCCAGGACATGTGCATTTGCAAGAGTTTGGGAAAATCGTAAAAGATGCAATTCGTGAAGCAGGCGGAGTGCCATTTGAGATGAATACAATTGGTGTAGATGATGGTATAGCGATGGGGCATATTGGAATGAGATATTCCTTGCCTAGCCGAGAAATTATTGCAGATTCCATCGAGACTGTAGTTGCAGCACACTGGTTTGATGGCATGGTTTGTATTCCAAACTGCGATAAAATCACACCAGGAATGATGATGGCTTCACTACGACTAAATATTCCTGCTATTTTTGTCAGTGGTGGACCAATGAAGGCTGGCGTAACAAGCGATGGCAGAAAAATTTCTTTATCATCGGTGTTTGAAGGTGTTGGAGCATACCAAGCGGGCAAGATTGATGATAAAGGGTTAAAAGAATTAGAACAGTTTGGCTGTCCAACATGTGGCTCATGTTCTGGCATGTTTACTGCTAACTCAATGAACTGTCTTGCTGAAGCATTAGGGCTTGCTCTACCAGGAAATGGAACAATCCTTGCTGTTGCACCAGAGAGAAAAGAGTTTGTTAAAAAGTCAGCGAAACAGTTAATGAATTTAATTAAAGAAGACATAAAACCAAGAGATATTGTGACAGAAAAGGCGATTGATAATGCTTTTGCATTAGATATGGCGTTGGGCGGCTCGACAAATACAGTGCTTCATACACTGGCATTAGCCCATGAAGCAGGCGTGGAGTATCCGATAGAAAGAATTAATGAAGTGGCAGAACGTGTTCCTCATCTTGCGAAATTAGCGCCTGCTTCTGATGTGCATATTGAAGATTTGCACGAAGCTGGAGGGGTTTCTGCAGCGCTTTATGAATTATCGAAAAAAGAAGGTGCGTTGCATCTTGATACATTAACTGTATCAGGCAAAACGTTAGGAGAAAATATTGCTGGATGTGAAGTAAGAGACCACAATGTGATTCGTCAAATAACAGATCCTCATTCAGAAAAAGGTGGACTTGCTGTTCTTTTCGGAAATTTGGCTCCAAATGGTGCTATTATTAAAACTGGTGGAGTGCAAAATGGCATTACCCGTCATGAAGGACCAGCGATTGTGTTTGAATCGCAAGAAGAATCATTAGAAGGCATCTCTTCAGGAAAGGTAAAAGCAGGACATGTGGTAGTTATTCGTTATGAAGGTCCAAAAGGTGGACCAGGAATGCCTGAAATGCTAGCTCCGACCTCTCAAATTGTAGGGATGGGACTTGGACCGAAAGTAGCATTAGTAACGGATGGACGTTTTTCTGGGGCATCAAGAGGACTATCGATCGGCCATGCGTCACCAGAAGCTGCAGAAGGTGGTCCGTTAGCATTTGTAGAAGATGGCGATCATATTGTTATTGATATTGAAAATCGTACAATGGATGTAAAAGTGGACGAGGAAGAATGGGAGAAAAGAAAAGCAGGCTGGAAAGAGTTTGAACCAAAAGTAAAATCAGGTTATTTAGCTCGCTATTCTAAATTAGTAACATCTGCAAGTACAGGCGGTATTTTAAAAATCTAAAAAAAGGTGTGTTGATAGTTGGGATATCCAGTCTATCAACACACCTTTTTTATAAAGTTTAGTTATCCTTATGGTCTTCTAAAGGTTCTATACTTTTTACTTGCAGGATATCAAGTAGGAAGACAAATACAGGAATCCCGATGATTAATCCCCAAACACCGAAAAAGTGCTCTGAAAAAATTAGGACAATAAATGTGAAAAATACAGGCAAATCTGTTTTGGAAGACATCAGTTTTGGGTTTAATATATATGCTTCTATTAAATGTATTATACATACAAATATGATGATAATGATTACATACACGTAGCCGCCGATTGTATATCCAATGGTCAGTAGGGGAACAAGGGAAATAATAACTCCTGCTACTGGGATAAGTCCTAGTACAAAGACTAAAATGGACAAGCCAAGCAATTGAGGGAAATCAAGAATCCATAAACCGATAGTTGTTAAAATACAGTTTACTAAAGCAATAATTACCTGTGCTTCTAGTACTTTTCCGAAGGTTAGGACGAATTTTTTCCCGAAAAATTCTATTTCATTGTAAAATGCAGCAATCTTGCTGCTTTTAAAATTTTCTTTGTATTTAATTAGGCGAGGCTTCTCCAACAAAAAGAAGAAACTTAAGATAATGGCAAGCATAAATTGTATGCCAAGGGAACTGATATCTGTGAAGTATTTAACTACAAAACCAAAACCTTGTTCTAGATAACTATTGATATCGCGCTCTTTAAAAACATGAACAATATAATTTAGGACAGCGTTATCATGGGGCCTTGTATAGAAATCAACAAGCTGCCTAATTAAAGAAGTTATTTCTTCTATCAACATTGGTAAATATTTTACAAAGCTATAGGATAATAATCCAACCGTTATTACATAAAGCAAGCTAACAATAATATTTCTTCTAACGGGGATTCGCTTTGAAATGATTTTTTCGAGGCGATCCATTAAAAAAGAAAGAATAAATGTAAACAGCATAAGGTTAATCATACTTCTTAAAATATAAATGCCGAAAATGATTAGTGCAAAAATAGCTACTCGTTTCCAGCCTTTATTCATCATTATTTTGTTCACTAATTCCACAACATGTTCCCCTATCCTTTTATAATTGTCTATTTATATCTATTCTACCTTAAAATGCAGGCATAAATAACTAAAAAGGTAAAGAATTCATGGTTATTTTTATTATTTGCTGTATTTTTAAAAACTTTTCTACAAATATGTAATGAGTTTGGTTTTGGTTATGATTTTTTCGTTAATATATATAACAAGTGAAAGGATGGTTGTACTAGTTAAACAGAAAATACCACAATCTTTATTTTGGTAAGAGTTTTCCCTTGAATATTTTTTAGTTATCTTTGTATAATTAGTGTATAAAACTAAAACGTTACGGTTAGGGGTGGGACCATGGGGATGTGAAATTAAAAATTGGGGAATTAGCAAAAATAACAGAAGTAACTAAAAGAACCATTGATTATTATACGAACCTTGGTCTGCTCGAAGCGCAACGTTCTGCTACCAACTATCGGTATTATGATGAAAATGCTATAAGTCAAATTAAGTATATAGAAGAATGTAAAAGGAATAGATTGTCGTTAGAAGAAATTAAGGAACGTCTTCGTAATAATAAAATGGATAATGTTGATATGAATCATCTAAAAGAAAAGCTGGAAAACTTAGATAAAGAAATCAAAGGGATTTTGCAGTCATTTGAAGGTGATAATCAACATAAAAAAGGGGAGATACGAAATACTATTTCCCATGAAAGTATTTCGTTGATTCAAACATTGTTGCTTCTTTTAAGTTAAGTTTTTTACTTATTCAGGAGGTGTAAGCCTTTTTAGGCTACTTATTGGAAATTTTTAATTTAATTTTATTTGCCGTATTAATAGCGTTAACCGGATTTTTCGTTGCAACAGAGTTTGCTATTGTAAAAGTCAGGAGTTCAAGAATTGATCAGCTAGTTGCAGAAGGAAAAAAGGGCGCATTAGCTGCAAAAAGAGTTACATCACATTTAGATGAATATTTATCTGCATGTCAGTTGGGAATTACCGTTACTGCATTAGGCTTAGGATGGATAGGAGAGCCAACTGTTGAAGCATTATTAGAGCCATTATTTCATAAATGGGAAATCTCTGGATCCGTTTCAAGTATTGTATCCTTTGTCATTGCATTTGTCTCTGTAACATTTATACATGTTGTAGTAGGGGAACTGGCTCCTAAAACTGTGGCAATTCAAAAAGCAGAAATGATTACATTAGCATTTTCTCCACCTATTATTTGGTTTTATCGTCTTTTATATCCATTTATCTGGCTGTTGAATGGATCTGCAAGATTGTTGACAGGTATGTTTGGACTAAAGCCTGCTTCTGAACATGAATTGGCACACTCAGAGGAAGAGTTGCGAATATTAATGTCAGAAAGCTATAAAAGTGGAGAAATTAATAAAAATGAATTGAAATATGTAAATAATATCTTTGAATTTGATGAAAGAATTGCTAAAGAAATTATGGTCCCTAGAACGGAAATGGTGACTATTAATATCGATAGCACGTTTGATGAAATAATGGATACATTAGAAGAGGAAAATTACACGAGGTATCCCGTTGTTAATGGCGATAAGGATAATGTGCTTGGTTTAATTAATATACGTGAATTTTTAACCGCAAAAATTCAAAATAAAGAATTTATTCAATTAGAAGAATATATGAAGCCAATTATTCGTGTGATAGAAACGGTTCCAATTCGTGAGCTATTAATAAAAATGCAAAAAGAACGAACACATATGGCGATTCTTTTAGATGAATATGGTGGAACTTCTGGTATTGTAACAGCTGAAGATATATTGGAAGAAATTGTTGGAGATATTCGAGACGAATTTGATGAGGATGAAATAGCAGAAATACGCAAGTTAAATGAAAACCATTTTATTTTAAATGGGAAAGTATTAATTTCCGAAGTAAATGATCTTCTTGGCATCCATTTATCAGAAGACGAAGTAGACACAATAGGTGGATGGTTTCTTACAAACAATTTTGAAGCAGTCGAAGGCGATGAAATTGAAGAAGAAGGTTATGTATTTAAGATTAAAAGTATTGATGAACACCATATACATTTTATTGAAGTAATGAAGTCAAAAGCAAAAGTTATGTAAAAAGGAGGATGTTCTCCTTTTTTTTTTGCATTTTTTCTTGTGAAAAGGAAACCTTAATATAGGAAGAGAGAAGAGATGCGAAAATAAATGGTTTTAAATATAAAGAATATTGGGAAAGAGTAATTCTATTTAATTTTGTCAACATTGTGTCAGTCAAAGTTGCATTTACTTTAAATTGTGAAATGTATGGAACCGCTTTAGTATAAGGGTATGAATATAAG
>NZ_PISE01000043.1 GCF_002835805.1 Niallia nealsonii | reverse complement strand
CTCAGATCTTGGAAGCCGCTTGAATTATTTGTCTAACTTTTTTGGGTCAGATCAAAATTCAACAGTTTTTTTGTTCTCGATCGCTAGACATCTAAAAAATAGCTAATATATATAATTCCCTGTCAAAAAAAGCAAAAAGAATACCACCTATAAAGGATAAAGCAGAAAACCTTTGCTTTTGCCTGCTAACATAAGCTGCACTCCTTCAACGGCCAATGTCGTAAATGTCGTAAAAGCTCCTAAAAAACCAATGCCAAACAACATATAAACTGTGGATGCTGCATGTAAGCCCACTAAAAGGCCAAGCAAATTCACGATAATGGTCGGTACAGGAATAGAAATTGATAATGTTTTTTAATACATTAATAAGTACAAATCGAGAAATTCTTCCTAAAAAACCACCTATTGCAACAAAAGCGATAGATATCATCATACTTGCTGCTCTCCTATCCCTCTATTTTATATAGTTTATTTGCTGTATACATGCCGAACATGGCAACTAATAAACCAATTTCCATACTTAATGAAATATAAAGTACTGCTTTTATATACGCACCTTTTTGCAATAAATGGAGCGTATCACACTAAAGGTAGATAATGTCATAAAGGAACCAACCAAACCTGTTCCGAGCGCTGCACTTATCTCTTGCCGAATGTTCTTTTTCTTAAAAAATGGTAATAAAACCCAAAAAGAAAGAAGCAATTATGTTGATCGCAAAAGTTTGAACAGGATAGACAGAATAAATTGGAATAACGCTGACTAAAAACCTTGCTAAACTCCCTAAAATTCTACCTATTCCAACATAAAGATAAATCATTTGCTCTTTCTCCTCTTCATTCATGTCACTGCTTTGTAGTGTTTTATGAATAAAAAGATGCATTTTTGCATACAGAAAAGGGAGGAAACACCTAGTTTCCTCCCTCTCTCTACATTATGCTTCTTTAAAATAATCTTTATAAAAACCGCCAACTTTTCCAGAATTATCAATAATGAAGTAAAACTCTTCTGTTTCGTTTTTAACTTCATATGTTTTTCCAACAGTCAGCACTCTATTAACAATATATTTATTTGCATCTGTATGTACACATGCCACTGTTTTTACTGTTTGTTTTTGTTCCCAAGTTTGATGTATCAATTTTTTCGCCCCTTTCCTCATTATTACTACAATAGTATAAAGGGAATGGATGCAACCCGCAACCTACTTCTTTATTAAGAAACTAATTTCCTCTCCATGGCTAACGCAAGATGAAGTTTATTTTGTTCAAATGTAAACCATTTTCTTGTAATCATTTGTTGAAAAGTAACATAGCAAACACCATTAATCCAATCTAATCGTTTAAATTGCATATCTATATAATGATTATCTTCATAAGTGATTTCATACATATAATCTTCTGTTTGGATGTTCATCTTATGACCCTCTTTCTTTAGAAGATGTTCTAATATTATCTACCACTGTTTTGAAAAAATGAAACCTCTTGTCATAAAATCACGTTATATTAATATATCAATTATCGATTTCCCTTCCGAAATTACCGCTAGCTATTCCCTATCTTTTTTTCGTTCTCCCTCTACTAATGACCAATTTCCAAAAACAATTTCTTCTTTAAGCATTTCTGTTTGGACACAAACATAAACATATGCCTTTAAACAGCTTGTCTTAGTAAATGCATCTATTTCTACTCTCTCATATAAATTATTGTCGCCATCCGGAAAATAATCTTCAAATTCATCTAGTATGTCTAAATCCTTTTCAGGTACTTGATAGATTTCTCCATACACTTTGCTTTTTTGGTCAAGGACTAAAAATGGATAGCCGACAAATCCATCATATAATTTTCCATTTATCCAAGCATCCATTGATAAACAAAAATAATTTTCCATCATATAATGATTTTTTTCCTGTTTTTTTAATGAGCCATAAACAAATACATTCTGCATCTTCTACATCCTTTATGCATTGATTATTTTAATATAATAGTTTCGATTTCTTGGTCCATCAAATTCACAAAAATAAATTCCTTGCCATGTTCCTAAAAGCAATTTTCTTTCTGCAATTAGAATGGTTTGCGAAGATCCTACCGTGCTTGCTTTCATATGTGCTGCTGTATTTCCTTCCATATGGAAATCTTTCTCCATTTCCCATGGATGCACTTCATCAAAACGTCTCAGCATATCTTTAACCACATCTGGGTCAGCATTTTCATTGATCGTAATCCCGGCAGTCGTATGAGGGCAATAAACGATTGCCATCCCTTCTTCTACCCTTTCCTTTACGACTGCTTCTGCCACTTTATTAGTTATCTCGATAAACATATCATGACTTTTTGTGTTTAGCGATTCTTTGTAGATCATCTAAGTTTCTCCTCTCCTGTCATTCTGTTAGTATATTTCTTGCTTCACCAAAAAAAACCTCCCTTCTAAATAGATTCTTTACATATTTTACATTTTCTTTACGCCTTCCCTTTTAGCTTTTAATAGAGAAGAAAATAGAGTACGATGTAGTTGTTAGAAAATTCAATCCATTTTATTTAGGAGGGTAATAACGTGAAAATTATGAGCAATGAACAGTTGATTTTCTCTTATCGAGATGCGTTAAAGGCCGGAAATGAAAAGGAGTGGGTTTCTATTCTGAAAGATGAACTCGTCCGTCGTGGGATGAAAGTTGATAAATAGGGAGCCATGAGCAGACTCCACGTTTCTAAAAAACAACAAATTCGCTAGTAAAAAGCAAATATTCAGGCTGTTGCAGTTATGTCGTCAAAAATAAGAGGAGGCTAATCTTAGTTGAATTCACAACTTTAAGATAAGCCCCTTTTTTTATTTTTACGCTTCAAACAACAACGATTCTGGGTCTTCTAACAGTGCCTTGATTCTTGCGAGGAATGTTACTGCTTCTTTTCCATCGATAATGCGGTGGTCATACGATAATGCCAAATACATCATCGGACGATTTTCCATTGTTGTCTCATCGATTGCCACTGGACGAAGCTGAATTTTATGCATCCCTAAAATCCCGACTTGTGGACCATTTAAGATAGGTGTTGATAAAAGGGAACCAAATACCCCTCCATTTGTTATCGTAAATGTGCCTCCTTGTAAGTCACTTAATGCTAATTTATTATTTCTTGCTTTTACTGCAAATTCGCTAATGTCACTTTCAATTTCAGCAAAGTTTTTCCGGTCCGCATCTCTTAATACGGGAACAACAAGCCCGTCATCAGTAGATACAGCAATGCCGATATCATAGTATTTTTTCAAAATGATTTGGTCCCCTTGTATCTCGGCATTTAATAGTGGGGATTTTTTCAGACAAGCGACAACCGCTTTTGTAAAGAAGGACATAAAGCCAAGTTTGATATCATTTTCTTTTTGGAATTGATCTTTTCTGCGACTTCTTAATCTCATAATATTTGTCATATCCACTTCATTAAAAGTCGTCAGCATCGCTGTATTTTGCTGTACATCCAATAATCTCGAAGCGATGGTTTGTCTTCTTCTTGACATTCGAATTCTTTCGACTGGTTTTTCTTCTTTCACTTCGCTGACAATAGATGCTGTGCGTTGTTCTGGTTTTGGCGTTTGCACTTTTGGTTCTTCTTGTTGCTCATATGCGACAACATCATGTGCTCGAACTCTCCCAAGTGGATCAGTTGTTTGAATGCTGTTTAAATCAATGCCTTTTGTTCTGGCGATTTTTCTTGCAGCAGGTGAAGCAATCGGCTTTTGTTTATCTTGGGTGCTTGCTTTATGCGTTTCCGTTTGATGAATAGAAGCTTCTTTCACTTCTTGTTCTGGCTGTTTAACGGAAATAGATTTAGGCTCAGGTACTTCGTTAGGTGAGGCTTCCCCATTGTCTGAAACAATTGCAATCGTTTCTCCAACAAGCACGGTATCCCCTTCTTGTGCTTTTAATTCTTGGACAATTCCACTTTCTTCTGCAATAATTTCGACATTTACTTTATCTGTTTCTAGTTCAACAATATATTCCCCTTTTTCTACATACTCTCCAGTTTTTTTCAACCATTGTGCGACAGTTCCTTCAGTAATAGATTCAGCAAGTTCTGGTACTTTAATTTCAGCCATTTTAAAATCCCCCTCTACGCGTTCCAAGATAATGCTTCTTTAATAATTCTTGATTGGTCTTTACGATGTACATTCGGATCTCCCTCTGCTGGAGAGGATCTTCTTCTTCTGCCAATATACAATAGAGATGCTGCATCAGGTAATATTTTTTTGATTCTCGGTTCCATAAAGCTCCAAGCACCCATATTCATCGGCTCTTCTTGCACCCATACAACTTCTTCTAGATTGCTGTAGCGAAAGAGAATCTCTTTTAACTTATTCTCCGGAAATGGATAAATTTCCTCTACTCTTACAATATGCAATGCATCTTGATTTTCGACATCTTTTAGCCCTGTATGAAGATCAATCGCCATTTTTCCTGTTGCAAGGATAATTCGTTTCACTTTGTCTTTATTTTCGCCAAGACCGTTTTCCTCTAGCACCGATTGGAAAGATCCTTCGCTTAGTTCTAAACCAGTTGAGGCTACTTCTTGGTTTCTAAGCAAGCTTTTTGGCGTCATAATAATTAATGGCCTTACTTCCTCTTTATTTAAAATAGCTGCCTGACGTCTTAATATATGAAAATATTGAGCAGCAGATGATAGATTTGCAACTGTCCAGTTATTTTCAGCAGCAAGTATTAAAAATCTTTCCAGCCTTCCACTAGAATGTTCTGGTCCTTGCCCTTCATATCCATGTGGAAGCAGCATAACAAGCCCTGACTTTTGTCCCCATTTTGCTCTTCCCGCTGCAATAAACTGATCAAAAATAACTTGGGCAGCATTGGCAAAATCTCCAAATTGAGCTTCCCATAACACCAATGTTTCTGGCGCAAACACATTGTATCCATACTCAAAACCAAGTACACTACCTTCAGACAGTGGACTATTATGTACTGCAAAAGATGCTTTCGCACTCGAAAGCCGATGCAGTGGTGAATAGGCTTCTCCTGTAGCATAATCATGAAGCATAATATTTCTTTGAGCGAATGTCCCACGCTCTGAATCCTGTCCAGATAAGCGAATTGGTGTACCGTCCTGAAGAATACTCGCAAACGCTAATGTTTCGGCATGGCCCCAATCAATTTTTCCGCTTCCTGAAAAAGCATCTTGTCTTCTTTGCAGAATTTTTGAAAGCTTTTCAAATACTTGGAATCTTTCTGGCACTTCTAGCAGAGCTTGATTCATTTCTTTTAGCTCTTCAAATGAAACGCCTGTTTTTATATTTGGCAGCTCTCTCTCCACAGAGTTAGGGGGACTTGTAATAATTGGCTCTTCTTTTTTCTTTGGCACCAATTCATGTGCTGCTTTTAATCTGGCAAGGACAGCTTCTTTGATTTCCTTTACTTCTTCCTCTGTCACTAATCCTTCTTTTACTAATTTCCCCCCATAATATGATGTAATAGTTGGATGACTTTGGATCATTTTGTATAAAACTGGATTTGTTGTAAGTGGTTCATCCATTTCATTATGGCCAAATCTTCTATATCCGACTAAATCAATTAAAAAGTCTTTATGGAATGTTGCCCGGTACTCTGCTGCAAGCAACGCCGCTTTATAGCATGCTTCAGGATCATCTGCATTCACATGGATAATAGGAATTTCAAACCCTTTTGCCAAATCGCTGGCATAGCGAGTGGAACGGGAATCCTCTGACTCTGTTGTAAAGCCAATTGTATTATTTGCGATAATATGAATGGTTCCGCCAGTTCTGTATCCTTTTAAGCCTGTTAAATTTAATGTTTCTGCAACAATTCCTTGTCCTGGGAATGCTGCATCTCCATGGATTAAAATCGCCTGAGCTGTCTCTAAGTTCTCAAGGGGGAATCCAGCACTTGTTCTAGTATCTTGTGATGCCCGTGTAAACCCTTCGACAACAGAACCAACAAATTCTAAATGACTAGGATTATTGGCAAGAGATAGCCTTACTTTTTGAGTGCTCGTCTTTTTAATTTGTCTATCCGATCCTAGATGATATTTCACATCACCTGTCCAGCCAAAGCTAATGCCAATAGAGCCTTCTGACGGCACAAGTTTTTTATTTGGAGCATGCTGAAACTCAGAAAAAATCGTTTCATATGGTTTTTCCAGCACATGGGCCAACACATTTAATCTACCTCTATGAGCCATGCCAATATTAATGCTTGTTGCACCATTTATGACAGATTGAGATATAATTTCATCTAATAGAGGAACCATTGCTTCTAATCCTTCAATGGAAAATCGCTTTTGTCCCACATATGTTTTATGTAAAAAATGTTCAAATTCTTCTACTTCTATCAGCCTGTTCAATAGTTTTCTCTTTAATTCGATGCGGCATTCTGGCTGAAGGCTCCCTGATTCTACTTTTTGCTGAAGCCAATTTTTTTCTTTTATATCATTGACATGATAAAATTCAAAAGCAATTGTTTTCATATAAATTCTTTTTAAATATTTAATAGCTTCATAGCCGTTTTTGATATGTTTTGGAACATCTGGACAAATTAACGCTGCAGGAATATTTTCTAAATCTGCTTTTGTTAATTGAAACCGTGATAAATCAAAAAGATCTTCTTCTCGTTTATGGTCTTTTAACGGATAGATATCTGCTGCTAAATGTCCATATCCTCTTATTTTGTTTACTAGTGTGACAGCAGCAATAATTTTTTCAACTTGCACTTGATTAATAGGAATGTTTGACTTAGAGGGCTCCTCTTGTGAATCCAAGGGTGATCCCCAATGTTCAAAATGGTTTCTCATTTCTTCATCGACTGAGTTTGGATCTTCTAAATACTGCTCATATAACTCCATTGCAAGCCCAAGGTTTGGTCCGTAAAATTTTGGTTGGCATGCAGCAACACCATCATATGGTTTTCCCATAACAAAAACCTCCACCTAGTTAGATTCCCTTTTATATTCCCTAAATTATACTTTTTTACACTATCGATAGTAATACTAGTAAATAAAACGTTTACATTTATATTTTAACACGGTTATTTACCGACTACAAAAGTTTTACACTTAATAATGGTAAAAATATTGTTTTTTTTGGAAAAGATGAAAAAAAATTCTTCAACAAAGGATAAACCTCTCTAGAATACTATGCTTCTAATAGAAAATGAATGAACATAAATAGGAAATAAAAAAAAATTTTTTTCCTGCTTCTGTTCATCCTTTGTAAATATAGCCAGCACTTCCTCAATTGTTAACCATAATTGTCGCAAACTCGTTTTTAAAAGAGAAAACTCTATTTCCAACCCCGAATCTTATTTCAGCCTAGATAATAGTATATTTTTTATCACTAAACCGTTGATTTACCTGATAGCACGATAAAAATCAGAATCAGCATATCTCTTAATCGTTTTTATTAATTCTAAAGCTATTATAGTAGTAGACATCATAACCTGAGAAGAAAAAAGAAGAAGCCAAATTTTCGGCTTCTTTAATAGTAAGTATTCCTTTCTAAAACAATAACATCCTTGATTTACTATTTAAACTGGAAACTTTACCATTACCTTTGTCCCGATTCCTTCCTTACTTTTAATGCTAATTTCCCCTTTATATAAGTCGACTAGTTTTTTTGCAATAGAAAGCCCAAGTCCTGTTCCACCTTGTTCTCTTGTTCTTGCTTTATCCACACGATAAAAGCGGTAAAACACATTTTGGAGATCTTCTTTTGGAATGCCTATGCCTTTGTCTTCAATCTGCAAAATAAACTGGCCGGCTGTGTGGGCTGTTGCAATAGATATTTCTTTTTTTATGCTAGAATATTTAATCGCATTATCAATTAAAATGTTAAGAATTTGCTGAAAATGTTCTTCCGTTATGCCATAAAGTTTTGTAGATTGAATATTTTGCTCAAAATGAAATTCTTTATGAAGCATATGAAAATCTCTAATTGTATGCTGAATTATTTCGTTCACTTTTTCAGGAGAAACAGGATTTCCATTTCTATACTGATCCAACTTTGTTAAGTTTAGTAGAGAAAGTACTAGTTTTTTCAATTTGGCTGTTTCTTCTACTGACGCTTGCAGCGATTCTTCTAATATGTCGGGATTTCTTTTTCCCCAACGATTTAGTAATGATAGATGTCCTTCTAAAATCGAAATCGGTGTTCTTAATTCATGGGAGGCATCTTCAACAAATTGTTTTTGCTGCTGAAAAGACTGCTCAATTACATCCATCATTTCATTAAATATCGTTGACAGCTCCGCAATTTCATCTTTATTGTTATAAACTGGCATTCTTTCTTTAAAACCAGCACTTTTTATTTTATTCATTGTATTTGCAAGCATTTTTATTGGCTTTAATGCTTGCCAGGACAAAATATAACCGATTGCAACACTAATAAGAATCGTCATAACAGCAAATAAAATCATCGCAAAAGCTAAATGCTTCATTAATTGATGATAAGAATCCAATTGCCGAATAATTTCGACTTTTCCAGAAAAACCACTGCTTTTAAACGTTTGACTATAAACTAATGATTGATGATTTCCTACAGTTAAATAGCTTATTTCCTTGTTTTCCAGCAATTCATTCGGTTCCAAAACGGGAAAATCCCCATTCAAATGGGAGACAATCACTTTTCCTTTTTGATCGGAAATTCGAATCAACTGGTTATCTGTATTGATTTTTTTAATAAAAGGCAAACTTGCTTGAATATTCTCTTCCGTAATCGAATTTGAATTGCCTTCTAAACTTTGCAAAACTTCCTTCATCGTTTGTTTGACCGCCGTTTCCTCCTGTTTTAAGAGCCAGGTGGAAACAGTATGATATTCAAAAAAAGTAAATATCGAAAAAGTGAAAAAAATGCTGGCAGCAAGCCATACTGCCAATTTCCATTTCCACGGCAAAAGAGTTAGTTTTTTCCAAATTCTCATCTCATCACATATCCTATTCCACGCACTGTTTCAATATATACGTCACTTCCAGAAGGATCTAATTTATTGCGCAAATATCTTACATATACATCAATCACATTTGTTTCTACTTCTGATTCATAGCCCCAAATTTTATTAAGCAAAACATCTCTTGTCAACACAATATTTATATTGCTCATAAACATACTTAATAAGTCGTACTCCCGTTTCGTTAGCCCAAGAATTTCTTCTCCCTTTTTTACGATGTGGGATTCTACTTCCAATATTAAATCTTTGTAGGTAAGAACTGTCATTTTTTGCGAGCCAGGCGTCTCAATAGCATCTAATCTTCTAAACAATGCCCGAAGCCTTGCCAAAAGCTCCTCAATTGCAAATGGTTTTATTAAATAGTCATCTGCACCGCTGTCTAATCCTGACACCCGGTCCAACACACTGTCTCTTGCTGTAATCATTAAAACAGGTGTATTTTTGACTTGGCGAATTCTACGGCATACTTCCATTCCATTTAATTCAGGCAGCATAAGATCAAGCAAAATAACATCCCAATTTTCTGTCAACGCTTTATTCAAACCACTTCTGCCGTCTGAACAAACTTCTGTTGCATACCCTTCATAAGTTAATTCTAATTCTATAAATCTGGCTAAGTTTTTTTCATCTTCAATAATTAAGATCTTTTTCATAATCACACTCACCAATTAAATTTTACATAAAAATTAGATGGCTTATTAAAACCATCTAATTTTAAAAAAAACGAAAAACAACTGCTTACGCTTTTTTATTAAAGTATGCATCTATTATAGCATGTGTAAACTCCACAAGTTGAAAACCTAATAAAGAAACTGCTGTAATGGAAAAAAAACTAATAATGGCATATCGTAAAAAAATCATCATACTGTTAACATCTCCCTTTGTTTATTTTTTTAAAAATGTCTCCCTATTACGTACCCCTTTAAAAATATATTGGAGATGACTAAACTACCTTCATTATCACAGTAGAGGTAGTGCTAATAGTAAAAATAAATTATCTTGCTTATATGTAAGGTACACCTGCAAGGAGAAAGTTAGATGAAAAAAATATTAAATTTTGATGAGAAACAAAAAAAACGGATAAAATAATAAAAATCCACCAATCATAAAAAAGAGTTATATACCTTTTATGATCGGTGTCTTTAAATAGATAGGAGGAATAAAATGAATATAGGCAGAGCAATAGAAATTATGCAGGCAGGAGATATAATTGATGTAAGTTATCAAGGAGAAAGTGTTATTATTCAAACCGTTGATGAAAAAGAAAAAACAGCAAGAATTTATACAAAAACAAATCCTGATAAAGAAATCGATGTAGAAGTATACCATCTAATTGAAGAACAATAAGGTTAGAGCCATTTAACTTCCTTTATTTACTTCACACTATTAATAAACAATTAGCAAAAGCCGAAATTTTGCATAAAGGTTGCTGTTTCGGCAGATTTACTAAACTTCTCAAGGTTCTTCTACCTAGGCACTAAAGATAATCGACGAACCTGCAGTATTAGTAATTTCCCCACCGTTCTCCTCTCCATTTTTATCATTGATTATGTAAAATAATGATAAAAATGTCATTTAACTAAAAAAACATATTGCTATTCTTCTAAATATATAGTAAATTTAGATAAAATTACATAAATGATTTCTTATCCAGAGAGGTTGAGGGAATGGCCCGAAGACACCTCAGCAACCTTCAGTTAGCCTAAACTGAAAAGGTGCTAAGTCCATCAAGTGATTAACTTGAGAGATAAGGAGAATGACCTATACAACAGCCAGTCTTCTTCTTACTTTTAAGAAGAAGATTTTTTTATGCAAATTGTTAAACATCCATTAATTAACATGTTTCATATGTCTTTTCCTTTCTAATAGGAATTATTATTGTAATTACCATTATCAAAAAAAAATAATAACAGCATAAGAAATATCGAAGGAGTGTTTTTATATGTATGGTTTAGAAACAAGATTGGCACAAATTGGAAACAGAAGCGAAAATGCAACGGGAACAGTAAATACTCCTGTCTATTTTTCAACAGCATATCGACATACAGGAATTGGCGAATCAACAGGATATGATTATACTCGCACTGGAAATCCGACAAGAGAAGTGCTGGAAAAAGCAATTGCTGATTTAGAAGAAGGAGATCGCGGATATGCTTGCAGTTCGGGAATGGCAGCGATCCAAACTATCCTTTCCCTTTTTCAATCAGGCGATGAGTGGATTATTTCCAAAGATTTATATGGAGGGACTTATCGACTTCTAGAACAAGGCTTTAAAAAGTGGGGCCTTCGATGTCACTATGTCAACACATCTAATATAGAAGAAATTGCTGAAAAAATTAATAAAAATACAAAAGCTATCTTCCTTGAAACACCAACAAACCCATTAATGGAAGTAACAGATATTGAAGCAGTTAGCAAAGTAGCAAAAGCAAACGATATATTGCTGATTGTTGACAATACTTTCTACACACCAATTATTCAACAGCCAATTACACTTGGAGCTGATATTGTCATCCACAGTGCTACAAAATATTTAGGTGGGCATAATGATGTTCTTGCAGGAGCAATTGTCGCAAAAGGTGAAGATCTTTGCAATGAACTTGCAATGCACCATAATGCAATAGGAGCTGTTCTTAGTCCTTTTGATTCTTGGCTATTAATGAGAGGCATGAAAACATTGGCATTAAGAATCGCAAAACATGAGGAAAATGCAAAAGCACTTGCATCTTATTTAGAAGAACATGAAAGTGTTATTGATGTTTTATATCCTGGCAGAGGCGGCATGATTTCTTTCCGTGTTTATGATGAATCATGGGTAAATCCGTTTTTGCAAAACTTAACTCTTATTTCTTTTGCCGAAAGCTTAGGAGGAGTAGAAAGTTTTATTACCTACCCTGCTACACAAACACATGCGGATATTCCAGAAGAGGTGCGCATTGAAACAGGTGTATGCAATCGATTATTACGCTTTTCAGTCGGAATTGAAAATGTAGAAGATTTAATTAAAGATTTGGATAAAGCTTTTGCGATTGCTAAGGGGGTAAGATCATGAGCGACCACTACACCTTTGAAACAAAACTTTTGCATAACAAACATAAATACGACCCAGCAACAGGTGCGGTTAGTGTGCCAATTCAACATGCATCCACCTACCATCAAGAAAATATCGACTCATTTGGAAAATATGATTACAGCAGAAGCTTAAACCCTACAAGAGAAGCAGTGGAGGAAGTGATTGCAGAACTCGAAGACGGAACAAAAGGATTCGCTTTTGCATCAGGAATGGCGGCGATTTCTACTGCCTTCCTTCTTCTTTCCCAAGGAGATCATGTTGTTATTACGGAAGATGTTTATGGTGGTACATACCGGATGGTAACTACGGTGTTAAATCGATTTGGAATTGAACATACATTTGTTGATATGACAGATTTGGAAGCAGTAGAAAAAGCCATTCAGCCAAATACAAAAGTATTATATGTGGAAACACCATCAAATCCTACTTTAAAAGTAACAGATATTCAAGCAGTTAGTGCCTTAGCAAAAAAACATCATGCATGGACGTTTGTCGACAATACCTTTTTAACACCTGCTTTGCAAAAGCCCCTTAATTTAGGTGCAGATATTGTCTTGCATAGTGCCACAAAGTTTCTATCAGGACATAGTGATGTTGTTGCAGGTCTTGCAGTTGTCAAGGATGCTGAATTGGCAGAACAATTAGGATATTTGCAAAACTCATTTGGTGCTGTTCTTGGAGTGCAAGATTGCTGGCTTTTACTTCGAGGCATAAAAACACTTCATGTTCGCATGAAACATTCTAGCGGGTCAGCTTTTACAATCGCAAACTATTTAAATAATCATCCGCAAATAAAAAAAGTTTATTATCCAGGATTTGAGGATCATCCTCAATATAAGATTCAAAAAGAACAAGCATCATCACCTGGTGCTGTATTCTCCTTTGAGCTGCATACTGAAGAAGCAATGCGCACATTCGTTTCTAATGTAGAGCTGCCTGTATTTGCGGTTAGTTTAGGCGCTGTGGAATCCATTCTTTCTTATCCTGCTAAAATGTCCCATGCTGCAATGGGTCCTATTGCGAGACAAGAACGAGGAATAACAGACGCTCTCCTTCGTTTATCAGTCGGTTTAGAAAATCCCGAAGACTTGATTAAAGATTTTGATCAAGCGCTAAAAAAAACAGCTGAACTGCAAATCATTTAAAACTTGAGGTGTCCACATGTCCTTTTTAACAAAAATGAAAAACCAAATATTAATAGCCGATGGAGCAATGGGCACCCTGCTCTACTCCTACGGCAAGGATAGCTGTTTAGAAGAGCTAAACCTTTCACACAGCAGCCAAATTGAAAAAATTCACCGTGCCTATATTGAAGCCGGCGCCGATTTAATTCAAACAAATACGTATGCTGCAAACTATTTAAAATTGCAAAGATATGGATTAGAAGATTCAGTAAAAGAAATAAATAGCGCGGCTGTCCGCATCGCCAAACAAGCAGCAAAAAATAGCAACGCCCATATTTTAGGGACAATCGGTGGTAACAGAGGAATTAAACCACAAGCAATTACCTTAGAAGAAATAAAAAGAAGCTTCCGTGAACAGCTCTACTGCCTCCTTTTAGAAGGTGTAGACGGAATTCTTTTAGAAACATTTTATGATCTTGAGGAATTAAAGACCGTACTTTCCATTGCCAAAAAAGAAACAAATATCCCGATTATTGCCCAAGTTTCTGCACATGAAATCGGTTATTTGCAAAACCGTATTCCTATTATAGAAGCATTCAAAGAACTAGAACAAATAGGCGC
Source organism: Niallia nealsonii (assembly GCF_002835805.1). Classification (GTDB taxonomy): domain Bacteria; phylum Bacillota; class Bacilli; order Bacillales; family Cytobacillaceae; genus Niallia; species Niallia nealsonii. The sequence continues at coordinate 96,759 of NZ_PISE01000043.1, read as the reverse complement.
TGATGTAGTTGGACTAAACTGCCGACTTGGTCCACATCATATGATTGCCTCCTTAAAAGAGGTGCCATTACTTAAAAATGCTTACTTATCTGCCTATCCTAATGCAAGCTTGCCAAGCTATAATGATGGTGTTTTTGAATATAAAGATAATGCAGAATACTTTAGGCAATCAGCAGTTGAATTCCGCAACCAAGGTGTTCGCCTTTTAGGTGGATGCTGTGGAACAACACCAGAACATATTAAAAACTTTGCTGAAAGCTTAAAAGACTGTGAACCTATAACAGAAAAAACAATTGCTGCAAAACAGGCAGACAGTATAACTATTGCAAAAAAACAAAGAAGAGACAAAGAGCCTTTAGAGAATATTGTAAAGGAAAGACCATCTGTCATTGTAGAACTCGATCCGCCAAGAAAACTAGATACAAAACGTTTTTTTGAAGGAGCACAAAAATTAAAAGAAGCTGGAATCGATGCTATTACTCTTGCAGATAACAGCCTTGCTTCTCCTAGAATATGCAACTCTGCTCTTGGTTCGATGACAAAAAATCAAATTGGCATTCGTCCACTAATTCATATTGCTTGCCGTGATCGCAATATGATCGGTTTGCAATCCCACTTAATGGGGCTTCATACTTTAGGATTAAACGATATACTAGCCATTACAGGCGATCCTGCAAGAGTTGGCGATTTTCCAGGAGCCTCCTCTGTTTATGATATGACAAGCTTAGATTTAATATCAATGATTAAGCAATTAAATGAGGGCTTATCTCTTTCTGGAAAAGATTTAGGGGAAAAAACTAATTTTTCCGTTGCAGCTGCTTTTAATCCAAATGTTCGCCAAGTGGATAAAGCAGTAAAAAGACTAGAAAAGAAAATCGAAGCAGGCGCCGATTATTTTATTACACAGCCTGTTTATTCCGAAGAAAAAATCATAGAATTATATGAAGCAACAAAACATATTAAAACGCCGATTTATATTGGACTGATGCCTTTGACTAGCAGCAATAATGCAGAGTTTCTTCATAATGAAGTTCCTGGCATCAAAATTGCTGATTCGATTCGCAATACAATGGCACAGTATAAAGATAACCCTGTGCAAGCAGCGAGAGAAGGTATTAAGATTACCAAATCTCTTATTGATGTTGCTTCCCAATATTTTAATGGAATCTATCTAATCACACCATTTTTGCGATATGAACTCTCGGTTGAACTTGCATTATATACGCATGAAATAACTGGCCCTTTAAGGAGGATTACTACATGAATCAAACAGCAACATTAAAGGATGAACTAAAAAATCGAATTCTCATCATGGATGGCGCAATGGGAACGATGCTGCAGCAGGAAAATCTTACAGCAGATGATTTTGGCGGAGAAGATTTGGAAGGCTGTAATGAGAATTTAAACTTCACTCGCCCTGATGTTATTTCAAAAATCCATGAAGCTTATCTTGAAGCTGGCGCAGATATTATTGAGACAAACACGTTTGGTTCAACAAGCATTGTTTTAGATGAATACAATCTTGCGCATGTTGCATATGAAAATAATATTACTGCTGCAAAATTGGCGAAAGCAGCTGCAGAAAAATTTTCAACGACTGATTGGCCAAGATATGTAGCTGGAGCAATGGGTCCAACAACAAAAACATTAAGTGTAACAGGCGGTACAACATTCGATGAACTTATTTCTTCCTATGAGGAACAAACACGTGGTTTAATTGATGGCGGCGTTGATCTTCTACTGTTGGAAACAAGCCAAGATATGCTGAATGTAAAAGCAGGATTTATTGGCATCCAACAAGCTTTTGAAAAAACTGGCATTGAACTGCCATTAATGATTTCTGGCACAATCGAACCAATGGGCACCACTTTAGCGGGTCAATCTATTGAGGCATTTTATATCTCTATTGAGCATATGAACCCAATTGCTATCGGTCTAAACTGTGCAACAGGACCGGAGTTTATGCAAGACCATATCCGCTCCCTTTCTAATTTGTCTCAATTTGCAGTCAGCTGTTATCCAAATGCAGGTTTGCCAGATGAAGAAGGTCAATATCATGAAACTCCCCTTTCACTTGCAGAAAAGCTTGCTGGATTTGCAAGTGAAGGCTGGCTGAATGTTGTCGGCGGCTGCTGTGGGACAACGCCTGAGCATATTAAAGCAATTGCGGATAAAATGAAGGATCTTCAGCCCAGACAAGCAAAAAATCATAATACCCATATGGTATCAGGGATTGAACCATTTATTTATGATGATCCAACACTCCGCCCTATTATGGTCGGCGAAAGAACAAATGTTATTGGCTCCCGCAAATTTAAACGATTAATTAGTGAAGGCAAATATGAAGAAGCATCAGAAGTCGCCAGAGCACAAGTAAAAGGCGGAGCACATGTTATCGATATTTGTTTAGCAGACCCTGATCGGGACGAAATAGAAGATATGCAAAAATTTATGGAAGAGGTTGGCAAAAAAATCAAAGTGCCTCTTGTAATCGACTCAACGGATGAAAAAGTAATTGAAAAAGCTCTTTCTTACTCTCAAGGTAAAGTAATTATCAATAGCATTAACTTAGAAGATGGCGAAGAAAGATTTGAGGCTATTCTTCCAATCGTCCATAAATACGGAGCAGCTGTTGTTGTTGGAACAATTGATGAAAAAGGAATGGGAGTTACTGCTGAGAAGAAACTTGAAATTGCCAAAAGATCCTATGAACTATTAACGAAAAAATACAAGCTAAATGGACAAGATATTATTTTTGATCCACTTGTCTTCCCTGTTGGAACAGGCGATGAACAATATATCGGCTCTGCAAAAGCTACTGTCGACGGCATTAGACTAATTAAAGAAGCATGTCCAGATGTGCAAACCATTTTAGGGATAAGCAATGTTTCCTTCGGTCTGCCTCCTGTTGGCCGCGAAGTGCTTAATAGTGTGTTCTTATATCACTGTACACAAGCTGGATTAGATTATGCGATAGTCAATACCGAAAAGTTAGAGCGATTTGCTTCCATCTCCAAAGAGGAAGTAGCATTAGCTGAAAAATTATTGTTTGATACAACTGATGAATCACTTGCTACATTTACAAACTTCTACCGTGGCAAGAAAAAAGAACAAAAAAGCACATTGCCTGATATGACATTGGATGAAAGATTAGCCTATTATGTCGTGGAAGGAACAAAAGAAGGCTTGCATAAAGATTTAGATCAAGCATTAATCAACTATAGCGCTCCACTTGATATTATTAATGGACCATTAATGGATGGCATGAAAGAAGTCGGCCGCCTATTTAATGACAATCAGCTGATTGTTGCAGAAGTTTTGCAAAGTGCAGAAGTAATGAAAGCAGCCGTTTCCCATCTAGAACCACATATGGAAAAAAATGAAACAAGTGCAACAAAAGGGAAAATTATTTTGGCAACCGTTAAAGGTGATGTCCATGATATCGGCAAAAACTTAGTAGATATTATTTTAAGCAATAATGGCTTTAAAGTAATTGATTTAGGCATTAAAGTGCCTCCTTCTGAACTTGTTGCAGCCGTTAAAAAGGAAAAGCCTGATATGGTCGGCCTTTCCGGTCTTTTGGTAAAATCCGCACAACAGATGGTATTAACAGCATCGGATATGAAACAAGCTGGAATTGATATCCCTATTTTAGTTGGCGGTGCCGCCCTTTCAAGGAAATTCACCGACACAAAAATTTCCCAAGAATATGATGGCTTAGTGCTTTATGCAAAAGATGCGATGAATGGTCTTTCCATTGCAAATCAGCTGTCAAATCCTTTGGAAATAACACAACTTAAAAAGGAACAAGAAGAAAAAAGAGCAAAACTTGCAGCCTCTGCTGCAAATGTGGCAGTTAAACCTGCCAAAGCTCCAGTAAAAATAACCAAAACGGTTAATCAAAATGTCCCTGTTTTTGTGCCACAAGATACAAAACGACATATACTAACGAACTACTCTATTTCACATATTAAACCATATGTAAATAAACAAATGCTGTTAGGGCATCATTTAGGCGTAAAAGGAAAAATCGAAAACCTACTTGCGGCAAATGATGAAAAAACAGTAAAAATTAATGAAATAGTCGAAAATCTGATTGTTGAATCAGAAAAAAATAGCTGGATTAAACCACAAGGCGTTTATCAGTTTTTCCCTGCACAATCAGATGGCAATAAAGTGCTCATTTATCATCCGGAAAACAAACAAGAAGTTATTCAAGTCTTTGATTTCCCAAGACAAGACAAAGCGCCTTTTTTATGTCTTGCCGATTATGTAAAATCTGTCGACAGCGGCATCATGGATTATGTAGCGTTTTTTGCAGTAACGTCTGGAAATGGCATCAGAGAAGCTTCAGAATCTTTAAAAAAAGCTGGGAAATTTTTAGAATCCCATGCCCTTCAATCACTTGCGCTTGAGATGGCAGAAGGATTTGCAGAATTGATTCATCGCCAAATAAGAGATCGCTGGGGTTTCCCTGATCCAATTGATTTTACAATGAAAGACCGCTTTACGGCAAAATATCAAGGTCAGCGATATTCTTTCGGCTATCCTGCTTGTCCTGAATTGGAAGATCAAAAAAAATTATTTGAATTAATTGCTCCAGCAAATATCGGCATTAACTTAACAGAAGAATGCATGATGGAGCCAGAAGCATCTGTATCGGCCATGATTTTTGCCCATCCTGATGCAAGATATTTTAATGTATTAACAAGTTCCCTATAATGATAAAGGAACAAATTCTCCAGCCAAAATAGGAGAATTTGTTCCTTTTTTTATGCTTATGCTGGGAGGTATAATAAAGTGGAACTAATCTAGCTTCTACGGGCTAGTTTCTCCCCATCTAAATTTCTCGTCTTCTCTTATCATCCCTTAAGCGAGGATTAAAAGCCCATTACTGCGTGATAAAAAAGCGATTAGAAAAGGTAATAATATAAACTTAAACTGTTTGTTTTCACAAAAGATTTAAGCAATTATAATCAAAGCCACCATAAATCCTATGAATCAATTTAAACAAAGTCATATTAAAAGCTAAATAGAATCTTTAAAATAAATCTTTGCTGCACTTCCTTTTTTACATATGCCAAACAAAATCGAATATGTATTTAAAACTTCGTCCATCTATAAACAAATGGGAATCATTACTCGATTAAGCTTTATCAAAAAGGAATTCACTATCAATCTTAAAGGTAAAAGCATGTTACATACAACGTTAGAGATATGATTTTGTGGAAAAATAATTCTAGAAATACTAGGTACTAGGCGATTAATCTTCCATTGTCGATAAATCACCTGTTGGAAGTCCAAGTTCCCATGCTTTTAGCACCCGTCGCATAATTTTGCCGCTTCTTGTTTTCGGCAATTTTGCAATAAACTCAATTTCTCTCGGTGCAGCATGTGCAGCGAGACCATTTTTTACAAACTGGCGTATTTCTTCTTTTAATTGATCTGACTCTTGATAACCATCTCTAAGGGCAACAAATGCTTTAATAATTTCTCCTCTAATCGCATCTGGCTTCCCGATAACTCCCGCTTCTGCAACAGCTGGAAATTCAATAAGCTTATTTTCTACTTCAAATGGCCCTACTCGCTCTCCAGCCGTCATAATAACATCATCTACTCGACCTTGGAACCAGAAATATCCATCTTCATCCATATAAGCAGAGTCTCCAGAAACATACCATTCATTTAGAAGAAAATAACTCTCATATTTTTTTTGATTATTCCAAATCGTATTCATCATAGATGGCCAGCCTTTTTTTATCGCTAAATTCCCCATCTGATTTGGCGGCAGAACATTTCCCGTATCATCAACAATTGCAGCCTCTACCCCTGGAATTGGTTTTCCCATCGAACCAGGTTTTATTTCCATGGATGGATAATTGCAAATAAGCTGTGCTCCAGTTTCTGTCATCCACCATGTATCATGAATACGATGACCAAACACCTCATATCCCCAGCGAATTACTTCTGGATTTAATGGCTCCCCCACACTTAAGATATGGCGCAAGGAAGATAAACTATATTTGTCGACTACTTCTTCGCCTGCACTCATTAACATTCTAAAAGAAGTCGGCGCACTATACCAAACCGTCACCCCAAAAGTCTCAATTGTTTTATACCATGCATCAGGACTAAAACGCCCACCCACTACAATATTAGTAGCTCCAATCAGCCATGGACCAAAAATCCCATAAGAAGTTCCTGTCACCCAGCCTGGATCTGCGGTGCACCAATAAATGTCATCTTCTTGTAAATCAAGCACCCATTTAGCAGTCTGATAATGCTGAACCATCGCATGATGAACATGAAGAACACCTTTGGGTTTGCCCGTAGAACCAGATGTATAGTGAAGAATTAACCCATCGTTTCTTTCCACCCATTCCACTTCTAACTCATTGGAAGCTGTTTGAAAATACTTTAGAAAATCAACAAATTTGCCTTCCTCTTTAATATCTTCGCCAACAAGAAAAATCGTCTCCAATGCTTCCAATTCATCAATTGGAACACGGTCGACCAATTCTGGTGTTGTAATCAACACTTTTGCAGCACTGTCTTGCAGTCTATCCTTTACAGCATCTTCCATAAACGCCTCAAATAATGGACCAATAATCGCTCCTAATTTAATGGCGCCAAGAAGAGCAAAATATAATTCTGGTGAGCGTGGCATAAAAATAAATACCCGGTCTCCTTTTTGGACAGCACCTTTTTCCTTTAAAACATTCCCCGCTTTATTTGTTTGTTTTTTCATATCATTAAATGTATATTTCTCATTTCTAGTTTGACTTAAATAGTAGAGGGCAACTTTATGTTTTCGTGAACTTTCAGCGTGGCGGTCAATTACTTCATATGCTGCATTTATTTTTCCTGTTTGATGCCAAGAAAAATTCTCTTCCGCTTCTTTCCAATTGAAATGTTGGTACATTTCTTCATAGTTTTTCAGGTTATAATTCCCTTTAACAGGTGGAAACGCTTCCATATTCATTAATACATCCCCCTCATTTCAATATTTTTACATGTTTTATTATAAAATAAAAACACTATATACACAATAATAATGGTTACATTATCCATTTATTCTTTTTTTCTGCAAAAAACAAAAAAACAAAAAAGCTATCAAATTTTTTTAATAGCTCCTTTTATTTATTAATGAGGGAAAAAGGACATCATTGGAATAAAATCTTCTATTTTTTTGTTGATTTTTTTCCATTCTTTCGCTTTTAAACTGCAGCCCATCAATCGATATTCTTTATTTGTTGTTTTTAAAACAATTGTCCACGTATGTTCCCCTTGATCGAGGCTTTTTTCCCAGTCCCATATTTTTAGGCGATACAATTCTTTTTTTAAAGCTAAATAATCAAATTCTGCAGCCATTTGAGGAATATCCATCTTCTGCTGATTTTTTAACAGATGCCACTCCTGCATAAAATAGTTTTCGAGTATAAAATCAATCGTTAATTTGTACCAACTGCTCCTATATTCCTCAAATTCTATTGAAATACTATTAATTTCTTTTTCAGGAAGAATGGAAACAATATTGTCTTCTAGTTGAAATAAATCCTTTTTTCTAATGATTGCTGATTTAATCGAGGACAACTGGACAGGTTTATCCTCTTCTAAGGAACTATTTTTTATTTCATCATAGATGGAATAAATAGTTGCTGGTCCCCTTCTTTCCAATACATCCAGTATCTTTTCATACATGCTGCCCATTCTATAAGCCTCCGTACTTTATTTACTTCATTCACTTTATTTCCACCTTTTTCTATTCCCTATTAGTATAGCAAATTCTCCCTATTCTCAATAGAAAAATAATCGCAAAAAAGCGATTAGACTACTAAAAGTCAAATCACGTCCCTCATTCTATCAAAAAATTTAATAGGCTAGTCCTTTTAAATCCGATAAAGCGAAACTAAAATCAGACTTTTTACAGACAGTTATCCTACCTGAATTTTTTATTTCCTCTCCTAATCTTCGAGGAGGGGTGCTTGCTGCCCGTTAACGCGGGACAAATTTTGATAAATGATTTTGCTCATTTCTTGGTATCCAGCTGCATTTAAATGAATTCCATCATCACTAATAAACTGAGTCAAATCTCCACTTTTTTTGAGATTTGTTCGCACATCAATAAAGGGAACATTAAGCTGCTCTATTAATTTATGAAGCTGTCGATTATAAATTCCATGCCAATGCTCAATGCCTCCGCATCTTGAAATCCAATGACTCACTGCATGTCCATATTTACTTGCAATAAATTCATAATAGCGAACAGGGTCTAATGGCGGTAAAGTTAAAATAATGGGAGTAATATTATATTTTTTTACTTGATTGATAATATTTTTGATATTATTTACATAATCCGCAACTGGAACAATTGGTTCATGCACCTCTTCAGGAAATTTAGCAACCTCGTCCCACTTAAAGTTGCAGTCATTTCCGCCGATATTTATCAACACATAGTTTGGATTCTCTAAGATGACATCCTTTTCGAGTCGATTTATCAGTAACCCAGAATTGTCATTAAATACCCCTTTATTTACTACAATTGTTTCTTCTTCATTAATATTAAAAAAACTTTGCAAAAAGGTTGGATAATTATCTTTTATAATACGGACTCTTCCCTTTAAATAGGAAACGCCTCTTGTTAAACTGTCCCCAAAGCAAACAATTTTCATCACTTTCCCCACCTGTTTTTGCTATTTTTTAGAATCGACATGTTTTAGTATATGTCGATTTTTGCAAAATGTTTATCCTAATTTGATTATAACAGGTTTTGTTGTCGACAAAAAATGCATTGCTTTTTTCAAAAGAAAAATTCGTGACAATTTTCTCTTCCGAATTACTAAAAAGCCAGCTAATTAATTTCTCGAAAGCCGATTTTTTCATATACTCTTTTGGCTCTCTCGTTTCCTTTCGCTACAACTAAATGCAATTCTTTATATCCTTTTTTAGAAAGAGTTTGCATGCTCTGGGCAAGAACTTGTGTAAATAGTCCTTTATTTGTGTGCTCTGGCAAGGTTACCCCATAAATTAATAATGGAATCCCTTTAAATAAAGTGACAAACGCACCTGATAATATCTGATTTCCATCTTTGTAAATATAGGAGCTGTCAAATAAAAAAGGACCATATAGCCCCTTTAGCAATGCTTTTGCTTCTAACTGATAGTTTTTTAACGTATGTCCATAGTCATGTGTTGTGCTCTTATAGCCGTTATAAAACAGCTGGCTGACTGCAAACCTGTCGTCTGGATGGACAGTTTCTATATTAGAATGAATCCCTTTATTAGCAACTTTGGCTGGAAACAGCTTCACCTTCATTTCTGTTTTATCGCCCATAAAAATAGCTACTCCTTCTTTTCTGCTGCTTCCCCCCATTTAGTTGCCCAAGCAGCAATAGAGTTAATCACCATTTCTAATTCTTTTCCTTTGTCTGTTAATAAATATTCAATTCTTACTGGAACTTCTGGGAAAACTTTTCGGTCTACAACCCCTAGTTCCTCCAACTCTTTTAATCTTTCAGAAAGCAGTCGACCACTTATTGGCAGTGAATTTTCAATATCTGAAAATCTTTTTTTGCCAGATAATAATTGAGTCACAATTAATCCTATCCATCTTTTCCCCAATAAATTCATTGCAAACTCGAATTTAGGGCATAAATCAGAAGCAGACTTTTCTTTTTTTACTTTTGCTTCTTTCACAAAATCACCTCAAACGCATTATTTCCCAACAATTAATATGTGATGATTATATATAATTTAAAAAGCAATAGCAATAAAAACAGTAAAATAGTGTTTTTCCCATCTATCTTCACTAAATTTCCAGATGATCAGATCCATGCAAAAAAGCAGCTGGGAAATAATATTCCCAACTGCTTTTTTATACTCCATTTAGTCTAGAAATCAAAATTATCTGGATCTGGACCAACACGTTCATTTTTATTTAGTGCATTAATTTTTTCCATCTCATCAACACTTAATTCAAACTCAAAGATAGAGGCATTTTCAATAATTCGGCTTTCTTTAATTGATTTAGGAATAGTAACCACTTCACTTTGAATATCCCAGCGAAGAATAATTTGAGCAACAGACTTTTGATGTGCCGCAGCAATTTCTTTCAGTACTTTGTTATCCAATAATTGACCTTGTGCTAATGGAGACCATGCTTCCACGACAATATTTTTTTCTTTGCAATAGTTTCTAATCTCTACTTGGCTTAAAAGTGGATGAAGTTCAATTTGGTTCACCATTGGAACAACTTCGGCATCCTCCAGTAAATCTTCTAAATGATGGACATGGAAATTGCTAACTCCAATTGCTTTTACTTTTCCATCTTTATAAAGCTTTTCTAGTGCCTTCCATGTTTCTTTGTATTTCCCTTTAACAGGCCAATGGATTAAATATAGATCAATATAATCTAATCCTAGTTTTTGCAAGCTTGTTTCAAAAGCAGCTAAAGTAGAATCATAACCTTGGTCTGCATTCCAGACTTTTGTTGTAATAAAAAGATTCTCCCTAGGTGCTCCAGACTCTTTAATAGCCTGTCCAACTCCTTCTTCATTGCCATAAACAGCTGCTGTATCAATGGAAATATAGCTGTTTTTTATAGCTGCTTTTACAGAATCGATTACTTCCTGCCCTTCTTCCACTTTAAATACCCCAATACCAAACCAAGGCATTTTGACGCCATTATGTAATGTAACAGTTGATTGTAAATTCATCTATTATCCCTCCAGTTCTACTAGTATTTTCTCATATTGTTTTCTTTTGGAAAAGTATTTTGCTTTGCGAATTAATTTACTGATAAATAAAGTAAAACTCATAATCAGTAAAGGCTTTTCACAACCAATGACAGAGGAGCCTAAAGCAAGCTAATATACAAAAAATCTGGCTCTTTTTAAAAAGAACCAGACTACCAAAAATTTCATTTTTATTTATTAAATTCCTGTTTAAAGGGATTTTTCCACTCCATCAAAACAGCGTAATTTAAAGAATCTTCATCTTCCAAATAATTATCCAATATACAAACAGGAGTTCTTCCGCATTTTAGCAAAAAAGAAATAACCGGATCTTTTAATTCTCCTGCAAGCACTTTTTGCAGATAGCTTTGTGGTGTTTCTTTACCGTCATACTGTTTATATCCAGGCATCCTGCCCCCGCCTAATAGCCGCGATAGCTTTTTTTCGATAACAAGATGATACATGCTTTCCATCATTATTTTGCCAAGACCAAATGTACGAAATTTTGGACGAACACTAATATCGACAATATATAATGCATTGCCATGATCAGTATGATTTTTTATATAACCATTATCAGTTATCTCTTCCCATGTATGCTGACTGTTTAGCGGATCATAGTTTATGCATAAACTTGTTAACGATCCTGCAAGTTCCCCATCTATTTCCACACAAAGAGCACCTTCGGGAAATAAAGTTATATGATTGGATAACTGCTCTTTATTCCACCATAGCTCAGATGGAAATGGCGGAGGAAAACATTCCGACTGAATCGTAACCAACTCGTCAAAATCTTTTTCTGTATAATTACGCACAATACATACTGCTGGTTTTTGTTCCTTGTATAAATAAAATGTGGAATGATACATCAGTATTTATCCTTCCACAGTAGAATTCCAGTCAGGATAAATATCTGTTCGTCTGTCTCTCCATGTTGTGACAGACCCTCTTTCTCTTACCTCATATAAAAGAGATAAATCCAGGTCTGCTGTAATAAGCATATCATCATTTAATTCCCCTTCTGCCATCAGACCTTTTGGCGGAAATGGAATATCATTTGGCGTAATAACAGCTGCCTGACCAAAATTAGCCCGCATAAAATCAACATTTGTCAACGAACCAACTGTTCCTGTAACAACCACATATACTTGATTTTCAATAGCGCGAGCATGACAAGTATAGCGAACACGATGAAAACCGTGACGATCGTCTGTACAAGAAGGACAAAAGATGACATCTGCTCCTTGTGCTTTTGCCATGCGGACAATTTCAGGAAATTCGATATCATAACAAGTTAAAATGGCTATTTTTCCTTTATCTGTATCAAAAATACGGAATGATTCTCCTTTATCCATGTTCCATTCCTGTACTTCTGTAGGAGTTATATGAAGTTTTGCCTGCTCTTCCACCCTGCCATCAGGATAAAAAAGATGGGCCACATTATATAATTTATCTTCCTTGCGAATAACATGAGTTCCGCCGATTATATGCATACCAGTTTGAACAGCAAATGTCCTGAACAGATCTCGATATTGTTCCGTAAATCCAGGCAGTTCATTTATTGTTAACGGATTTTGTCCATCGCCCATTGATAATAATTGTGTCGTAAAAAACTCCGGAAATAATACAAATTCTGCTCCATATTCTTCCGCATTGCGAATATAGTGTTCACATTGTTTGGAAAATTCTTCAAAGGACTTAATATTTTGCAGTTTATACTGCACGGCAGAAACTCTTATTTTCATTTTCCATCTCCCTTTAGCAAATCATTTTTAGTTAAGATAAATTCTTTAAGCTATTATGAAACATTTTTTCTATTATTTCAATAGGTATTTCCAGTTTTTTGGCGAATAATATATAAGAAAATTGTTCTCTTTTTTTATTTTATTCATATATTACAATGCAATGAACGCTTAAAAACAGAACAAAGTGGTATAAAAGAATATTCATTTTATTTTATCGAAAGGCGGAATAGAAAATGATTTTTTTATATGGTCTGTTATGTTTATTGGCAATAGAAGAATTGACGGTGCTCATTGTAAAAAGGATCATAAATGGCCCTGCCCACCTTGAAATTGGGATAAAAAAACATTGGATCATTTATCGAAATAAATGGAAAAACAGGGAAAATACTGCATGATTTCCCTTACCAAATATTCTATTCGAATAGAAAAAGAAACGCTACGATTAACATATTTTCCTTTCAATAATTTAAAAATCAGCGCCTAACTCTGATCATTATGGCGCTGATTTTTTTATTAGTATTTATTTAGGGAAAAATTAGCAAGCTGTCCTATTGTCATATCATCCATCGGGGGATTATGAAGGCCTGCTCGAACATCACGATAGTAGCGCTGCAGAGGACTTTTGGCAGAAAGGCTTCTTGCTCCCACAATTCTCATTGCCAAGTCGACCACTTCGATTGCCGTATTAGTTACCACTAATTTTGCGGCACTTAATTGTGGCAATAAAAGCTCTCTTTCCTCTTCTTTTGTTTCATCCCATTTTTTGCTGACAGAATAAAGAAAATATTTGGCTTGAAGCATTTTTAATTCCAGTTCACCAATTTTGGTGCGCACGCTTGGCAGTTCACTAATGGTTCCTGTAATGCTGTTTGGAGCATAGTTTTTGGCAAATAGAACCGCTTCTTTTTGTGCAGCTCCGGCAATGCCAAGATAACAAGCCGGAATATGCAATAGCCATGGATTTACCCGCTTTGCACCTCCTAATGTTTCAACATAATCCTCCTGCTCTACTTCCACATTCTCAAAATACACATCATGGCTTCCTGTGCCTTTTAAAGCAATGCTATCCCATGTTTCTTCTATGCGAATCCCTTTCTTTTCTTTGCGGATTAAAAAATTCCCTATTTCCTCTGAATCTTTAATAGAAGCAGAAACGACAAAATAATCCAATACTACAGACATCGTTGTAAACGATTTATGTCCATTGATGACCCATTTATCACCGATTTTTTCCGCCTTTGTCTGCGGCTTCCCTCCCCTTGTCGGACTGCCTGTTTGAGGTTCCGTTGCTGCTGCGTTAATTAATGCCCCTGCGTGCAAATCTTCATAAACAGCTGCTAAAACTTTCGGATTCCATTTATTTTCATACATATTGCGGACAACCCCCATATGCCAACCAATCGACAGCGCAGTCGCCCCATCTCCTTGGGCAATTACCTCTTGCAGCCTTATATAGTCATAAAGAGAAGTTTCTTTTCCCCCAAAAACTTTTGGAATGGTTAATACCGTATAGCCACAATTTTTTAAATCAGCAATATTCTCATACACAAACTCCCCTTTTTCATCTATCTCAGCCGCCCGTTTTTTAAAGTTTTCCGCAATCTTTTCTAATGCACTTATTCTTTCCTCAAGAGAATTCAAATCCGCTAAATTTTTGCTCATGTTTTCGTTCATCTTCCTTTCTTTTATCTATCTCTTCTAATCTATGTATTTTATTTTGATTTTTTTAGCATTGTCTATAACTTATATTCAAAGTAAATCATATCTATTGCATAAATGCCATTTTCAACGATTGTCTCTGGATAGTCTACAAAGAAGTTTTTCTTTATTTCAAAAAAACGAAAACCACATTTTTGATAAAAAGCAATATTTTCTATGCTAGAATTTGCAGTGCCCACGACTACTCGTTCTTTTTCCATTTTTTTTGCTAATTGAAGAATATGCTGAATACATGCTTTTCCATGTCCTTTGCCTCGAAACTCAGGAATAATCGCAATATTTTTTATTTCCCATGCATTTTCGCAGAAATCGATGATCAGCATACATCCAATTGTATCATTTTCTTCATTTTTTATTGCAAATAAAGTTCCTTCCTCCATATACCCCTTCACTATTTCCTCACTTTCATCTGCCATTAACAGAATGGGCAAAAAAGTGTCTCTATTTTTAGTCCTTACTCTTTCAAAAATAACCATATGCTTCTCCTTTGCATATATTTATTTCATTATAAGCTTTTATTGGGAATCAACGGAAAAATAACAACCCCTATTTCCATTCTTTCTAGGAAAACGGGGTTGTTTTTGTTAATTTTTCAATAATTTTTTGCGGTCTTCCATTTGCGGCTGCTGTTCCATCCATCCTTTTGTCGTCATAAATTCGCAACATCACTGCCGAATTTAAAAATATTGCTAATAATAATAGTAAGTTTCGGAGGGAGATCTTTCCTCAGACTAAAGGTTGTGTCAATTGCATTGTTTCCTAAACCAAAGCTGTAAAATAAATTTATGCAATACATCATCATTTTATCAGAAGAAGGAGATAACTGTGAAACAGTGAGACTCCCAACCCGTGCTCTTGGAATTAGAATATCATCTTTATGAAAGATATTTGATAAAGACTCAATAATGGACTTGGACAATTCTTTTCCTTTCACAATAAGCTGCATGCCAATCGTATTTGTTTCAATTGCATAATATAATATAAAGAAGAAACTTCAACTGTATTTAAACTTCTTTTTCCCCCAAACAACCTGTTGCTTTTAAGTGAATTTCCCCTTCTACAAACTCTACTTGTTTTGGCATAGATACTAATGGGGGCTTAGAAGTTTCTCCTTGAGCAACAAGAAAATCTGTAATTTCTCCATAAAATTGATGAATTTGTTATCAACATATCTTGATATAGATCAATAATATCACTCCGGTAAGATTGGCTTAAATGCAAAGTATGCAGTCCCATGCTGATTTCTGCAATAAGCCGCATACACTGGGGCATAAAGTTTTGCTAGAACAACGCTTCTATTTTTTCATTCATATCTTGTGCTGTAAAACCATATGGAATGACCGCACCTTCCTTTTCAAATAACTTTTCTATTTTTTCACGAAACCATTAATTTTCATATACACTTTCTTATATATCTATATCCCTATTTCTTGTGGTGATTCTGAAAAAGCAATAAAATGCTCTAAAAGTCGAAGAACCATAGTTTTTTTTTGATAAGACATCCAAAAATTTGCGAATTCCGAAGAAGTAAGAGAATCTTTTTTGCTCATGCTATTTTCCTCCAACATTAAATATTTATCATTAGCATTACTAAAAATAACTATTTTCATGTAGAAAGTAGCACTCAGTAAGTAGTAAACCAAAACAATCGCTGCAACCGGTAGAGAATATAACGAAAAACAGGAACGCTGTCTTCTTTATGATAATCTTTTGTATATTCTGCTCCTTGATTATTCCATAATTTTTCAAAATAACTTTTTATATCCTTCATCACTTTGGCTTCTTTAGCGCCAATTATTTTTACATTGGTTTCTAAATTAAGATCTGCTAAATTTCTTCGCGTATAATTTGCGGAGCCGCTTATAATGGTGTCTCCTTGTTTTCCTTCTATAAACATCATTTTTGTATGGTATTGTTCTTTCCCTGTGTTATACCATTTAATTTGCAAATTAGCAGGAGTAGCATTGACTAACTCAGCTGCCACTGGTATATTCGGCAAACCAGCTTTTTTATTGCCAAAAGAATTCTGATTAGGATCAAGAATAATATGTATCATCACATCACTGCTTGCAGCTTGTTTTAATGCGTCAACAATTTTCCGATCAGCAAGGTAGAGCATTCCAATCCAAATAATATCGCCTTTTTTAGTGGCTTTAATACTGGATAAAACATGTTTTGCTATTTTCCCTTCTGTTAAAAGCTGTACTTGGAGGTCAGAATACACTTCTTGTTTTTCTTTATATGTTGGAAAATCAATATCTTTTGAAAAATTACTCACACTATTTTCACTTTTTAAAGCATCTCCCACTATATTGCCTTTTATAAGAAAAGCAGTATTAGAATGATAGCCGCTAGCATCATGAATATTACCAGATGAAATAAGTGCCGCTTTTTCTGTTATCACTACTTTGCGATGATTTGCTTTCACATTTAAAAGATCTAAATAAGACCATATATTTACTTTCGGTGCACTATTTGCGAGCAAATTTGGCAATTGTCCATTCCCTTTTTCGCCAAACCATTGAAAAAACATTCGCCATATTCCTGAATAAAGAGGATTTGAATCTCGCAATACATGCAAGTTGGTCATAATCACTTCTATTCCATTCTCCTTCATTTTTGTTAACTCCTTCGAAGGATAAGAACTATAAGCTGTATTTACCCTATCTGTAATAAAAATGATGCTAATAGCAGGATAATCTTGTTTCTTTTTAATTAATGCATGAACAACAGTTTCCGTCATGTTAGGATAAACTTGATCTTTATCACTGTCTTTATTAAATAAAAACATATCGATTACAATAAATTTATTTGCTTCTTCTATTTGCTTTAAGATGCTAGTCAATATCTCCTGTTTTAATACCCTTTTTCCATTTTTATCCTTATAGGTAGTATCTTTTAGAAATTGTACATGATTGGAATAGTGAACTTCCCCTTCCATCGATAAACCTAGTGGCAATGGTTTTAAACTATGATAAAAAATAACGCTTATATAGATTGAAATAAATACAATCATGCCCGCAAAAAATATGTTTTTCTTTTTTATCCTCTTTTGTTTCACTTTAGACTCCCCCACACAGTAAACATAAACCGTTTATAACCATACCCTTTTGCAAATTTTTGCAAACTAGCACTTTTCCTTTTGGCTGTTTTCTAAAAGATCGTTATTTTTCGGATAGTTTCTAGGAGTAAATCCATGGTTAAATCAGGTGGATTGGAGTGAAAGGTGCGAGACTCCTGTGGGATTAGCGGGACAGGTGAGATCCAGCAGGCACAGCCTAAGGAGACTCACCGCCCGCCCCACGGAAAGCGAGCATCCTGGAACGGAAATCCACCTACTTCTTTAAAAGCAACAAAGTTTACGAAAACAGCCTTCTTTTTTATTGTGCACAATAAGCAAAAAAAATAAGAAGCCAGCTCTATAAATAGAACGGACTTCTCAACTCTTCAAACAATGGTTTTTTACTGTCCATTAATCAAAAAAATTACATATTATATTTTTTCTTAAATTTATCTACACGGCCGCCTGCTTCTGCAAACTTTTGTCGTCCCGTATAAAAAGGATGGGTGTCTGAACTAATATCTACTTTTATTACCGGATACTCCTTGCCATCTTTCCATAGCATTTTTTCATTAGAAATTTTAGTAGAACTGCTTAAAAAAGAAAAACCGCTGACAGTATCTGTAAAGATTACTTTATGGTAGTTAGGATGGATATTTTCCTTCATTTCTATCACCTCATCTTCATTATAAACGTAATGATTACGATTATCAAATATATTGATTATATTTTTTTAAAAAATGATGAGTTTTTAGGATAACATGGTACAATAATAGTGGCATGATACATAAATGTAAGGAGAGTTTGTTTTGATTATAGCTATTTTAATTGTCGTATCCTATTTAATTGGTTCCATTCCTTCCGGGCTTATAATAGGAAAAACATTCTACGGTGTAGATATTAGGCAGCATGGAAGCGGAAATCTTGGAGGGACAAACACTTTTCGCACATTAGGCAAAAAAGCAGGTTTCGCAGTGACAATTTCTGATATTTTAAAAGGTACAGTAGCAACACTTTTGCCAATGCTGTTTGCTTTAGATCTTGATGTAAATCCATTAATTTTTGGAGTTTTTGCCGTTATTGGCCATATGTATCCTATCTTCGCAGGATTTAAAGGTGGAAAAGCAGTTGCAACTTCTGCAGGTATTCTGTTAGGTCACGAACCTTTGCTGTTTTTATTTATCATTTTAATATTTTTCATTACTTTATATTTTTCAAAGTATGTGTCCCTATCTTCCATGGCAGCCGGATTTGCCGGGTTAATTTATTCTCTTGTATTATGGGATGATAAATTATTGATCGCTATATTAGCACTGCTTACGATTTTTGTTGTCTATAGGCACCGGGCAAATATTAAAAGAATTGCTAATAAAACAGAACCCAAGGTGAAATGGATTTAATCAACATAAGCCCTCGAATAAACGAGGGTTTTTTTATTAGATTGGCTTTTCTAAAGCTAAATGTTGATTTTGGCAGGATAGATTAATTGGAGTGAAAAGCGAATGCCTCTCGCTGCAATCAATAACCAAATTTAACACAAACATTAGATTAAATAAGCAAATTAGGATTAATTTCCTGAAAGCATTGAAATAATGCCGAAAAATTTTGTATGATAAATCTATTAATGTACATAACTATTATATTTTTACATAATCAGCTACTTTTTTGAAAAACCTTCTAAAAAAATGACATATCCTGATTTTTTTCGTCATAGAATGTATTAATTAATTTCCGAAAAATTAAGTGGAAACAGCAATTTCTTATTCTATTAAAGGATGGTATCATTTATGAACACTTTATCAAAGAATATAAGCAAACTTCCTTTTCCTTATTTTGTAATAAACAATCATCTAGAGATTCTTCACTCTTCTATACCCAATAGTCCTTCTATTAAATCATCATCCTTTGCAGATTATTTGCTTATAGATGAAGATGAATTTACAGGCTTTTTAAAAGGTGAAGATGCAGAAGTGGAAATGACGATTCAATTGCCTCATTTTCATTATGAATCCTTCTACAGACTGTACAAAGTGGAAGAAGATTCATTATATCATTTGTATTGCATACCATTAACAAAACAAGAAGAGCATGTACAAAAACTATCCAAACAAATCAATAAACAACTCTATGATTTTCATCAGCATATGAGGGAACAAAAAAACTTTTTTACAAAAACCATTCATTTATTTCGCGATGTAGCCCTTTCTAACGATTACAGTAATAATATTGGAAAATTAGCTGCAGGAATTGCACATGAAATACGCAATCCACTAACAACTGTAAAAGGATTTATTCAATTAATCAAACCTCATTTAAAAGAAATTAAAAAAGAGCGTTATGCCGATATCGCTTTGGAAGAAATTGACCGGGCTAATGATATTATTTTTGACTTCTTAAATGCATCTAAACCAAAAGATGACAATTGGGAGCATATCTCCATAAATAGATTAATAACAGATATTTGTACACTATTTGAAAGTGAATCTATTATGAAAAATGTTATGATTCAAATGGATCTTTGCGAACCATCTCCCTATGTATTTTTTAATGAAAAACAATTAAAGCAAGTACTCGTAAATATTATAAAAAATGCATTCGAAGCAATTGAAGAATGTCATGAAAAAAAAGGAAATAAATATATTCATGTAACGACATCTATAAAAAATTCGTTTTTTTGCATTGCTCTTAAAGATAACGGTTGTGGCATCAGCGAGTCTGGAATAAAAGAATTATTTAATCCCTTTTACACAACAAAAGGAAAAGGTACAGGAATTGGCTTAAGTGTCTGCAAAAAAATAATGGAAGATGCTGGTGGTAATTTATATGCAGAAAGCGAATTAAACAATGGGACTATTTTTTACGTTGAAATTCCCTTTAAAGAATAAGTTGCCCTGTTTGAGTGAAACTTCAATCAGTGGGGATTCTCCATATCCTACTGATTGTTGCTTGAAGTAATTGGGCTTTTTTATTTCATTTAATTAGCACCGTTTGCTAACATTTCTTGCCTCCGTATTAGCAATTATCTCTACCAAATCTTTTATTTCCCCCTCTATTCAAGCCGCGCTATTTAAACTTTTTTTATAAATCGAAACTTCAAATCAGTAAGGGTTTTCCACATCCCTCACTGATTGTTCGTTGAACCAATCAGGCTTTTACGACCAGTTCCCCCACTTAGATTTTTCGTTTTCTCTTACACTCTTAATTGAGGTGGAGATTAAAAGCCCGTTAATGCGTAATAAAATAAATAACCTCCTTCCTTAAATATATCAGATGTATATTATAAACAGTTTCTCTCCTTTATTAATTATTCCTATATCAAAAAATCCACGATACTAGCTCTATTCATTTCCTTTCTTTTCCCTAAACAAACAAAACCATTAAAATCGGCAAAATTAGTCGAATCCTGCTGCTAAGTTTGTTATCCTAAAGGAACGGACATAATAAACTATTCTAAAATAAAACTTCATTTATATCGATGCCAGAAGGAGAAATAGCAAAATGATGAAAAAGGTTATATTAGCAATTATCGCTTTTATTATTATTACCGTAGTTTCAGTAATATTAATAATGAGTAATAAAGGACAACAACAAGAGAAAATAGGGATGCAGCCTATACGCACTGCACCGACTGGAGACAAAAAATTAGAAAAAAGTATTACAATTGGAGCAGTTGGCGATATTCTTATTCATGATCGTGTATATAATGATGCACAAACAAGTAAAAAAACATATAATTTTAAACCGATGCTAGAAAAGATCAAACCTGAACTTTTAAAACCAGATATTCTTCTTGCGAACCAAGAAACGATTGTGGCAGGAACAAACATTGGACTTTCAGGATACCCTGCTTTCAACAGCCCACATGAAATTGCAGATGCCTTAAAAGAGGCGGGAGTAGATATCGTTACAACCGCCAATAATCATGCTCTTGACAGGGGACCAGACGGCCAAATGAAGTCTTTAGCTTATTTAAAAAAGATAAAAATGCCTTATGTTGGAACATTTACAAGTGCTAAAGATCAGCAAACAATCCGTATAATGGAGAAAAACGGCATAAAAGTGGCATTTCTTTCTTACACATATGGGACAAATGGCATTCCCATCCCAAATAAGCAACCATATATTGTGAATATAATCGATAAAAATAATATGAAAAAGGAATTAGCAAGGGCAAAAAAACAAGCGGATATTATTGTGATGGGAATTCATTGGGGAAATGAATATGAACGTTTTCCGAACACAGAACAAAAGGAATTGGCACAATTTTTAGTAAATGAAGGGGCAAACATCATTTTTGGAGGCCATCCCCATGTGTTACAGCATATGGAGTGGCTAACAAATAAACAAGGAAAGAAGGCGCTTGTTGTTTATTCATTAGGCAATTTCCTATCAGGCCAGGACGAGGATTATCGAAATATTGGTGGACTTGCTTCTGTTACCATAAAAAAAACCATAAAAAATAACCAGGCAGAAATACAATTAGAAAATCCAAGCTTTTTCCCTACTTATAATTATAGCAATAAAGAAAAAGACTATGAACTGCGGCCATTAAAAGAAGCAAATGATAAAAATCTAAAACATTCCTATAAGGAAATAATGGATCATATGATGCAGGAATTGCACTAAAGTGAAACTTCAATCAGTGAGGGTCAAAAGCCCGTTAAGACGTGATAAAAAAGTCGTACAAGTTTTTGTCGATATAAGCAGATATATAAAGAATTACTTTAGTCGCATAAATAAATAGTTTGTTTTATAATAGGGATAACGCTTCGTTGTTGTATCTATTTTGACAGAACTATAGAAGGTTAATGAAAAAAAAGGGAGTGTATCAAGTGAAAATTTTTATTAGCGACCAAGCTGCTTCTTGGTATAAGGAAGAAATGAATTTAAATGATGGAGATTATGTACGATTTTTTGCTCGCTACGGGGGATGCAGCACTGTCCAACAAGGATTTTCTTTAGGAATTTCAAAAGAAGAGCCAATTAATGTCGGCATATCTACAGAAAAATTTGGCATTACCTATTATATTGAAGAAAAAGATGTATGGTATTTTGATGATAGTGATTTTGCTGCTGAATTTAATGCGGAAGCAAATGAACCAGAGTATCATTTTACACAAACACAAGCTTAATTTTATTAAACAAACAAGCTTCCTTCTTTTTAAGAAGGAAGCTTGTTTGTTTTTTCACTTCAACATATAGGGGATGTTTTCGCTTTGAAGTATTTCTATTTGTCTTTTGCCTATTAAATCAAAATGAGAATAGCCATCTTTTCTTACATGAATCCATTCTTTTTGCAGACCGTATTTATTACCCCATGCTGCAAGTTTCGCTAAGTCAGAACAGCCTACTTTTGTGACACTTTTGCTTTCGGGAAACCGATCATCGAGCCAATAATGAGTCAAAAAGGCAATTTCGCCCTGATCAATTTGATGCTTCCATCGGGAGAGTTCCCTTCTATTTATGCCAAAAGCCATATAAATCCCTCCTATTATCAAAACTAGGAGAAAAAACACCAACCATACAAAAAATAGCTGTGGTTTGTTTTTCCTTGTTAATCTTGTTTTTTAATTTCTTCATATTTTTGAAACCATTCTGGAAAAGTCTTCTTAAATGATTTCGGTTTAAAGGTATCCTTGCTTACGATAATATGGGTGGAAGTTCCTTGTGCACATACATCTCCCTCACCATTTTCAACTGTATAGCCATATGTTGTTTTCAGACCATCATTTAGTTCAACCCATGTTTTCACAAATGCTTTATCTCCATATCTCAGAGGTTTTTTATAGGTTGCTTGAATATCATAAACAGGAGCAAAATATCCTTTGTTTTCCATCTCCACATAACTATATCCTAAATCCTCCAAAAATCCGCCTCTTCCTAACTCAAAAAACTTTAAATAATTAGCATGATAAATAACACCCATCATATCAGTGTCTGCATAATACAGCTGAATTTCTCTTGAACTAACATATTCCAAAGCTTTCAGCACTTCCTTTTTCTTTTTTATCCGCACTTCTAAAGTCATCTTCTTCCATATTGTTTGCTGCATCGATAAGATATGGATCAACTGCATAACTAGATAATGCTAAATAAAAGTTTTTATTAGTTTTAACAATTAATTACTATTATCACTATAACATACCTCCTTTGCGAATGAACAAAGGAGGTAATATAAACTAGATTTTAAATTGTTGTACAAGTACTTTTAACTCTTCTGCCAAATTAGTAAGTGATTTAGTGGAACTGCTAATTTCCTCCATAGAAGCTAACTGCTCTTCTGTAGATGCAGCTACTTCTTCTGCACTTGCTGCATTATCTTGTGCAGCATTTGCAATTTGTTTAGCTGATGTTAATGTTTTTTCTATGTTTTGTGACATCAGTTTCATTGTTTCCGTAATTTCGCCTACCTCAGGAGCTACGTTTCTAGTGCTTTCTAAAATGCTTGCAAATTTCCCAGATGTTTCTGTAGATACCACTAGACCTTGTTCCACATTCTTCATTACTTCACTCATCCTATTTACAGAGTTCTTTGTATCCTGTTGAATACTTCTTATGATATCAGCAATCAGTTTAGTAGATGTTTGTGATTCTTCTGCTAATTTCCTTACCTCTTCTGCTACAACAGCAAAGCCTTTCCCTGCCTCTCCAGCTCGAGCTGCCTCAATTGCAGCATTTAATGCCAGCAAGTTTGTTTGGTTTGCAATTACACTAATTACTTCAAGTATTTTTTCAATTTCATGTGAACGATGAGAAAGAGAAAAAATAACTTCATTAGAACTGCTGACGGAATCATGAATATTTCGCATTTGTTCTACAGTTCTTTCCACTGATTTACTTCCCTCTTCTGCCTCTTTAGAAGTGTTTGTTGCTACATTGGCAACATCTGTTATTCGTTTTACGATATAAAATGTATCTTGAAGAATCCCACTTAAAGCGGCTTCATTTTCATCCAGTTTTTCTGTTGCTGTTTCTACAGCACTTGAGATATCTTGAACTGCAGCAGAAACATGCTCCGTTGCAGCTTTTGTCTGTTCAGAACTAGCAGATAGCTGCTCAGATGAAGAGGCCAAATGTTCTACTGTATCACTTAGATTTGTAATGATTCCCCGCAAAGTGTCAGTCATTATTTTGAAACTATTTCCTAGCTTCCCTATTTCATCATCTTGTTTTACTATAATCTCTTCCGTGAAATCACCATTTGCTACTCTATTAGCGGATTGTATTAACCTTTCCATCGGTTTTGTAATAGACTTAATAATAAACACCACGAAGATTGCGCTTATGACCATACTTATTATAATGACAATGGCCGTTTTTTGTAAGATAGGAAATGCTTCTTTATTTACTTCATTCGAATATAAAGTTCCAGCTAGTTTCCATCCTGTTAAATCATTCGTTGTAAAAAACATCTTCTTTTTATCTTGACCATTATACAAATATTCAAATGTACCAGATTCCTTTTTGTAAAGGTTATCATTTTGAACACTTGCTGGCGCGGTAGAGCCTAATTCCTTTTTAGGATGATAAACAAACTTGTGTTGGGAATCAAGTATATATACATATCCTTCATTACCGACTTTTATTTTCTTGGCTATATTTGCTATCTCTTTTAAATTTACATTCACTGCCACTACTCCATTGCCATCTTTCGTAGTTCTGGCAATTCCTACAACTAAATTTCCTGTTGCTTTGGATATATAAGGAGCTGTAACAACTACTTCCCCTTTGTTTTGCATCGCCTGTTTATACCATTCTCTTTCCGTCGGATTATATTCTGGCGGGTTTTTTAAGGAAGAAGGTGAATTTATGTATACCCCCTCTTCTGTGCCAATATAGGCCAATTCTAATTCACTATGTATCTTTTTAAAGGTATCCAGTTCTTTTGAAACTTCTTTGCTCACTCCAATATTAGAGTTTTTTTGTTTTTTAATAGCGGAAGCATTTAATGATTCTGCTAGTACATCGACATCTCTTATTTTTGGTTCGATAAATTGGTCAATAATTTCATTCAGAGAATCTACCGACATTTTCGCAGATTGCATTATATCCTCTTCGACCCTTTGTTTCGATGAGTTATATGCAAATATACCAATGAGTAAAGCAGGAATAATTAAAAATGCTAGATAAGATACCCATAACTTCTTTTTCATCGTCCATACAAAATGGAACATTCTTTTTCGATTTGTTTCCCCCATGCTGCTCCCCCTAATTCTCCTCTAAACCATTTAGTTCTTTAGTCTTTATTTCACCTATAAAATATAGCACAAAACTCCTATGAAGAGAATAATCAATCCATAATCATCCAGTAAGCGTTTATCACTTTCTATTTAATCTTTTCTTTCTAACTAAATGAAAAAATCAAGAAAACCAAAACTCAACTCATTTGGAATATTGTTAAAAAAGAAGCTAAAAAGATATATATCGATCTAAATAAGATGCATTTCGTATTTTACTCAAAGTTGATTATTATTGGATGATGTAAAGTCTATTAAATCATCCAATTTCCCTTCTAAGCCCCTCCTTCATAATCTCTCACTTAACTATATGCAATAAAAATGCAGATCACATAGCCTAAATATAAATTAGACTTTGTAATCTGCATACTAATTGGAAATAATCATTATAGATATTTATTCTCAGCTGTTAGACTGGCCTAAATTTTGATTTTTAGAGTATCCTCTGAGCGCCTTTTGCAGATCTGCCTCTGTAATAATACTATGCTCTTTCTCTTTATCCATCTCTTCTTCCATTATCCTTAATGCCTGCATTTGTACCGATTCATCAATAATATTCGTTGCAAACCGTCCATTTCCTTGGGTTGGAATAGTTGCTAATGCTTCAAGCAGATAGCTGATTGCCTCATCAGATAATAGATAGTCGAATTTTGCTGCATAAAGTTTCATAATCTCTATCAATTCTTTAGCATTGTAATCGTCAAAAGGAATATATTTTTTAAATCTTGATTGCAGCCCTGGATTGCTTGCCAATAATTGTTCTGTTTCCTTTGGATATCCGGCTAAAACAACCACTAAATTTTCATTATGGTTCGTCATTTCCATCACAAGTGTGTCTACCACTTCTTTTCCGAAATCTTGATTAGAACCACTCAACAAGGAATATGCCTCATCAATAAAAAGCACGCCGCCTAATGCTTCGCGGATTTTCTTTTTTGTTTTAATCGCAGATTGTCCAACATATCCAGCAACAAAATCCGCTCTTGAAGTGACAATTAAATGACCCCTTTTTAAAATCCCGCAATCTTTAAGAAACTGGGCATAAAGCTTTGCAACCGTTGTTTTTCCTGTCCCTGGATTTCCTGTAAATACAGCATGAAGCTGGATAGGCAGAATTCTTTGCCCTTTTTCTCTTCGCAATTGCTGCATTTTCACAAAAGCAATAATTTTTTTTATTTCCGCCTTTACTCCATTCAGTCCAATTAATTGTTCCAATTCTTTTGCAGGATCTTCCATATCACTTTTCTCTTTATTGGAAAAGTCTTCTTCCTCTAAAAGGGTATAAGTTAATATATGTTTATTATTTGCAGGCTTGGCTCCTTTTTTAAAAATCGCATCTAACACAATATTTTTGACAGCACGTGCATTGCCAAATGATTCATCCACTTCTTCCCTTTCTAACCGATGGAGAAGCTCTTTTTTTCCACCCTTTGTTATAACATAATCGTTATCACTGGCAATTTTTTCGCCGATTACTAAAAGTTCCTCTTTAGAATAGTTAGGAAGATGCATAAAATTAGATGATGGAAAACGACTGCGCAATCCATGATTACTTTCTAGAAACTGGCGCATTTCCTCTGGGTATCCCGCAAGAATCACCGCAAATTTGCCGCCAAATTCATCTCCTGTCATTAGGGATACAAGTGTATCAATAGCAGCTTGTCCATAATCATTCCCTGACTGCCCTTCTCTTTTTAAGCTATATGCTTCATCAATAAAAAGTACGCCCCCTAATGCTTGCTTGACAATGGAACGGACATTTTCTTCTGTTTGCCCCATAAAACCACCAATTAATTGAGAGCGGTCTACTTCCACTACCTCTTCACTTGGCAGAACACCTAATTCATGATAAATGTGCGCTAATAAACGTGCTAATGTTGTTTTTCCTGTTCCTGGATTTCCAGTGAAAATCATATTAAGACTTAATTCATCTTGGATTGTAAAGCCTAACTTTTTTCGGGAATGCTGATATTTTAAAAATCGATAATAATCTTCTACACGTTTTTTTACAGTTTCTAAACCAATCATCTGTCCTAAAACTTCTAACGAAGATTCTTTTTGTTCGTTTCTTTGTTCTTCTTCCATAAATAATTGATTCCAGCCAGCAATTAATTCATTCAGCTTTTCTATGTCTTTTTTTACAGTTTCATAATAAATGGCAGTATGGAACACGCCGCTAATGGATTCTTCATATTCTTCCGCTGCTTTTAATAATTCTGATGTTTTTAAAACAACTTGTTTCAATTGTTCCGTGATTTCGCTGTATTTGGAAATAGCCTGACTATTTTGCGTCTCAACAGCAGATTTTTTATTTGCTGCAAGTTTATCTTGTTCTTCTTCTACTTCATCGAGAAACTTTCTGCAAAGATTTATATATTGTTCCGCTACTTTTCTTTTAGCTGTTCGATTATCTGTTTCCCTAATAGATGGAAAAACTAAATCCTTTAATAGATGACGGTAATTTTGCCAATCATGCTGGGATAAAAAATTAGCTGCTTTTTTATTTGCGGCATCTAATTCAACCGCTTTATTGAGCCAGGCTAACGCAATCGTATTTTTTTCATCCTTACGAATACGAGAAATAGCTGCCATTGTTAGCAGCTCAGACAATTCTTTTGCCTTTTCCGTTTCATTCATCCTGCCAATTAGATGAAGGATTTTTTCTTCGTCAATAATAAAGCCATTATCATCAAATTCTTTTTTTATTGCTGCAAACAGCATTTTATCGTCGTGTTTTATCTTTTCTACATTCATTTTATTCACTTCACTCTATCCATTATTCTAGTTCATCCTTTTATACTATCATATTCAAACAAATTCGTTAATTGATACAGCATTTATTTATGGACAATGCACATTATCTTTCTTTTTTCCCCATAAAAATAAGCTCCCACAACCAACGTTGCGAGAGCTTCATTTTTTTATTCCCCTTTAGTTTGAATCACTTGAGGATGCTGTCCAGATGTATCCTGCATTTGTTTTCCTTTATTGCCTCCAGCACTTCTTGACTTTGTACCGATATGACTTGGAACAAAATGTTTGCTGTCCTTTTTTGGATTACCCATGCTATCATCTCCTTCCTATTATATTGTGCACCAGTAAGAAGAAGATGATAGATGGTAATTGTTGTTTATCCTGTTATAACATATAACCTATCTTTTAAGTTTGTTTTTATGTAAGGATAGGAAAAATCTAAGCGAAAGCAACCACCTGTAGATGGCCGAGTTCTTATCTTGCTTTTTTAAGATGTTTATTTTCCAGGCGTTCTTCAATTTTTTCAATTGCTT
Source organism: Niallia nealsonii (assembly GCF_002835805.1). Lineage (GTDB taxonomy): Bacteria > Bacillota > Bacilli > Bacillales > Cytobacillaceae > Niallia > Niallia nealsonii. The sequence continues at coordinate 67,977 of NZ_PISE01000043.1, read as the reverse complement.
CCCTATCTTTTAATAATTGTAGTTTATTTTCTGCTACCAATTCTTGGAATGAACGTTTTCGTGGTTTTCTCATAATTAAAAACTCCTTTTTTTATTTATTTTTATTTTTTCCAAATCTCTCTATTATTATTACAAATTTTAGAAAATTTCTTCCCTAAAAAATATTTTTAAAATAATTTTTATTCTGAATATTTAAATCATTTATAAAAGGAGCTTGTCTCCGTGCTCCTCCTATATTTATTATATCGTATTTTAATACGAATGTAAAACGCTTTCATTAATTATTTTGAAAATTCTCTCATGATCTCAATCGGCATTGCTGAATAAAACTTGTGTTGAATAATTCCCTTTTCATCTATAAAAAAGGTAGTAGGAATAGTGACAACTTTATATTGCTCATTGACCCGATTATTTTCATCCAACAATATCGGAAAGGTAATCTTTTTAGATTGAACAAATTCAATCACATCCTCTGACCCATCAATATTAACTGCAAGTATTACAACATCTTTTCCTTTTTCTTCAAAAAACTGTTGAATTGCTGGCATTTCTTGTTTGCATGGAGGACACCATGTTGCCCAGAAATTAAGCATTACTTTTTTTCCTTTAAAATCAGAAAGCTTAAGCGTTTCTCCCTTTAAATTTCTTAAAGAAAAATCAGGAGCTTTTGCACCAATCTCTAATGGTTTTGTTTTTGCCGCAATTGCAGTATGCTCCAAACTAGCTGCATACAAAAAACATAAACCTATCAATAAAATAATTTTCTTAACCATCATTTCACATCCCTTTTATACATATCCTCTTTGTAGAATGTCCAAAACCTTTTAAATTACATATTTTGCAATTATTTTTTCTTTTGGATGCGTAAAATTAATTAATTGTTTCCAAAAAAGTAAATAACAGCAGCTTTAGGCCGTTATTTACTTTTTTACTTAATCATTATCCAAATGAAGAACTTTGCCCGTTTCAGCAGATATTTCTACATCTACATCTTGCCCATTTTTTTGGACAATTTCTATATCATAATAATACTGTCCTGCCTCTTCATCTAATTCTATTTCCATTACCGTTCCTGGCGCTTTTTTTAATGCTGCTTCTTTTGCTTGTTCTTCTGTTACTTTAATGTTTTTTTGCATCGTTTCTTTTGTAAGAACATCACCAGTATCTGCGTTGATATATATTTCATCATCGTCATGTTCAGTTTCTTCTAAAAATTCCACTTGATATAACTTTTCCCCCTTTGAATTTACTTCTATCTCCATTTCTTCTACCGTTTTGTTTGTTTTTTCCGAAGCAATTTTTGCTGCCTCTTCTTTCGATACATTTGTTTGAGCTGTCATAACAGAAATTGGATTTTCCGCTGCAAATCCTTTTTGCTCACTTCCTATATAATAGCCAGCTGAAGCTAACCCAAGTACTGTAGCCAAACCAATTGAAATTTTCGTCCATTTATTTCTCATCATTTATTCCTCCTTAAATTCTATACCATTATCTTATCCTTAGAAAATGAGAAGAAAAAAGAAGTAAAATGAGAAAACAATGAGAAATAAAAGAGAAATTTATTATTTTTTAATAAAACTACCTTGGTTTGAAGTTGTTTTATTAGGCTGTTTTCTAAAAGATTGTTGTTTTTCGGATAAAATCCATGGCTAAAACAGGTGGATTGGAGGGACAGGTGAGACCCCACTACACATACGCCGAGGATGCTCACTGCCCGCCCCACGGAAAGCGGGCATCCTGAAATGGAAATCAACCTACTCCTTTAAAAACAACAAAGTGTACGAAAACAGCCTTTTATTATAATTATAGTGCCACAAGTTAGTCATCTTCCCAATTGATCGATAAAACGGTGCCGCTATATGCATTAATATAAATCTTTACTTCTGTTTTTTCAGCCGTTTCCATTTCCACTTCATACACTAGCTGATTTGCTTCTTCTTCCAACTCTACTTCTTTTACGCTACCTTGCACTTCTGCTTGGGCAATTTCTTTCGCTTTATTTTTTTTGATAATTGCTGTTTCTTCTATACTATTTTTTGATTCTTGTTTAATGCTTCCTGTTTGCCGATTTATTTTATAAGTCATTTCTTTATTATCGGCTTCTAAAATGACAACAAAATAAGCTATGCCATTTTCTGTTTGTGCTGTGGTTGACTTTAATGTTCCTTTATAGGTTGCTGTCACAAGTTTAACTGCTTCTTCTTTCGTCAGCTCCTTATCTTCTTTTTGCTGACTGATTTTTGCTGCTTGTAGATCAGCAATAGCACCAGTTTGTGCATCTACAGAAATGTTATATATTCCTTTCTCATTTTGCAGGACAGCATCATATCGTAATTGTCTTTCTTTTTTTATTTCTTCTATACTGACTATTTCTCCGTCATACTTTTTTATTATGATTGTTTCTGCCTCTTTTAAAGTAATTCTATCTTGTTTTTTCATAAAAAAATAGCTGACAATAAGGAGAATAACACCAATAATAACAAATACACCAATTTTCCCTATCCTTTTCATATACATGCTCCTGACATTATAAGCACTTTTATTGATAAAATGAAAAGATACAAATCACTTTTGTGCCTTCTCCTACCATGCTTTCCACTTGAATTTCACCATTATGGGCTCTGACTATTTTTTGGGCAATCGCTAATCCTAAACCACTTCCCCCAGATTCCCTGCTTCTGGCTTTATCTACACGATAAAAGCGCTCAAATATGTGCTCTAAATCCTCTTTTGCAATTCCTGTTCCGTTGTCTATGATTTCACATCTAATATTATCGCTTTTTGTTATTTTAATTGTAATACTATTGCTGCTATACTTTATGGCATTATCTAATAATATAAACAACAGCTGTTTTATTTTTTGTTTATCCCCTTTTATGAAGGCATCATCTAATGCACCATTGACAATAATGCTTCTTTGATGGGCAATCTCCATCTTTTTAGCAGTTTCCGTAGCAATAGCAGCTAAATCTATTGTTTCTAATTCAAGATTCATCTGACCATTCCCACTTGCTAATTCAAGCATTTGATTAGTCATTTCTTTCATGCGAATGGACTCAGAATGAATCGCCTCCACAGCTTCGTCTAATATATCTTCCCTTTTTTTTCCCCATCTTTTTAGCATATTTGCATAACTTTCAATAACAGTTAATGGGGTTTTTAACTCATGGGAAGCATCTGAAACAAATTGCTGCTGTCGTTCAAACTGTTTTTTTAACAGTATAATCATCTTGTTAAATGTTTCTCCAAGTTGATATAATTCGTCTTTTTTGCGCAAATCAAAAGAGAGTTGTTTAAAATCACCGCTGCTTTGAATTTCTTCCATCGTTTTAATCATGGATTGAATAGGAGAAAGAAGCAAATTAGACAATAATCTGCCTGCAAAGTATGTAGGGATAATAATGATAATGGAAGCAGCAATTAAAATAATGCCAAGTATTCCTAATATATGCCGTGTACTTTCAATATTTTCAGTCATTACTAATGTAACAATAGTGCCATCCTCCCAAATAATTGGCATATTTACTACAGCGAAAATGTGGTTATTTTGTTCCACAATCTCTTCTATTTGCCTTGTTTCAAACCCGCTTGAAACTTTGGCATAATCAGCATTTTTAGTGGAAGTTAAAATGGTCTCATTTGCACCAATAATCTGGATCATACCGTCAGCTGGGACATAGGCCCGTATCATGTTTTCTATCGATGCCTCTGTTTTTAATGTTTGGATGCTAGTTGTTGCTTGTTCTACATTTGCCATCGTTTTATTGAGCACATCATTATATAATAACGTTTGGAAAATAATATAAATGGACATATTTACAACAAGCATAATAATAAAAAGAAAAATCGTCGAAAAAAGCTGGATACGTGTCCTTATTTTCATGATCCGCCTTCCTTTATAAGATAACCGACACCACGAACTGTTTGGATAAGCGCTTTTTGGAAAGGATAATCCATTTTTTTGCGCACATAACGAATATACACATCCACTACATTGGTATCGCCAATATAATCATATCCCCACACATTGTTTAAAATTTGCTCCCTAGATAGCACAATATTTTTATTTTCAAGCAAATAAACCAATAATTCAAATTCGCGTGGTGTTAAATCAATTTTCTTATTTGCCCGCATGACCGCATATGATTTTACAAAAACTTGCAAATCCTCCACCTGAAGAATTTTTTCCTGCTCTTGTTTCAATATTTGCTGCTGCACTCTAAGACTCGCACGAATTCTTGCAAGCAATTCTTCAATCTGAAATGGTTTTGTCACATAATCGTTTGCACCTACATCTAATCCTGCCACTTTATCTGGAATAGAATCTCTTGCAGTCAACAAAATAACAGGTACATTATTCCCTGCATTTCTTATTCTTCGCAGTACCTCCAAACCACTTATTTCAGGAAGCATTACATCAAGTAAAACAAGACTCCAGGGAGATTCCATCACCTTGTTTAATCCTTCTGTTCCTGTATACACACTTTCCGTAGCATATCCCTCAAATTCTAATTCCATTGACAGCACTCTAGCAATTTTTTGTTCATCTTCAATAATAAGTATTTTTTCTTTTGTCACTGCATTCACCGCCTTTTAAAAGACTTTCTATATTATTATTTTATCGCAATTACATGTAGCTTAACAGAATAGACCCCATTATAGATGCCTATTTTTATTAGCTTTATTTTCTCACAAAAAACACTCTAAAGATTTTCTTTAGAGTGTTTTTTGTGCAGCCTATTAATTTATAGTGCGTTAAATGTTTCTGTTAATACAGGAACAATTTGTTTTTTACGGGATACAACACCTTTTAATAATACTGTATTGTTTTCTAATGTTACATTAAATGCTTTTTCCACTGCTTCAGTTTTGCTTCCTACTGCTAATGCAACAGAATCATTGTTTAAGATATCTGTTACAACAAGCAAAAATAGATCTAAGTTTTTAGCAGCAATTGTTTTATTTAATGCTTCTTCCAACTCTGCTTGTTTAGCTAATACATCGTTTGTATCAACAGCATTTACTTGAGCTACTTCCACTTTATATGTACCCATTGGGAATTCTTTTGCATCAAGTGAAATCAATTGTTCTACTGTCTTATCGCTTAAATCAGCACCAGCTTTTAGCATTTCTAAACCATATTCTTCAGCATTAACGCCTGCAATTTCAGCAAGTTCTTTTGCCGCTTGAATATCTTGTTCTGTGCATGTTGGCGATTTAAATAATAAAGAGTCAGAAATAATGGCAGAAAGCATTAATCCTGCTACTTCTTTTTTGACTTCTACGCCATTTTCTTTGTACATTTTATTTAAAATAGTTGCTGTACATCCAACTGGTTCTGCACGATAGTACAAAGGATCGCTTGTTTCAAAATTAGCAATACGGTGGTGGTCGATTACTTCTAGGATAGACACTTCTTTAATATCTTCCACACTTTGTTGGAATTCATTATGATCCACTAGGATAACCGATTTTGCTTCAGAAGCTGCTTTTTCAATAAATCTAGGCGCTTCTGTTTTAAAATAATCAAGAGCATATTGTGTTTCGCCGTTTACTTCTCCTAAACGAACTGGTTCAGCGTCTACACCTAAGTCCTTTTTTAATTCTGCATATGCAATTGCAGAACAAATAGTATCCGTATCAGGATTCTTATGACCAAATATTAATACTTTTTCCATAAATTAAATTCTCCTTGCAACAATTAATAATTGAATCGTTAATAGGTATACATTACCTTTTAAGCCATCTATAGTTATTTTAACATATCCGTCACAAATTAAAAGAACTGCATAAAAAAAAACTACTATTCCTAGTACTTTAGATTGTATTAATCATGTACTACTAAAATAGTTTTCTATTAACCTTACAATAAAAGGAGGAAGGCATTTGCCTTCCTCCTTTTATATGCCTGTTATTAGAACTTAAATTGATAGTTGTTAATTTCCCAAGCATGAACTGCTGTACGATAGCTATCCCACTCAGCTCTTTTAGCAGCTACATATTCATTAAATACATGCTCTCCAAGTGTTTTAAGACCGATTTCACCAGCTTCTAATTCAGCAACAGCTGCTTCTAATCCACCAGGCAAGCTATCAATTCCAAGCTCTTCACGACGCTCTTCTGACATATGGAAGATATCTTCGTTTACTGGAGCTGGAGCTTTTAAGCCTTTTTCTACTCCATCTAAACCAGCAGAAGCGATTACTGCAAATGTTAAGTATGGGTTAGCAGATGGATCTGGACAACGAAGTTCTACACGAGTTGCCATTCCTTTTTTCGCAGGAATACGGATTAAAGCAGAACGGTTAGATGCAGACCAAGCTAAATAGCAAGGTGCTTCATATCCAGGAACTAGACGTTTGTAAGAGTTTACTAGAGGATTTGTTACCGCTACAAAACTCTTAACATTTTCTAGAAGACCTGCGATAAATGAATAAGCTGTACTTGAAAGCTGCAATTCGTCAGACTCATCAAAGAATATGTTTTGGCCATCTTTGAAGAATGACATGTTAACATGCATTCCAGAACCGTTGATTCCGAATACTGGTTTAGGCATAAATGTAGCATGTAAACCGTATTGTGCTGCAATTGTTTTTACAACCCATTTATAAGTAGTTGAAAGGTCTGCTGCAGTTAAAGCGTCAGCATATTTGAAGTTTATTTCATGTTGACCTTCTGCTACTTCATGGTGAAGTGCTTCAATTGTGAAGCCCATTGCTTTTAATGCTTTGAAAATTTCCACACGAACTTTTTCGCCTAAATCTTTTGGTGATGGCTCAAAGTATCCGCCTAAATCGCCAAGTTCAGTTGTTGGATAACCATTTTCGTCTGTTTTGAATAAGAAAAACTCTAATTCAGGACCTACAGAAATGGAATATCCTTGTTCAGCTGCACGTGCTACTGTTTTCTTAAGAACATTACGAGTATCTCCTTCAAATAATGTTCCATCTGGATTTGTTACAGAACAAAGGAAACGAGCTTCTGAATACCCTTCTGTTTCAGTCCAAGGTAGTACTACAAATGTATTTAAATCTGGAGCAAGGTAAGAGTCTGATTTATTAATAGGTGAAAAACCTTTAATAGAAGATCCATCCATCATAATTTTTCCTTCAGCAGCGTCATCTAATTGTGCTGAAGTAATTGTGATATTTTTTAAAATCCCTTCGATGTCAACAAATTGTAGATGTAATAATTCTACACTTTTCTCTTTAATAATTGATTGAATTTGTCCTAATGTAATCTCTGTCATGTCAATTTACCTCACAATTCATGTTCATTTAACTAACTTGACTTTATTATAAGTAATCTTTTATTTTTATACAATGCTTTTTTTTAGAAAAGTTTTTCGTATTTTTTAAATATTTAACTAGATAGCGTTTACAATGTTGATTTAATGCATTTTCATAATTTTTATTTTTTTTATAAAAAAGTTAGAAAGTTTAAAATCATGTGAAAAAAAGCTCGAATTTTGTCTCAATCATATACTATTTAACCGCAATTTCCAGCTTCCTAATTCCATTTAAACAGCATATATTGTCTATAAATCTTTTAAAAATATTTTTTTCGACAACTTGTTCCAAAATTCTTCTGCCTTTTTTTACTCGGTTATCCCCTTCTTACCATTAGCCATACACTTGGCATTTAGATAACCGAATGCAAGTTGCTTTATTTCTTGACTATAATGTTCTGTGGAGACTACACGATACCATGCTACCTCTTTTTTACTTTCTCTGATTAAAACGGAGGCAAGTATTTATCCCCCCATCAATAAGATATTCCTTACCTTCTCCAGCATCCATTTAATTGCAGGAAGATATAAAGCACCGCTTTTTTATAAAAAACAGGTTCAGAGTTTCCTTTAAGTTATTACTCAATAAAAACAAAAGAGCGTGATCTCCGAAAATAAACCAAACACCTTTTCTTTTCTACTATATAGAAAGAAGGCTATATTTTGATTGAATTTTATTTAGAGTGAAAGGGAAATTTTTTATAAAAAGAAAAAATGAATATATGCCGTTATGAGTATATATTCATTTTTATGGAGGGGCGGTTATGAATGAATAGTTCTACTGAAAAACTTGTTATCTATGCACGAAATGCTATACCAGAAAAATATGTACAAAAAATAAATCAACTTGGGGCGACATTATTAATGGAACCGTGGATATATGGTGAAAAAGAACCAGTTGTCAACCACGACCTCACTTTATGCAATGTCGTCTTAACATTAGGCCTTCACGATTCCCTTACAATCTTAGACGCTGCACCAAATATTCAATGGGTGCAATCTTTAAGTGTAGGCATGGACCAACTTCTTCATCAAAAAACGATTCAGCATGATTTAATAATCACGAATACGAAAGGCTGTACGTCTATTCCTATTGCAGAGCACACGATTGCAATGATCACAAGTTTTGCAAGAGGAATCCCAAACATGATTCACAATCAACAGGCAAAAAGATGGGAAGAAGCAGAGGTCACTGAGTTAACTGGGGCAACGGTTGGCGTTATTGGCTACGGGGAAATTGGCAAAGAAATTGCGAAACGTATAAAAGGGCTGGAGATGAAAGTAATTGGCTGCCGAAAACGAGCTAAGACACTTGAGCAAAATGATCCTGCAGATGAGGTAGTAAGTTTAGAAGAAATGGATAGAGTTCTGATGGAAGCAGATTTTCTTGTGCTTGCCCTTCCATCCACAGAAGAAACCTTTCATCTAATAAACAAAGAAAAAATAAATAAAATGAAACCTAGCAGCTATTTAATAAATGTTGGCAGAGGGAACACAATAGCCGAAACAGACTTAATTCACGCTTTAAAAACGAAAAAAATTAGAGGAGCGGCACTCGATGTATTCGAAATAGAGCCTCTTCCGGCAGACCACCCATTTTGGACTCTTGATAATTGTCTGATTTCTCCACATGCTGCCTACTATTCTCCTAAAACAATAGAACGTTATATGGATATATTTTTAAAAAATATTATTCGTTTTAAAAAAGGGCTTCCTCTTTTAAATGTAGTAGATAAAAAATTAGGCTATTAATAAAGTGAAACTTTAATCAGTGGGGGATGAAGAAAACCCCCGCCTAGATTTCTCGTTTTCTCTTACCATCCCTTAGGTGGGGGGGCAAAAGCCCGTTAATGCGTGATAAAGGGCTTCCTCTAACTGGTCTTAGATAGGAAGCCCTCTTTTTCACTTAATTAAACTGTTTCAAATCCTGCTTCTTTCCATGCAGTTGTTCCGCCTTCAATAAACGCCACATCTGTAAAGCCCATTTGCTTTAATAGATAAGCTCCTAATGCCGCTTGTCCACCTGCACCGCATGTAACAAGAACTGGACGATTTCTATCCGCCAATTCCGGATTGCGGAAATTTTCCGGCAATTCTAAATCTGCTCGAATGGGAAGCATACCTAATGAAATATTGACACTGCTTGGAATTAAACCACAAGCACCTGCATCAGCTGCATCTTGAACATCAATTACATATGTATTTGAATTTTCTGCAATCTTCTTTTTTGCCTCTGCAGATGAAATGCCTGATACATTATTTTTAGCTTCTTCTACTAATTTCCCAAATGTTAATGCCATCTTTATTCCTCCTAATGTTTGTCCATACTACTCTATAGTAACAAATGGCCGGTTATTTTCCTATTAAACTGCTCGACTTTTTATTAAAATAATCTTCCCATATAAAACTCCCTTCATTTTTTAAATACGCTTTTATTTCCGTCATCCCTTTATGTTTTGGATAACGCATTTCCACATAAACAACCTTCTCATCTTTAAACATTTAAAACACTTAGGCCCTTCTCTAAACACTTCTCTCCCCACTGATCAAAATTCCACTTTATTACAACTTACTCGCCGAAAAGTTTTTTCAAAAGACTGCATATAAAAAATGGCGCAAGACCATAATAGTCATCCAGTATATGGCCTTATCCCCATACTAGATGCGCTATTTGTCTTGCACCATTGTTATCATCGATTAATTTTTTAATTTATCTCTTAATACCATTGGCAAAATTCCGCCATGACGGTAATAATCAATTTCTACTTCTGAATCAAAACGAACTAATGCTTCAAATGTAGTTTTATTGCCAGCTTCATCTGTAGCAGTCACTTCGATATAATCACGTGGTTTAACTGTTTCGTCTACATAGACATTAAATGTTTCTTTTCCAGTCAACCCTAAAGTTTCGGCACTTTCCCCATCTTTAAATTGAAGAGGCAATACCCCCATTAACACTAGGTTAGAACGGTGAATACGCTCAAAACTTTCAGCAATAACTGTTTTAATTCCTAGTAGGTTTGTACCTTTAGCAGCCCAGTCACGAGATGAACCCATTCCGTAATCCTTGCCGGCGATAACCATTAAACCTGTTCCATCTTGTTTATATTGCATACATGCATCATAAATAGATGTCACTTCACCAGTTGGCCAGTAAGTAGTATAACCACCTTCTGTGCCTGGTGCGATTTGGTTTCTGATACGAATATTGGCAAACGTACCTCTCATCATTACTTCATGGTTACCACGACGAGAACCGTAAGAGTTAAAGTCGCGTGGTTCTACTCCATTATCTTTTAAGTATTTTCCAGCAGGTGTATTGATGCCAATTGCTCCAGCTGGAGAAATATGGTCTGTTGTCACAGAGTCGCCAAACTTGCCGACAATTTTTAAATCTTTTAATGGCAGAACTTTTTCTGGATCTGGCTTTAGCCCTTCAAAGAATGGAGGGTTTTGAATATACGTGGACGTTTCATCAAATGTGTATAGTGAATCACTATTTGTTTGAATTTCATTCCAACGCTCGTTATCATCAAATACACGCTCATATTCTCTGTTAAATAGTTCAGGCGTTACAGTACGATGAACTAATTCATTTACTTCTTCTGTTGATGGCCAAATATCCTTAAAGAAGACGTCATTACCATCTTTGTCTTTACCGATTGCTTCTTTTTGCAAATCAATATTAACTGTACCAGCAAGTGCATAGGCAACTACTAGCGGCGGTGATGCTAAATAGTTTGCTTTCACTAGCGGATGAATACGTCCTTCAAAGTTACGGTTACCTGAAAGCACAGATGTAACAAGCAAATCAGAATCAGCAACCGCCATTTCGATTTCTTCACGTAATGGACCAGAGTTACCAATACATGTTGTACAGCCATAACCTACTAAGTTAAAGCCAATTTGCTCTAAATATGGTAGAAGACCAGAGTCTCTTAAATAGCCTGTTACTACTTTTGAACCAGGAGCCAAAGATGTTTTCACAAATTTAGGTACTTCCATTCCTAGTTCTACTGCCTTTTTCGCAACAAGACCAGCTCCTACTAATACATAAGGATTGGATGTATTTGTACAGCTAGTAATCGCTGCAATCGCAACAGAACCAGTTTTCATGGTTGTAGAGTCGCCGTTTGAAAAGTCCACCGTTACTTCTTTATCAAATTCAGACTTTTTCAAGCCAAATCCTTGGTTTCCTTCTTTGGCCGTTACAGAATCTACAAATGCTTCTTGCATGTTAGATAATGGAATCAAATCTTGCGGGCGTTTAGGTCCTGAAAGATTTGCCTCAATTTCAGAAAGATTAATTTCTACTATATCTGTGTAAACAGGCTCAAGAGTTGGATCAAAGAATAACCCATTTTCTTTGCAGTAAGTTTCTACCACTTTAATTTGCTCTTCGGAACGTCCTGTTAAGCGCATATAAGTAAGAGATTCCTCATCTACAGGAAAAAATCCGCAAGTTGCTCCATATTCTGGTGCCATATTGGCAATCGTCGCACGGTCTGCTAGTGGTAGCTGTGGCACACCAGGACCAAAGAACTCAACAAATTTGCCGACTACCCCTTTTGTTCTTAGCACTTGTGTTACCTTTAACGCAAGATCTGTTGCAGTAGAACCGTTTGGCATATCCCCAACAAGCTTTACCCCAACTACTTCTGGCACTGGGAAATAAGAAGGCTGTCCAAGCATGCCAGCTTCTGCTTCAATACCGCCGACACCCCATCCAAGTACACCGATTCCATTGATCATTGTTGTATGGGAATCTGTTCCAACCAATGTATCAGGGAATGTTTCGTATTCGCCGTCCTCATTTTCTACAACATGGACCACATTTGCTAAATATTCTAAATTTACTTGATGGACAATTCCTGTTGCAGGAGGAACAGCACGATAGTTATCAAATGATTTTTGCGCCCAGCTTAAAAATTGATAACGCTCTGCATTTCGTTCAAATTCTAAATCCATATTTGCTTTTAATGCATCAGGTGTGCCAAATTTATCTACTTGAACACTGTGGTCGATAACTAAATCAACTGGTTTTTCCGGGTTGATTTTATTTGGGTCTCCGCCAAGATCTGCCATCGCTTTTCTTAGAGATGCCAAATCTACTACTGCTGGAACGCCTGTGAAATCTTGTAAGATAACACGAGAAGGCTTAAATGGAACATCGATTTCCTGTACTTTATCTGTTCCCCATTTTGCTAGATTTTCCACATGTTTTTCATCAATTACAAAACCATCCATTTGTCGTAAAACCGATTCTAATAAAACTTTAATAGAATACGGCAGATTGGAAACCTTTCCAATCCCTTTGTTTTCTAAAGCTGCCAATTGATAATAATGATAACGCTTTCCACCTAATTCAAAGGATTTGCGCGCATTAAAAATATCTTTTGCCATATGTATTACCCCCTCTATGTAATCATATACCAAAAATAGAAAAATAGTCGAACAATATGTACTATTATGAACTCTTCTATTCCCTATTTACCGTCTTTCATTTTAATATACTTTCATTCATAAGTAAATGATAAGAAAGTTATCATTTATAATAAGATTAACTTATGAAAGAGCTTTATTATACCCCTTTATCAATCATTTTAAGTGATATATTTTCAAAAAACAAAAAAAGATCAGATATTTATGAGATTTTTTTCAAAACATCCATAAATGTCTGATCTAAGCACGACTCTCCTAAAATTCGTTTACTTCACTGACAATACTTTTTAAATCTTGCTGAAATGTTTCTAATTGATGTCTTTGATGTTCAGATGCTACTTCTAATGCATTCTCGATCTGCTGATAGGTTTCATTAATTTCTTCTTTTAAATGCTTTAATTGATGCCCATAGCTTGCAGAATCTTTTACAATATCCTGATATAAATTCTGTGTTTCAATTAATCCTCGCTGTGCTGCCTGAAATGCTTGCTGTTTATCTTTATCATAGATCATCTAATTAAACCTCCAATTAAATAAAAATGGATAGATATGTTCCAATAAAAAACTCTAGTAATACTTTGCGTAACCAAAGATAAAATTATTCAGTATAAAGGAACATTATTTGCCCATTCTAATGAGTGAAACTTCTATTTAGAGGTTTTTTTCAGGATGAAAAATACAACCAATTAGTTTATTTAAACACACATACTAATGGTTAGCCATATTATTAACGAGCCAAAAGGAGAGATAAACTATGAATAAAAACGACAGCAAAGATATGCGTAAAAACTCCCCAAAAGGTCAGCCAACAGGACAGCCAGAACCACTTAGCGGCAGCAAAAAAGTTAAAAATAGAAATCATAGTCGTCAAAAACATAACAGCCATCACGATATGTAAATAATTGTTAATCAGCTAAAGGAGAACACCTTTTTCTCCTTTAGCTCCGTCGAATCTTATTACTTTGAAACTATTTGGACACTTTGAACTTTCTGCTCTAGACCCTTTATTTTTCACATCTTTCGAATGAATCGAATATGCTGTGTAATAATAAGGAGGATTTTAGCATGAATAATAAGAAGGATAAGCAAAACTGGAATGGCAATATGGAAGATTGGCTGAAGGATTTTTTTCTCGATCCCCTCACAACCTTTTTAGACGAAGCTGAATTTAGAATTGATGTATTTGAAACAGAAAATTATTATATAATTGAAGCACTATTGCCACCTTGCAAAAAAGAGGATTTAAACATTTCAGCAGAAAATGATGCATTAACAATCATGGTAAACTGCTTAATCAATCGCAATATAGAAAAAAAACAGCGAACTGTTTCTTTTCCATTTTCCATCGACACAAAAGAAATTCAAGCTGTCTTAAATAGGGAAATCTTAGAAATTCTCATTAGTAAACAAGCTGTTGCTAAATCGAAAGGAAAAAAAAGTATTATCATTAAATAAAGGCATTAATTTGTGTATTTTCTCTCATAATGTTTTTTCAATTGATAAAAGGCAAGGCCTTTTGCCTGTTTTAGCGCATTTCCCCTATGTATTTTCGCCTGTTCGGTTTGTCCATTAATTTCTTCTAATTCCGCTAAAAGGGCTTCTTTCATCCATTTTATTTTTACTTTTGACAGTTCTTTGCTGCTTACTTTTTTTTTACTTTTTATTTTAAGCCATAACTCATAGTATGTCCTGAGTTTCTGCGATTTAATTTTTTTTATCTCGTCTTCCAATCCATCTATTTGTTCAAAATACAAGGAAAAAGCAACTGTTAATACTGGATAATGCTGCTGGTATTTTTTTTGCGTTACTAGCTTTCGGTAGGAATGAATGACTTTTTTATCATCCTTATTAGCAAGTCCATATAAAAAACGATAATAAGGATTTTTTTGCTTTTTCAACAAAAATTTTTCAATTCTTGACATATTTTTGGTTAAATAATGTTTAATGAGGATATTCATTAACAATACAGCAAAACAGATCACATATAAAAACAAATAGTGTACAAATGGGTGTAAGTCAAAAGCTATTTCTAATAAAAAATGTGCCATAATTGCCAGCAACACAGCAAATAAAAATATTCCCAAAATTTCTTATCCTCCTATTATATTGATCTATTCATTTTTGTTTCCAAACCAAGTTTGTGCAAGCAGACTAATTCCACTTTCTAATTCCCCTTTTTCTAACCCTCCAAAACCAAGCACTATAGGCCGTTCTTTCTCCTCTTGATTGTCTGCCCAATAATAATGGACTCCAGTGTATACCTTAATTTTATTCGCTTTTGCTTGTTCCCTTAATGCATCGGGATTTTTTCCTTCTATAAAAAGCAATAGATGCAAACCGGCTTTTTCTCCAATGATTTTCACCTGTTTTCCCATATATTTATAGATACTTTCTACTACTATCCTTCTTTTCTCTTCATATACTTTCCGCATCTTTCGCAGATGTCTAAAAAAATCGCCATTTTCTAAAAATCTCGCAAGTGCACTTTGAATGATAGGAGAAACTTGCTGGGATTCTTTCTGACTAGCATGATAGATTTCCAATAAATTTGCTGGGAGCACCATATAACTTACTCTTGCAGCTGGTAAAAAAGATTTTGAAAAAGTGCCAATATAAATCACTCTATCCACTCTATCCAACCCCTTTAAACTAGGAATTGGCGCTCCTTCATAACGAAATTCACTATCATAATCATCTTCTATAATAAAAGCATTCTGTTTCTTTGCCCACTTTAATAAAGAGAGCCGTTTTGTTATGGGCATAATCATTCCTAATGGAAATTGATGAGACGGCGTAACATAAGCGAGATTACAGCTGCTATTTTCTAAGTTTTCCATACAATAGCCCTCCATCCGATTGACTGAAATGGGCGTCAACTTGCATCCTTCTTTTTTAAAAATATTTTTTACTCCGTCATAACCTGGATTCTCCATCGCGATATGCGGCCGTTCTTGAAAAAGGGAAACAAGGAGTCTAATTATATTTTGTGTGCCTGCTGCTATAACAATCTGATCAGGATGGCAGTGTATCCCTCTTGATTGGTATAAATAACGAGCAATTTCTTTTCGCAAAGGACGATAGCCTTGTTTCTCTCCATACATCATAACTTCCTTCTCTAATGCATCCACGCTATCAGCAAGATGTTTTTTCCAAACCTTTGTTGGAAAATGCCTTAAATCAATATCACCATATTGGAAATCGATGCTGCATTTTTCCTCTTCCCTATTCTCGCCTCTCTGAATGAGGGCTGCTTTCTGCTCTTCCTGTACATATCCTTCTATTTTCACTGCCCAATATCCTTTTTTTTGTTTACTTTCAATATACCCCTCTGCCATAAGCTGCTGAAATGCTTCATTTACTGTATTTTTACTAATCTGCAAATCGCTTGCAAGCTGCCTGATCGATGGCAGCTTTGTCCCTTCTTTTATATTTCCCGTTAGTATTTCTGTGCGAAAATAATCATAAATCTGTTTATGAATAGCTATTTTATTCTCTTTTTGCAAAAAAATATTCATATGCTCCCCTCCAAACTGTACCAGTATTATTATCAATTTCTGTCTCTTTTATATAGGACATTTTTTTTATACAATCATCTTATCATATCAGGAGAGGATGGAAAAAATGGAAAAAATAAGAATGGAAAAAAGAGAAGTAAAAGAGAGGGAATCTATCTGCGAGTTTCTAAAGCAAAGTAAAATAGGCTATCTGGGCTTATCGGATGAATCAGCTCCCTATGTGGTTCCATTAAATTTTGTTTGGCAAAATGACAGCATCTATTTCCATGGTGCAAATGAGGGAAGAAAGGTTCGCATACTAGCGAAAAATAACCAGGCTTGTTTTACTGTATGTGAAGACTTCGGAACAATAGCAAGTCCGATTCCAGCTAACACAGATACCGCTTATTTTAGTGTTATAGTTTTTGGATTAGTTGAACAAGTGACTAACAAGGAAGAAAGGTTAGCTGCCATGCAAACAATGCTCGATAAATATGTACCTGGCTATTTTAATAACCCGTTAGCTTCGGCCCATCTTGAAAAATATCAATCTTCTTTAGGAAGCAAAACAGCTGTATTTAAATTAGCCGCACAAAAAATAACAGGCAAGGAAAATAAATTAGACGAAAAAATGAAGTTTACTTCTGGCCGCACGATAGATATGGACCTATAGCTTTATGAAAATAATAGAAAGTTAGCTAGAAGTCTAGTTTTCTCCTTGCTATTCTAGTATGATGAGTTTTAGAATTACTTTTTTAATAAAGCGAGGATAATGATATATGAGTTTATTGAATGTAGAAAATTTAAGCCATACATTTGGAGATCGTACCTTATTTAAAGACGTATCTTTTCGACTGTTGGCAGAAGATCATATTGGTCTAGTAGGAGCAAATGGTGTTGGAAAATCAACACTTATGAATATTATTACCGGACAACTTATCCATGATACAGGAAAAGTGGAATGGATTCCAAGTGTACAATATGGCTATTTAGACCAGCATACGGTTTTAACTCCAGGAAAAACAATTCGCGACGTCCTTAAAGACGCCTTTCTTCCTCTTTTTAAAGAAGAAGAAAAATTAAATGAAGTAACAGCGAAAATGGGTGATGCCACACCAGAAGAGTTAGAAGAACTACTGGAGGAAATGGGCAAAATCCAAGATACATTAGATGCTGGCGGTTTTTATACACTTGATATGAAAATTGAAGAAGCAGCGCGAGGTTTAGGTTTGGATGCTATCGGCCTTGACCGTGATGTATCTGCGCTAAGTGGTGGACAAAGAACAAAAGTATTGCTTGCAAAACTTTTGCTTGAGCAGCCGCAAGTTTTATTATTGGATGAGCCTACCAACTATTTAGATGTGGAGCATATTAAATGGCTGGCATCTTATTTAAGAGAATATCCAAATGCCTTTTTATTGATTTCCCATGATACAGAATTTATGAACCAAGTATCTAATGTTATTTTCCATTTGGAATTCTCTAAATTAACAAGATATACAGCAAGCTATGATAAGTTTTTAGAACTTGCCGAAATCAATAAAAACCAGCATTTGCATGCATATGAAAAACAGAAAGAATTCATTAAAAAACAAGAAGATTTTATCAGCAAAAACAAAGCGCGCTATTCGACAACAGGTCGAGCAAAAAGCCGGCAAAAACAGCTGGATAGAATGGAAAGAATCGACCGACCTGAAACAGCTGTGAAACCAACATTTGAATTTAAAGAATCTCGCGGAAGCAGCCGCTATGTATTTATTGGCGAAGATTTTGAAATCGGCTATGATCAGCCCCTTTTGCCAAAAATGTCTATTTCCATTGAGAGGGGAGAAAAAATTGCCATTGTCGGCTGTAATGGTGTCGGGAAATCCACGCTATTAAAAACGATGCTAGGCAAAATTGAACCAATCAGCGGAAAAATGGAGCGCGGAGATTTCCTTTATCCTTCCTACTTTGAACAAGAGGTAAAAGCAGGCAATATTACACCGATTGAAGATTTATGGAATGCTTTCCCAATTATGGATCAGCATCAAGTTCGTGCGGCCCTTGCACGATGCGGCTTAAAAAATGAGCATATTTCAAGACCTCTTAATCAATTAAGCGGTGGAGAGCAAGCAAAAGTCCGCCTATGCAAACTGTTAATGGAAGAAAGTAACTGGATTCTATTCGATGAGCCGACCAACCATTTAGATGTAGTTGCAAAAGAAGAATTAAAACGAGCATTAAAAGCATATAAAGGAACGGTTGTCCTTGTATGCCATGAACCAGACTTTTATGAAGACTGGGTAACAAAGGTTTGGGATGTAGAAGCATGGTCTAATAACCAAGCATAATTTTTATGGAAAGCAGCTGCTAAAGTTTTGGCAGCTGCTTTTTATATATTCGTTGAATTCTTGCAGAAATTTCATTTAAATCTATATTATTATCAGTCTCCCTTCATTTCACTAAGTTTCTTCCCCTTTTATTCGCCATCCTTCTTCTTTTATTCGTCTTCACCTCTTAGATTTTTTCACTATTTTTCCAATTATCCGTATTAATTTCATTTTTTTACAAACAATACCAATAATATATGTCAAATAGGGGGTTATTTATATGTATAAAACAGTAATAATGTTATTTCTATTTTTTATTGTCTATATTGGTGCCGCTTCACCTGTTTTTGCTGCGCCAACTGATAAGGAAGTTTCCAAGCTTATTCAATCAATTGGATGGACTAAACAAGATTTGGAAGAGTTTTTATCAACAAAAGAACTAGAGTTAAATCATTTCCAGAATACAAAAGAGTTAAAAGAAGTGATTGGAACACCTATTACGCCTGATTCTTTAGAAGAGCTTTTGCATACCTATAATATGACAAGAGAAGAATTGGATATATTATTAGCTGGTTTTAATGAGAAGGTCCAAGACTATTGGAATATAGAAGATCTAGATGTAGCCATTGACTTTTACCAAAATCATGAGAACTTAATGGTAAATTTAGAAGAGTTTTTTCTAAATGTCGGCATTACAGATCAAGAAAAAAATAATCTGTATACACATTTTAAAACATTGAATGAAGAAGCGATCAATACTAAAATAGGCCAGTGGAAAGTAAAAGCTAACTCTTTAAGCACCATTGATCCAGAAAGCGAATTAACTCAAGCCCAACAAAATGAATTAACCGCTTTATGGGAAGATATATCAAAAACACTTGGGCTCCATCCGAAATTTTTTAAAGTCGATGATAACGGCAAACAAACAAATCTCTCCCTTAGTGACCTTTCTACAACAAAACTTTTAGATACGGTTACAATGGAACTTTACGATAACAAAAACAACCTTGTACTAAATCTTATTTTATCACCGGAAATACTGACAGCAAGCTTTGCTGTAGATGCAGCAGAGAAGGTTGTTAGTCTTACAGAACTTAGCGAAGAATTAACGACTCTTTATCAATCCCAATTGCCTAATACTGCTTCTTTGGCGCCGCTGTTTTTATTTACCGGCTATTTGCTTGTATTAATCGGAATTTTTCTGCTTATTTGGAAAAAGAAAAAAGTGTCAAATGATCAATAAGCATCTGACTATTTGGGATTGGGTGGCAATCTTATTGATTGTATGTGGATGTTTTTTTATTTGCTATAATGGCAGCATTTTTTATAAAAGCCATCTCCAATCAGCCAAACACTTAACCTCTCCTACCAAAATAGTGGAACAAAAACCATTGTCCAAACAAACAAGCTATCAAGAAGGAGAGAAAATCGGCACTCTTTATTTGCCAACAGTCAAAAAATCAATTCCTATTTTCGAAGGAACGTCAAATGCTATTTTAAAAAAAGGAGCTGGTCATTTTTCGTCTAGTTTTTTTCCTGGAGAAAAAAATAACAGTATTCTTTCTGGACATCGAGATACTTATTTTCGTGTATTAAAAGATTTGCAAACAAAGGACCTTCTTTACATTCAAACAGAAACAGGAAAATTTTATTATAAAGTAAGAAAAATGGAAATCGTCTCTGCCGATGATCAACGAGTTTTCACACCAAAATCACGGGGAATCTTAACATTAACTACCTGCTATCCCTTTTACTATATTGGAGATGCGCCAAAACGGTATATTATTACCGCAGATTTACTGAATAACTAAGGGTTCATGGAGTATTTTCCATGAACCCTTTATTCGGTACTTAACTAGACATCCATGGCACTTTATCGCCATTTATTCCATCTATCAGCAAGACCATTCTTCCAAATCATTAGTTTTTTTATTACCTTCTCACCTTTCTGCTGCTTTCTTAATTCATAACCGCTCGCAACGGCAATTAAGGCCGTTCCTGCAATTAATAGATAGGCCCACCAAGGAAGATTTCCCCAATATGGTCTTGCCTGCAGAAAGACATTAAAGAGCAATACAATAACACCCACAAGAAAATAGGATTTATACTTAAAGTAAAAACCTCCTATAACAGCTGCTAACGCTAAACTGCCTAGCATCAGTACATCCAGAATTTGAGGTGAAGTGAAAATATCAAACAATAACAGCCCAAAGAAAATAATCAGGATGCCCCATTCCACTCGATTAATAAGGATTTGATAGTGCCCTTTAAAGATTCTTTTGCTCAAAATAACAATTAAAATAACTGGTACTAATATAAGTTCCCTTACAAATAGAGACGGTATTGCGAGCATTTGAATAAATCCAGTATATGGCTGCAATAAATAAACAAGGGCAAATAATACAGCTAAAGGCGAAAATTTAGGAGACACCCTCTTTTTCTGCATAAATAAAGCAGCAGAAATCAACAGACCTGGCAATATTTCAGCAAAAAGGATGCTAAGATCCAGCCTGTATAAAAACAGAAGGAAAATAACGCCAAATAAACTATAAAAATCGATATAAGCTCCTTTTTTATCCTTTAATTTTACAATATATTCATAAAGAAGACTTCCTATAATAATCAATACTATTCCAAGACCGCTATATAGATAAAAAATAGTCATTTCTCCTATTTCCATATTTTTTATCCAAAGCTCTGCTGTTGCGACAAGCAGCAGCCCGCCGATATTCCAATAATGATAAGCAGTAAAATAAGCTAAAGCCAAATAGAGAAAAATATACACACTCATCAGCAAATATATAAATTCAGCATGTTCTAGCAAAAACAGCCCATAAGTCATTCCTGCGAATGAAAAAGGGAAAAAGAACCATACTGCTGTGTTTCTTTTATCTTTTCCATAGCAAAAAATGCACACAAATATAAACATACTTGTCAGAAAAAACGCAAGAAACGTTTTATTTCCCACTATATCAATATATTGAAAAGTTCGTAATAAAAACACAAATAGACAGATAAAGCTAGTATACTGACAAACTATTTTTTGCCAAGATATTCGCAGTTTTATACTGCTATAAAGATAAGCAGCACAGCCAAGCAAAAATGGAAAATTATCTTTATTTTCCCAAAAAACAACTAGCCAGAGGATAGAACACACTAAATAAAGATGAAACATTGCAAAGTAGGCATCTTTAAACCTTTTACCACTGCCAAACATGCTTAAAAGAAAAAACAAAATCCAGCCATATTCATATCCATAGGGAATAATGTTTGCATCAACAAAAAAGACAGGCAATGCCGCCAAATACGTCATAACAGATAAAATGCTAATAATCCAAACAACCCATTCTTCTTGTTTCCTGCGATAGCAAAAAAGAAACATCACAACTGCTGCGCTATAAATAAAAGCACGCACCCAAACAATAGGAACTGGATAGGAAATAGATACAAATATGGCAAAAAGATAAATTCCTTGCCCCGTTCTAAAAGCAATTTCCTGCAGATTTTTACTTTTATAAAAAACAAGTTTTCTAGTCAGCCATATGAGTAGGCCAGCTAAACTTATCGACAGAGCTAATCCTTTATTATGAATAAAATGGATTGTATGTAAAAATGCAAAAAAGCTTGTGGCCACACTTAATGCAAGAGAGACCGATACAACACGTTTTTTCTTACGGAACCACCTTTTTATAAAGGCAATGGTCAAACAAAAAGTAAATAAAAGTGCTTCAATAAAAACAAAGCTCTCTCCTATATATATGTAGGTAGATAGAAAAAGCAATGTTGCCATGACAATAAATGCAAAAATTTGAGAACTTTTTTTGATTGCTTTTATTTGTTTTAATGGATTGCAGCCTAATATAATAAATAGGAGAAAGCCAATGCTAAATAGTGCGATGAACAAAGTTTGCACGGACTGAATGAATTCTGCTGTTAATATGACCTGCCATAGCGCCATGCCAGTAAATAGTGCTGGAAAAAAGCGATATATTGGATAGGAGAACAAATTGGCTAAATAAATAAATTGACAAGCGATCAATAAATAAGCACATGCATAAATAACAGAACCTTGCATCATTCCTTGATAGTCTACGACTAATTGGTAAATCATCATCATTGCGACAAAAACAATGCTAGTATACTCCCATATTCTTCCCCATTTTACTGTGCCTTTTAAAACAGACCCAAACATCATAACAACCATACTTGCGCAAACAAAAAGGATCGGACTAAGAAACGATAAACTATCCATTGTAAAAATACGGACCATTGCTAGCAACATCATAGCGCTAGCTAAAAAATGATAATAAATAATTTTCGTACCATAAATAATCCCTATAAATAGACCACTTAATAAAAGCAAATTAATTCCTTGCAAAACAGGTTGGCTGCTCCAAAAAAGCACCCCCGTCATTGTAGCAAGAACATGTATTTGTATAAAAATTGGCAATTCTTTTTGAAAAGCAAAAAACAAACTTTTTTTCTTGCTGTATGATAAAAAAAAGAAAAACAAACTAGTAAAAATTGTAAACAACAGGAAAAATAAAGCTTCTGAAGGATGAAATGCCAATAAAATAAAAATTCCTGCAATAGAAAATGCTGTTAATGTAAGAATCCGAAAAAAAGAAGATGTTAAACGAACGGACAACCAATAATAAAATGGCATAAACAGCAATGCACTAATGGCTCCAAATAAAAAATTACCTTTGCCATGATAAGAAAAATAGGTTCCAAACAACTCAAACCAGCTAATCGACAAACTGCCTATTGGCAAAAACAAACTGCCTAAAATAAAAAAAGCAAATGCCGTTTTTTTAATTTTCACTATTTTTTTAGCAAATATGGCAAAACAATAAAATAAAAAGGAAACAAAAAATATGGAACTTGCTTTCATCCAATCATTCATGCTATGCCAATTGCTTGTTGCTACAAATAGACCGCCAATTAACAATAGCATAACGCCAATATATAATATTAGACCCATATTCCGCTCTTTCAGCTGCTCTGGTGTCCGATGTTTTTTTGGGGAGATATTTGCTTCTGTTATTTCTTTTGTTTTCTCTTTTTTTGTTGCTTTCGAAATAGTTTTTTCTTTTACAAAACTGTCTGTTCTATACTTTTCATAGCTAGAGAAAATATGGTTATATTCCGCATTGGTTATATAGCCATTTATTTGCAGCTCCTTTAGTTCATGGAGAAAGATAGATTTATATAAATTTCTATTTTTTACCATTTATGTAATTTCCTCCTTTAACATTATAGTGTAATATTACACTATAATGTTAAAGGATACAATATTTTTTGTTATCCCTAAAAAGACCGTTTCCATAAGAAACAATCCTTTTCCCTCCATCTATTACTTTTCAATTTTTACTTCTTCTATTTGCAGCATGTAAGTTTGTGGATTTATGCCTTTAATAAACATGTTTAATTGATTTTTTTTCGTTAAAAGAATCAGCTCATGCATGGCTCGCGTACATGCCGTGTAAAACAGTTCTCTTTCTAATTCTGTATTATAAATAGAACTGTTATACAAAATAACCGCATCAAATTCAATTCCTTTCGCCAAATAAGCAGGAATGACCGAAATTCCTTTTTCATAGGAAATCGTTCCTTTTTCAATCAAACGCACTTCGATATGTTTTTTTAAATATTGATAAACTTGCTCACTTTCTTTTTTTGTTTTACAAATAAGGGCGATTGTTTGATACTTCTTCTTTTTTAATGTACAAATTCTGTTCAACGCAACTCCTGGAAGAAGATTAAGATCTTCTACTTCTACAATAACCGGCTTTTCTCCATGCCGGTTAAATGGTTCAATAATATCTCCATTCGCCGCAATTTCTTTCGTAAACTCGACAATTTCTTGTGTAGAACGATAACTTTTCGTTAGTACAATCCGTTCTATCTCTTTATGGTCCTCTTCTTTTAATTCATTGTTAGCATGGGCATAGATCGCTTGATTCACATCCCCTAATAAAGTCATTCTGCTATATGGATATAATTCCTTAATATAGGCCATTTGAAAAGGAGAATAATCTTGTGCTTCATCAATAAAAACCTGTTTAATGCCTGTATTTGATTTTTTGCCTTCCAGTCTATCTTTAAAATAGGCAAAAGGTGTTGCATCTTCATTCCATATTTTTTTATGCTTAAGATGCTCCATTGTTTTTACACAGATTGTTTCCCATGCATCAATTGGTAGTTCTTTTGGACGTTCTTCCATAAAAATGCCTTTATACATGGCAATATAATTAATAAATTCCAAATTTTTAATAAATTTATAAATGCCTTTAAAACGTCTATTTACAATAAATCTCCGCAATATTTTTTCTTCTTCCTCATATTGCGCGAATTCGCCGATTTTTTTATTTGATTTTTTTTGTGTTAATTTATAAGCTTTTAGATAATCTTCTTTATCTAATAAATCCATTTCTTCGTCTACCCAAACTTGCTTTCTTTCTTGTTTCGCATGTTTTTTCATTTCCTTTTGGATCCATTCTTTTAACAGTTCCATACGATTAGGAATAGAGCTTGTGGCATCGAACTCATAAAACTTCCTCGCTAATTCCTCTTTAGAAAAAAACACTTTGCCGCCAAAAGCAATTGTCTTAAAAATAATTCCATTTGTTGAAAATCTATGAATTTCTTCCTCTATTTTTTCTTTAAATGCTAAACTGCTTTTATATTCAATACTTTTTAGCCGGAAGGATGCTTTCTCTTGCTGCTCGGCATCTAACAAAATTTCTAATTGAGAAAAAGGATCCTCTACTTCTAATCCTTTGCCAACTCGATTAACTAAATACTCTAAAAAAGTAGATTGCTGCATATTCTCTTCCCCAAGCTCTGGCAATACGGTTGAAACATAACTATTAAAAAGTGGATTTGGCGAGAATAGCATAATATTATCTGCTGTTAATGTTTTTCTATGCCGATACAATAAATAAGCAACTCGCTGCAAGGCAGCCGATGTTTTCCCACTTCCTGCTACCCCTTGAACGACTAAAATTTTTTTAGAATCATTGCGGATTATTTTATTTTGTTCCTTTTGAATCGTTGCAACAATACTTTTCATCATTGTACTTGCTTGATTGCCAAGCACTTCTAATAATAATTCATCTCCAATTGTTACCCCTGTATCAAATAAACTAATGACTTTGCCGTTTCGAATGATGAATTGCCTTTTTAAAACAAGCTCTCCCTCCACTGCTCCTTCTGGGATTTCATATTTGGCAGGTCCTTTCGAATAGTCATAATAAATGCTCGAAATGGGGGCACGCCAATCATAAATATAAAAATTTTGTTCTTCTTTGTCCATAAATGACGCTATTCCTATATAAATTGCTTCTGTTTCTTCTCCATTTTCTTTAAAATCAATGCGGCCAAAATAAGGAGAGTATTTTAACTTATTTAAAGTATTTAATTGTTTATGTATTTGCCCATAACTTCTTTCTCTTTCCCCTAAAAGTTCTGCTTGCTGCTTAATGCTTGTAAAAGTTTCTAAAACATCATCAGCTTCATCAAAGTTGACGGTAACATCTTCCCAAAATGTTTTTCGCAATTGACCCACATCTCCGCTAATCAATTGACTATTCTTTTTGATTTTATTTATTTTTTCGCCAATTTCGCTAATGACATGATTAATTCGCTTTTGTTCTTGCAATACTTCATCACTTTTATTTTCTGTCATTTTCTGCACTCCTTCTAACTTGCAATTTGACAAGCAAATGCATTTATGATAATATTATTATAGATATTAAGACACTTTTTTAGATTAATACTATAATATCCTTATAATTATAACATATTCACTTAAAATAAAGCGATTAAATCCCATACTCTTTTAAAAGAGTATGGGATTTTTTTGTCCCTAAAACCTCCCCACTACAAGACCAAACTTTTAGTTCACATACAGACAACAAGGAAATGAAAAACATATCCTTTTATGCTTTTGCTGCTTTTTTCCAACAATAAGTGTATATCTTCTTTTTAAGTATACGTAGAAAAAGTAGAAAAATACTCCACTTGCCAATCTAATTATAGAAGATATATTCATTGCAGCTGCTATGGACGTTTTTTCTAATAAATATACACCAAACTGTGGAGCTATAAAAGCAATAAAATATTATAGTTGGATATATACATAGGCTTCTAATGTTTTCTTCTGTACTTTTTAATAAAGTATTAAATAATAATAAAACCGTTCCAGAAACAGATAATTCTGCAAATAAATTAATAATAACAATATAGCATAGATTAGTAGACAGGTTTGTCATGAACGGCGCACTCGCCATGCTAATGGAGACTAGAATAAGCATTTTTGCATGGGAATGTTTATCAGCCATTTTCGCCCACCATTTATAGCTGATTACTTGCCCAATAGAAATTGGCGACTGCAAAAAAGCGGATCCATATAAAAGGCTCTGTTAAAATCAGCTGTTGATTCTAGCTAAGAGCATTCGCTTTCCATAAAGCAAGCACCCTACCGTTTCTTCGTTGCTTTACACATGCAAGGTCTCTCCTCTCTCGCTTTTGGCGCAGGAGCCTCACACTTTCAGCTTCATTCAACGAGGTCTTATTGCCTGTTAAATGGGGATAAAAAAATCCCACTCCATAAAATGGAATAGGATTTTTTTATTATTGATTGGTGTTTTCCTCTTTTGTTTTTGTATCTTTTATTTCGTTTGTTGCAGTATCTTTTATATAATTATAGTCTTCACGATTAATTGGTGTAAAACCTTCCGGTGTGTAAAAACGAAGCAAATCTTTGCTGACAATGCTGTCTGAAGCTTTTAATTCAGCAGCTGTACTTTCCGCTTGCTTTTTACAATCTTCTCCTGCAACCAATTCACCTGTGTTAGTGTTATAACAATTATCCCCTAGTTTCGTTAAAGTTGGAGACACAAAATCACCATTTCGGAAAGGAATCGTTTCACGATGTTTATTCGATAACAAGTCAGATCCTACTTGCAAGTAATCTTTTGTATTCACTCCAAGTAGATGGAGAACAGTTGGCATTACATCCACATCGCCGCCATATTCAGTTACAACTTTACCTTCCACTCCAGGCGCGTGAATAAACAATGGTACACGCTGTAATTGTGCATTCATTAATGGTGTAATTTCATCAACATTCAGTACTTGTGCCATTGCTTTATTATGATTCTCAGAAATACCATAATGGTCTCCGTACATAACAATCATCGTATTATCATAAAGTCCTGCATCTTTTAAATACTGGAAGAATTGTTTAATAGATTCATCTAAATAATGCGCTGATTGGAAATAATTATTTACTACACTATCCTCTGTTGTCCCTGCTGGAAAATCAGTATCCCCCTCATCCATTGCAAATGGATGGTGGTTAGATAAGGTAATAAATTTTGTATAAAATGGTTTTTCTAGACTTTCAAGCATCGGCATACTTTCTTGAAAAAATGGAATATCTTTCATTCCGTAGTTTTTTGTATTTTCTTCTGACATATCGTAATACTCTGCATCAAAGAAATAATCATAGCCTAAAGATTTATACATTTCATTTCTGTTCCAGAATGTTTTATAGTTTCCATGGAATGCAGCTGTTGTATAGCCTTTTCCTTTTAAAATGGCAGGAGCTGATTGGAATGTATTTTGCGCTTTATTCACAAATACAGAACCTTGCGACATGCCATACAGGGAATTATCCATCATAAATTCTGCATCAGATGTTTTCCCTTGGCCTGTTTGATGGAAAAAATTCTCAAAATAGAACGTATTTTTATCCTGCGTCAACTTATTTAAAAACGGTGTTACTTCTTTACCCTCCAACTTATAGTTGATAATAAAAGATTGAAGTGACTCTAAAGAAATATAAATAACGTTTTTGCCTTCTGCTTTTCCAAAATATACTGCATTTGGATCAGAAAAATTAGCATTGATATAGTTTTGCACCTCTGTTATATCACTGCTGTCTGCAAGAGCTCTTTGGGACTCAGAACGGGCATTTTGCACAAGATCATAAACCGTAAAGTTATATGCCCCTAAATATTTTACTAAATAATTGCGGTCAAATGAACGGCTTAATAATTCTGGACGATCTATCTCAGCAAGGCCAAGATTAATAATAAATGTTAAAATAGCAAGAGCAAAAACGGATTTTGCTTTTCTTCTATTTGTTTGTATAACAGGTTTATAAACCTTTGTAGCGAGCAATACTACAAGTACAATAACATCTAAAAAGTATAAAATATCAAATGGTGTCACCAATGACAAAATACTGTCGCTTAGCTGGCCGCCATTTACTTTTACTTGCATCAAAACTGGAACGGTAATGAAGTCTGTAAAGAAACGGTAATACACAATGTTTGCATAAAGCAAAAAGGACATGATACCAGTAATAACAGTAATCATTACAGGCTGTGCTTTGCCTTTTATAAATAATGCAAGTCCGATAAAAAACAATGCGGAGCTTATTGGGTTAATAAATAAAAGAAACTGTTGAAATGCTCCTTCTACCCCTAGACTAAATTCAATTTTATAAGCTGCATATGTTTTAATCCAAAATAAAATAATGGCGATTAAAAAGAAAGAAGAATGTTGTGCAATGAATTTCTTCCATAATTTTACTGTACCTTTCAATCATTTTCACCTCAGTTCAATTAATAGCAAAAAAGAATCTTCTATCATGCGTTTATGCGTTGTTTCTTTTTTTTGAAAAAATCATTTTTTTGTGTGTTTTCTCTTCATTTTTTATTTACATGTTTTTTACAAATCAACGTAGAACATTATATCATATGCATAAAAAAAGAAAAACATAAAATTAACCCTTTTTTTCCAATTTTATCCCATACCAATACATTCCACTTTTTTAGAGGAGACTGTTCATTTGTTCTGTTGTTTTTTGCTCCTTTACCATTTCTTCATATAAACCAAATTAAAATCATCTTACATTAATTTATTATAAATATCTAGTAAAAACCTATTAATAGCATTAATATTAATATTCAGGCAATTAAACAAGGGTTAAAAAACAGGCAATTGTCTAAAGATAGGCTTATACTGAAAATATGTTTCACTAAATGCATATTTTCAATAAAAACAGGAGGTTTTCCTTTTGATTAATTGGAATCAGGAAGAATATATCGATATTTTAGAAAAATTAGTATCAATAAATAGTCCATCTGGCAATACAGAAAAAGTCATCCGTTTTATTGATAGTTTTTTAAAAGAACAATCTATTCCCACAATAAAAAATAATAAAGGAGGATTAATTGCTACCATTGAAGGTACTGAAAAAGAAAAACAGCGAATGCTTACTGCCCATGTAGATACACTTGGAGCCATGGTAAAGGAAATAAAGGAAAATGGGCGCCTTCGTCTTGATTTAATCGGCGGATTTACATACAACAGCATCGAAGGAGAAAATTGTACGATTGAAACGGCCTCTGGTAAAGTTTATACAGGTACCATTCTTCTCCATCAGGCGAGCGTTCATGTTTATAAAGATGCTGGCAAAATGGAACGCAGCCAAACAAATATGGAAGTTCGCATCGATGAAGTAGTTAAAAATCGAGAGGATGTAAAAAAATTAGGAATTAATGTCGGGGATTTTGTCTCTTTTTATCCAAGACTAGAGATTACAAAATCCGGGTTCGTCAAATCTCGCCATCTTGATGACAAAGCAAGCGTTGCTATCCTTTTATTGCTTTTAAAACAAATGAAAAAACAAAATATCAACTTGCCATATACGACAAATTTTTTAATTTCTAACAATGAAGAAATTGGCTATGGCGGAAACTCCAATATCCCCAAAGAAACAGTCGAGTATTTAGCAGTTGATATGGGCGCAATGGGAGATGGGCAATCAACAGACGAATATACTGTGTCTATTTGTGTAAAAGACGCAAGCGGTCCCTATCATTACGGCTTGCGCAAAAAATTAGTGCAATTAGCCCAAGCAAACAAAATAGACTACCAATTGGACATTTATCCATATTACGGTTCTGATGCCTCTAGCGCCATTCGTGCTGGCTTTGACATTGTCCATGGTTTAATCGGCCCTGGCATTGATTCATCCCATGCTTATGAACGCACACATGTTTCTTCCATTGAAGCAACTGCCAAACTTATTTATCATTATCTATTATCTGATATGTAAAAGAAAACTTCTGATTAAGGGATTGCCATTAAGCCCATTTTTAGCGCTATTGGATATCCCTTTACCTTTCAAAGATTGCTATATCCTTCGATCTCTTTTAAGGTCTTTTTCCCTTTTGCAGCTCGGCAATCGATAAACCAAAATCCATTTGCAAATGAGGATAGTCTTTAAAATTAGCCCAATCTCCTCCCCATTCAAATCCTAACGATTTGGCTATGTCCACCACTTCCATCCAGTCGCTTCTGCCATTCTCATTTCCATCATATTCCATATCCCAAATAGTTGTGCCACTATTGTTTAAAAGGGCAAAATCAATCGCCAAACCGTAGTTATGATAAGATTCGCCACCTTTTGCATGTGTAACGATGGCTCCTTCTTCGGTCCGGCCTTTATTGTAGAGAGCATCTTGTTCTTCTACACTGCGAAATCCCTCTATAATGACCACCTGAATCCCTTTATCTAAAGCTTGACTCACCAACAAATCTCTTTTTCCGACAATTATTTCATGAAGCGATGTCGGAAGAGGTGTTTTACTGAGCTCTTTTTCCTTATGCTGTTTCCAAAATACTACAAGCAAAACACCAATTATAATAAGCATCATCCTTGTTGATCCATGACGTTTTCTTTTCTTTTTCAACAATAAAACTCCTTTTTTTCAGAAAAGCTTAATATGTTTTTTAAAAAGCATTTAAATATTTATTAATCGTAAGAGATATTTCCCTTTGTTGCAAACAAAAAGCCGCACTTTTTGTAAATCTATAAAAGTGCGGTCACTATTTTATTTTTCCTTGAATTTTTTTATCCTGCATGAATAGGTAGTAGAGTCTTAACAGAAAAAAGGAGCCATTTAGGGAGACGTGCCCTTAAACGCTCGACTGATTGTTCGTTTTTCTTTATTTCCTAATTCTGATCATGCCTGCTTGTATGAACAAGCTTTTTCGCTTCAAAATATAATACTTGAATAAACTTTTTCGTATGAATTTTCACTTGTTTATTATGATTGGATTTCTCGTTTTTTAATTCCGTCATTTTATTTCGGACAATCGAAAAATCAAAAAATTTCAAGGCGTAATTTTCGAATTTAGGGTTTGTAAAATCTGTTAGCCCAATGCTTGCCAAGTGGGTAATCGATTGATTAATCGCTCTTCTTACCCTCTGCTCACTCGCTTTTGTTTCTCGAAGAACTTCAATAGGGGAAGCAGTTTCGCCCACTCGGTATTTGGAAATGCCTTCAAAAATTTCTTTCATAGAAGGAAAATTCATTTCAAACGTATCATTTGCTTCATGATTATATAGGTGTTGAATAATATCGATTAAATCCTTGCTGCCGTTTTCTCCAATAATCCCTAACTCTGACAATAAAAATTCTACCGCTTCTATTATACTGTACTGTTTGCTAAGAGATTCTACGGCTCTTTCTCCAATAGATTTTTCGAAAACACCATTTAGTGAGCGTCTAATAGTTTCCACTGTTTTTTCTAAAGATATAATTTGACTCACCTTTTTTGCTATCGTTAAAAATTCCGTTTTATTAATAGGTTTGGTAACATAATATTCAATGCCAAGTGTGTATGCTTCTCCAATCAGCTCTTTTGATTCCACTTGTGAAAGCATAATTGTTTTTCCTTTAAATGCTCCATTCCAGGAACGGATAGTTTCAATACCATCACGCACCGGCATTAATAAATCGATGATAACAATATCAACATTTTTAAAGTTCAACACTTGACTAGTAACAGCTTCTCCATTATCAGCTTCCCCGACGACTTCGCCTAAATCTTCATCTTCAATAATATGCCGCAACAAAGAACGAATTACTTCGTCATCATCCACTAAAAAAAACTTCATAAATAGTTACTCCTTTATTAAACATTCTTTCGGTAATTCTATCATAAATTTTGTTCCTTCATTCGGAATCACAGCATGTGCTATTTTCCCTCCATAACCTACAATCATTTCTTTACTGTAGGATAATCCTATCCCAGTAGATGAAATACCTTCCCCATTAAATTTAAGAGAAAATCCAGGTTTATAAATCAATTCATTGTATTTATCTTCAATTCCCATGCCTGTATCCATTACTTCTAAACGGATCCATTCCTTTTCTTCCGATTTTTCATATGCAGATATGGTAATTTCTCCTGTATGTTCGATTGCTTCTATACTATTAGCCACTAAATTATTTAAAATTGACAATAAAAAGTAGGCTTCATAAAGGTCATCAGAAACATCTAGTTCAAGAGAAAAATTTATTTGTTTGCCTAAGGACTCTGCATACCTATCATTTGATTTGATGATTATATGTAATAAATCTTTTAGATGCATATATTCAGAAAATTTTTCACTTGTAATTAACTTGGAAATCCCTGCATAAATTCGTTGATTATCTTTTTTTATATCGTGAATATCTCCTGCAATTTTTAAAGCTGTGTAACTTAATTTTTTCGCCTCTTGATCTGATAACATTCCCTTTTTTAAGGAACGATACAATTCATATGATTCTTGTGTAATAACTTCAACATTCTTTAATGTTTTTTTTACATGAATACTTTCTTCATATAAATTCGATAACAATAATAAAAGATGATCATTTTTGCGTTTTATTTCTTCTTCCCTAATTTTTGCTTCGTAGATTACAAACATACTATAAAAAGAGACAACAAAAAAACTGCGAAAAACTGCGATAATGCTAATTTGGAAAATAGAGCCTCCCTCTATTTTTGCTCCTACAATATAATATTGTACAGTCAGCTCTGCTACTTGGCTTATCAGCTCCAAACATATCCCGAATAATCCTATCATTAAAACCTGATGCTGAAATTTTTTTACCTTTAATAGATAAAAAAACAATGCATAAGTGAAATAATAAAAACATGCCGGTAAACGGACGTAAAAAGAGTCTGTAAAAATATAGGGATTCCATTGGAACCAATCTAGAATTAATCGAAAAAGAACGATAGAAAGACTTGTCATTATTCCTGCAATAAGGATTTTGTTTTGATTTAAAAACAACAATAAAAAAAAGAAAATAGTTGGTCCGAAGCTGACCCGAAACTGATCATTTAAAGGAAAAAATTTAAATTCTCCAGCAATCGGCACCATAATAACCATCAATATAATAATTATCGTATTGGATTGAAGCAATTTATGTAATTTCATTGGGTCCCCCACACTTTTGTTGCCACTAGTATATCTATTGTCAGCATACAATTCAATGCCCCAAATAGTGACAGCATGAACGAACAGTTAATCTAAGAAAGAAAAAAGAAAAAAAGAGTGATGGTAATCACCCTTTTTTATGCCGCTTTCGCTTCTTCGGCAGATTTTTTCACTTCAGCAATATACTTTTTTGATTTTTCTTCATCAAACTCGCCTTCCCATTTGCTCATCACAATGGTTGCTAATGCATTTCCTACTACGTTAACAACGGTACGAAGCATATCCATAATACGGTCGACACCTAGTATTACAGCAATGCCTTCTACCGGTATATTCATCGAACTTAATGTAGAAACAATAACAACAAATGATGCACCAGGAATGCCTGCAATACCTTTAGAAGTAAGCATTAATACTAATACAAGCATAATTTGTTGAGCAATAGAAAGTTCAATTCCTGCCATCTGTGCGATAAATAAACAAGCAATACTTTGATAAATGGTAGATCCATCTAAGTTAAATGTATATCCTGTTGGAATAACAAAAGAAGCAATCGATTTTGGGCAACCAAATTTCTCCATTTTATCCATTAATCTCGGCAGTACAGCTTCAGAACTTGCCGTACTATAAGCTAATATCAATTCATCTTTTAATACTTTTAATAGTGTAAAAATATTTACTTTCGCGATTTTTGCAACAATTCCTAACACAACTATAACAAAGAAAATCATTGTTATATAAACTAGTATAACTAATTTTGCTAGTGGTATTAATGTGCCGACACCAAATTTAGATATAGTCACACCAATTATTGCAAATACACCAAATGGAGCAAACTTCATCACTTGGTTTGTCACCCAGAACATGGCGTCTAGCACCCCTTCGGTGACAGATAAAACCGGTTTTCCTTTTTCTCCAATTGCAGCTACTCCTAAACCAAATAGCACACAGAAGAAAATAATTGGCAATAAATCAGCATTTGCCATACTTGAGATAACATTTGTTGGCACAATGTGTGTTATGATATCCCCAATCCCATGGCTGTCTTTTGTCGCTTCAGAAGATTGCTGATATTGAGAAATATCTGACTTTTCCAATCCCTCTTGGTTCACTCCAAGACCTGGTTGGAACACATTCCCTACAAGCATACCAAAAAGAATGGCAATTGTTGTAATTATTTCAAAGTAAAGAATAGTCTTTCCGCCTAATCTTCCTAACTTTTTAATATCTCCAACTCCTGCAATAGAAACGATTAATGCTGCCACAACAATTGGCACAACAATCATTTTTATTAAGTGTAGAAAAATATCTCCAATTGGAGTTAATATGCTAATTAGCAATTCACTTCCATGAAATATTGCTCCAACCGCAACGCCTAGAACTAGTGCGATTAATATTTGAATAGCTAAACCATATTTTTTCACACGATTTCCCCCTTTTTCTGTTTTCTTATGCTAAAGTGAATAGACATAGTTATTAATATAAAACACACTCTACTTAAAGTGACAAAAAACGACAAAAAAATTCTTTCTACACATATTTCATTTTCATTTTTTTGATTATCTTCTTCCTATTATTAAATCTTTTTATATAAAAAAACATTTGGTCTTCTAACCAAATGTTTTCCCCTATAAGATATATATGAAAGAAAACTTCTTTCTCTAATAACAAATTCTCTTTTCTTCTATTATAACTGCTACCTATAGAAAGAAGTTCTCACTTGCTTTTAAAATGCTGTTTTTGCACCTAAATAGCGACTGCTCCAATAACTATTGCTCATGCTGGTAATTGTTACACCTGTTGAACTTCCTGAATGAATAAATTGATTATTGCCGATATAAATGCCTAAATGAGATGGTCCTGTACCTGTTTCATAAAATACAAAATCGCCAACCTTTGGTGAAGAAACCGTTTTCGTTGCATTCCATATGGTTGCAACCGTTCTAGGAATGGAAATACCGACTTTATTAAACACATAATTTACATAACCGCTGCAATCAAAGCCAGATGGTGTACTGCCTCCCCATACATATGGAACGCCGATATATTTTTTCGCTTCTGCCACTACAGCACTTGCTTTTGCTGTACTGGAACTAGTAGAGCCAGTAGAACTAGAAATACTCCCTGTACTGCTAGTAGTTTTTGTACTTGGAATTATAAGAGACTGCCCTATTTTAATAACATCACTCTTTAAGTTATTGATCTCTTTTAGTTTTGCCACCGTTGTATTTTTTGCTTTTGCTATTTTGGATAAAGAATCTCCAGATTGTACGGTATAATGAGTATTTGCTGTATTGGAACTGGCAGAGCTAGTAGTATTTCCTGTACTGCTAGTAGTTTTTGTGCTTGGAATCATAAGAGACTGCCCTATTTTAATAGCATCACTCTTTAAGTTATTGATCTCTTTTAGTTTTGCCACCGTTGTATTTTTTGCTTTTGCTATTTTGGATAAAGAATCTCCAGATCGTACAGTATAATGAGTATGTATAGGCAACAGCGATAAATTTTGGCCCACTTTAATAAAATCTGTTGTCAGTCCATTATATTCTTTTATTTTAGCTACTGTTAGATTATAAGTTTTTGAGATTTTCGATAGTGAATCTCCTGATTTTACCTTATAGTTCTTTTCATGTGCACTGGCATTTCCTTGAAACGCAGTAAATAATAATCCTGTTGCGGTCGCTATTGTTAGTAGTTGCTTTTTCATTCCTATAAACTCCTTTGTTGGTAAAGTGAATCTTTCATCAGTAGAGAGCGTTTTCTATTTCCCCACTGAATGTGAGTGGAACCAATCGGGCTTTTACGGGCAAGTTTATCCCCCAACTAGATTTTTCTAATCTCTCCTATAATCCTTAGGCGGGAATCTTACTGCCCGTTTATGCACGATAAATTACTGACTGTCTATCTATCATTTATTCTAAGTAGTAAAAGTTTACATTCCTATCTATAAAAAATGGGTAAGATGGTAAAAATATTATATTTTTACATTTATAGGGATTAAAAGAATAAAAAACTAGTAAAAAATATGTATAAGTGCCTATTAAACTATACATTTCTTCGCCCTTTTTCAACAAAATTAGGACAATAATTACAGCAATATTTCTATTTCCTTAAATTCCCGAAAAATTGCCTTATTGGGCAGTCCGCTAATAATCATTATCTATTTCCAAAAGTAATGACAACATGGACCTTTTATTGAATGATTGAATCGTATTCCTACAACAAATAATTTGACCATTTTATAAAGAACAATCAACAAACTTCTCTTTTATTCTCCGTTGCCTCTTTTTTCCCCTTTCTCCTTTCCTCCCCACTAGAGGATGAACAAAAAAGAGCAGCCCAATAGATGATAAAATCAACTTATTGGATTGCTCTTTTATTATTAGTTTAAGGCTTATGGTCAAAGGGAGACCCCGTTTTAACAGGTAGCCATTAGGTAAGAAAACGAAATTCTGTTGTGCTTCCTGTTTGTCCTGCGATCACTTCTAGACGGACTTCCATTCTTTCTTTTATCTCTGGTACATGGGAAATGATTCCTACTAATCTTCCAGTACTTTGAATGTCCATTAATGTTTCAATTGCTTGGTCTAACGACTCAGGATCTAATGTTCCAAACCCTTCATCAATAAACATCGTTTCTAATGAAACACCCCCAGCATAGTTTTGCACAACATCTGCTAAGCCAAGGGCCAATGATAGTGCTGCTTTAAAACTTTCTCCACCAGATAATGTTTTCACATGTCTTTCTTGTCCTGTGTATTGGTCAAATACGAGCAGTTCTAATCCGCTTTGCACATTGCCTTTTGAGCGGTCTGCCTTTCTTACTAGCTGATAGCGGCCGCTTGTCATTTTTAAAAGCCTGCTGTTGGCTTCTTGTAAAATATCATCTAAAAATGCTGCCAATACAAATCGTTCAAATGTAATGCGATATGTATTTTGCCCCCTTGTAATATCATATAAATGCCCTACTAGTTTATATTGCTCTTCCAGCTCTTTGATTTCCTCATTAAGCTCTGTCACTTCGTCGTTTATCTGTTTATTCTCTTTTATGTTGATAAGCAAGTTAGTTTGCTCTTGCTGCAAGTTTTGCAAGCATGCATCCAACTTGTCTAATTCTGTCTTTACTGCTTCTATATCCGGTTTTTCTGTATGTTTGAGCATTTCATATAAATCTTGATATCTATCACTGACCGATCGATATTCTTCTCGGTATGCTTGAATCTTTTTCAATAGTCCTTCTATTTCCACTTCCGGCAATTTCGCTGCCATAAATAAACTATATGTCTCAAAGCCTTGTTGTTTCATATTCTCAAGAAAAATAGTCCGCTCTTGTTTTAACTGTTCTTTTAATTCTAGTAGGCGAATATTTAGTTCTTCTTGTTTCGTTGTTTCTATTTGCCATAATTCTTTCGCTTTTTCTAATGCCTTTTGCGCCTCTTTTAAAGCATTTTCTAGTCTAGCTAACTCCTGCTGCTCTCGGTGGATGGCCTTTTGATAGCGATTGACATCTCGAAGCTCTTCCGGGATTGTTTTTTTAATATTTGCTATTTCTGCCTGTTGTTCCGCA
The DNA here is from genome assembly GCF_002835805.1 of Niallia nealsonii. GTDB lineage: Bacteria > Bacillota > Bacilli > Bacillales > Cytobacillaceae > Niallia > Niallia nealsonii. Next base: position 29,579 of record NZ_PISE01000043.1, on the reverse strand, counting down.
AACAAGATCGATAATTTTTGCACCGTTTCATTCGTCTTTTCCTGGTCTAGTGTTACGTTTTGAATCTGCCCTTCAATATTTCTTAACGATTCCTCTGCCTTTTGCGATTTTTTAATCGATTCTTCTAATAGTTGTTGCTCTTTTTTCATTCTTGCAGCATCTTTTGTTATTTGTTCGTAACATTCAGCTGCTGTTTCACTTGAAAAATAATCTATACTGTGTTGTATTTCCTTTATCCAACCCTTTTTTTCTTCTTCCAAAAATGTTTTTTCTGTTAAAAGCTTTATAAAAGCATTTTCTGCATTAAACTTTTCTTGTTCTAATTTCTGTGTATCTGCTTTTGCTGCCTTTATATCTTCTTCTCCTACAAAAATTCCAGCATTTTTGCTCGCTAATTGAGGATGGGTGGTACTTCCACAAACTGGGCAAGGAGCATCATTCTCCAATGATTCTGCCAAAAAATAGGCTTGTGCAGCATGGGAATCTCTTTGTAATTTCTCTAAAAGTTTCAAACTATCTTCATAACGAAGCTGGACATTTGTCCTTTCTTTTTCCCTTTTATCTAACATCAAAACTAAGCTATCTATTTTTTGCGCCACTAGTTTGTATTTCTCTATCTTTTCGACTAGATATTGTACATTTATTAAGCGTTCTTTATTGGCTAAAAATGTTAGTTGATCCTTATCTAGCTGCTGTTTCTCTTTTTTGAACAGCCCTAGCATGTCTTCTAATTTTTTTTGTTCCACCAAAAGGGCAGATTTTTTTGTTTCCCTTTCTTTTAAATCCTGGGATAGCAGAAACAGATTTTTTTCTTTTTCTGCAAATAGCTGAACATGTTGCTGAATCGATTTTAAATAGGAGAGATGCTCGATTAATTGTTTCCTTGCTGGCTCTTTTTGTTCTTCTTCTTTAAATTTCTGTTCAGAAAGCTCCCAGCCCCGTTTCACATCTGCTAACTTTTGTTTGCTGCCCGCAAGACTTGCTTCATTTTTATCAATTTGCCTTTTTAAATGATGGCATATTTCTTCCTGCTTTGTCAGCAAGTTGGCTTTTTGCGCTAACTGGACTGTTTTTTCTTTTTCTTTGTACTCCTCTTGTTTGGCAACTAATTCTTCTTTTTTTAGGCCAAGTGCATCCCGAAGTTCCATTTGCTTTAATATATTTTCCCCATCAAAAAGCTGTTGTTTTAATTTATCTCGATCGCTGCTTTTTTCTTTTAACGTTTCTTTCATTTTTTGCAGCTTACTTTCCATGATCTCTATTTCTTTCTCTAATAATGGAAGCAACATAATATCATTTTCCGGGTTTTCTTTTAAGGCCTCCTGCAAGGCTTCATGATAGACACTTTTTATATGGCTAAGCCTATTTGTACGCTTAACCAGCTGCTGTTCTACTGATTTTTTTAACCCAGTTGCCTGTTCTTTTAATTTTTCTTCCACTCGTTTATACATTTCTGTATGAAAAAGTTTTTGTAAGATGGCTTCTTTATCCTTACTATCTGACGTTAATAGCTTCCGAAACTCCCCTTGAGGAATCATAAGAATTTGCCGAAATTGATTGCTGTCAATTTGTATGATTTCTTTTATCTTTTCATCTACATCCCGAATAGAAGAGGCAACAAGTTTTTTTTCCCCATTCTCATCAAATGCATACAACTCTGCGGTGGCACCAATCGTACGATATCCATCTCCACGTTCTTTCTTTTTTTCTTGCTGGGGAGTTCGAATAATTAAATATTGTTTATTGCGAAGTTTAAATTCAAGCTTCACTTCTGTCAGAAGAGAATCCTTTGCAAACTGACTTCTTAATTCTGGACCATTTCGATCTTCGCCACTTGCCTTTCCATAGATAGCATAGCTAATTCCATCAAATATCGTTGTTTTTCCAGATCCGGTTTTCCCTGAGATCACAAACATTGTCCGGTTGCCAAGAACATTGAAATCAATCACTTCTTTATTAGCATAGGGACCAAAGGCCTGCATCGTTAACTTTAAGGGTCTCACGTTCTTTTCTCCTCTCCCCTACACTCATCTATTACTTTTTCCATTATTAAACGCTTATCTTCCGTAAAAGGAGAAGTTGTCATTTCTTTATAAAAGGAAGCAAATAAATCTAGTTCTGTTTTTTGTTTTTCTTTTTTTGTCGCAAACGACTGTTTTTGCTTTTGATCGAGATTATCCCTTTTTCTTTCTAAATGAAGCACATTTGGATACACTTGGCGCAGTTTATTAATTGGATCTAATATTGCTCCATCATCTAAAAGAGTTATTTTTAAGTAGTCATCTAGCTTTTGTTTTTCAAAAAATTTGGGATCCAATAATTCCTCTAAATACCCTTCTAATTCCCGCATATCCCTTTTAGGGGTAAAGGAATGATAGGTTTCTGTAAACTTTCCATCCTCTGTTATTTCGATAATAGAAACAGATTTATTTTGTTTTGCCTCTGAAAAGGAATATTTCATTAACGAACCAGAATATTTTACACAAGGATGGTTCAAAGCATCTGGACTGTGCAAGTGGCCTAATGCCGTATATGTAAACGGGGAAAATAGTTCTGCACCAACACAGCCAGTACCGCCAACAGAAAGAACCCGTTCTGAATCAGTGGTTTTCCCTCCAAGTACAAAACTATGCCCCACTAATATGTTAGGTACAGATGAATCCATTTGTTCAGCTATTTTATTCACAATGGCTTCCATTGCATCATGATGGGAAACAATTTTTTCATCTGCTAAATACTGTCGAACAATTGCTGGCTCACAATATGGAACTAAATAAAAATGAACCCCTTTAAGAGAAACAGGTTTAACACTATTTTCAATTTTCCCATTTAAATAAAACTTATTTTGCTGATACCAAGAGCTTCCAAATGATAAACGCTCTGCACTATCATGGTTGCCGGATATCGCAATAATCGGTGTGTTTAACTCCACATTAATTGTATACAAAACCTCGTCCAATAAATTGATTGCATCGAGGGGAGGAATTGAACGATCATATAAATCTCCTGCTATAACAACTGCATCAGGTTTCTCTTCTTTCACAAGGTCCACAAACTGATTTAATATATGCCTTTGATCTTCTGTCATATATAGGCCATGTACAAGTTTGCCTAAATGCCAGTCAGCTGTATGAATAAATTTCACAAATGTCCTCCTATTCTTTTTTCATTTCTTTTGCCATCTATTAAACTACTTTCCCTATTATAACAAATAATCTCCAGCAAGAAGGTGTGAATCTATTCCATTCCCCCTATTGATAAAGAAGGTAGCTTTAGCTGCAAGTAAAACACATGCAAAAAAGCTGTCATTCTAAAAGAATGACAGCTTTTCATTTATTAAATTTATTATTATATTTTTGTTACATTAGCAGCTTGTGGTCCACGAGCTCCTTCAACCACTTCAAAAGAAACCTCTTGACCTTCTTCTAATGCTTTGAATCCTTCTACTTGGATTGCTGAATAATGTACGAATACATCATTTCCGTCTTCTGCTTCAATAAATCCAAAACCTTTTTCTGCATTGAACCATTTTACTTTACCGTTTTTCATATGAAAAAATCCTCCTATAAGCTTACAAAAGCTTTGTGTAAAATTTACCATTTTAAAAAGCGCATAAAGCATTTCTACTTTCAATCTCTCAAACAATTATTATTCGATCATTTGAATCGTAAATACCAAATACGTTTCATAACGGTTAATGTAAATTTAACATCTTTAACTATTTCCGTCAATAGAAAACCCTTTCATTTTTCAGAAAATTACTCATAAAATACTAATTTCTTAGAAGCAAATCCTTCATTTATTTGTATTCTACTACTCTATTCCTTACTCAATATTATAGCGAGATAAGTTTTGAATAGACTGAATCATAATATCTAACTTTGCTTCAATCCGATTTAATAAGTAGAAGCTTACAACAATCGGAAATCCAACTTGGCTGATAAAAGAAATAATCTCATTCAATGTGTCATCTTCACTCCTTTGCTAGTTGAGACCATGGATAATTGGATTTCCATGTTCCCAACTTTTCTTTTTAATTGGCTGTTTTCGTATAGATTATTGCTTTTAAACTCAAGCGCACTTCGCTCTGCCCCTCGCCTATCTCGCATTCCCTCAGGAGTCTACGTGTATTCCATCTACTTAAACCTACTTCTTCCACTTTTCCGGTTAAAAATAATAAAACTTTAAGAGAATAACCTTTTAATTAAACTTCATAATCAGTAACATTGCGTTCAATAAGACGTATCCCTTGTGCAGAAACAAACGCTCCATTTGTTGTCACAAAAATATTCGCTTGAATAATGCTTTGCATAGCCGCTAAAATTTTTTGTGTATCAACAGGCTCAATTGGACCATCTAATGATATTTTTGTCGTTTTTCCATTTTCATTTCCAAATGTTAATTCCAGCATTTTCGCCATTTCCTTTTCCTCCCTTTATATTTTATATAAAATAAGCACTATACTGATTTCTCGTTCATTCATAAAAATATCCTTTTGCAATGAATGAACCAGAAATCCCCTAATCTACTAAACTATCATTATTTAGATAAATCAAAACTGTCATTTTTCACAACCGATTCAAGGGGATAGCTTACTAACGAAGCCAAAGCCTGTGTCACTTGCATAATTTCTTCTGCTGTAGCGGCATCTTTAATATTTCGTAATGATTTACTGCTATAAATAGATTCACCGTTTTCCTTCATACCTGTTCGAAAATTCATTTTCACCACTGTTTCCATAAATTTTGCTTGTGCCATTTTCTCACCTCCCTTCACCCTTTATATAGAAAAATACAAAAAAAAAAGACAGGGTGATTATTTCTTTTCTCTATTTTTAGGGAAATTTAGTTATTTGAATAAACGAACATCCTCACCTTTTCATACTATATTGCAACTGAACTTATGGGGGAAAATACAATGGAGTTATTAAAAGAGTATTTAAATGAAAACTATTATATATTAATACCTGTTTTATGGGTGCTAGGGTATGCATTAAAACAGACACCAAAAATTGTAGACTGGCTTATTATTTGGATTTTGCTTGCCTCATCTGTCCTCCTTGCAATATTTGCTTACGGGTTTACTTTTCAAGCGATAACTAACGGTATTTTAGCAACAGGTGTGTCCGTTCTAGGCCATCAAATGTGGAATAAACAAAATCCTTTTAAACAAAAAAATGAAAAAAAACCATGAGTTGCATTTTAAAATGTACCCTATAGAATAGACAATTAAAAAAGTCTATCTATAGGGTATTTTTTTGTATAATTATAAATAGACAACATAGTAGAGACTGGGGGAAATTATGAGTAAAAAGACATTTACAGATAAAGAGATCAACCTATTATCAGCTAACCCTTATACAAAATCGGTAAGCACTAAAAGGATTACCTACACCGATGAGTTTAAGAGGATATTTATTGCGGAGAAGGAAAAAGGGAAATTTTCTAGACATATCTTTGAAGAATGTGGATTTGATACAGAAATCATTGGAATGGTAAGAATCAATGCAGCAAGTAAAAGATGGCAAGCAGCATACAAAAAGAACGGTGTAACCGGATTAAGCGACACTAGAGCTGGAAATTCTGGACGTTCTTTAGAAAGAGAGCTTTCCCTCGAGGAAAAGAATCTACGCTTAGAAGCACAAATCAACCTATTGAAAGCAGAAAATGAGCTCTTAAAAAAGATTCGTTTTGCGGAAAGGGGGATGAAAAAGTAGTACGGCCTCCAAGCCGAAAATATATTCTTATTCGTTCTGTGATAGAAAAATACCAATTAACAAACAGGGTAAGTTACCTTTGTGAGATAGCTGAGGTTTCAAGAAGTGGATACTATCATTACTTTTCTTTGGAGTCACAGGATCGAAGAAAACAAAAGGATAAAGAGGATGAAGAAGTAAAAGAAAACCTATTAAAGGCATTCCGTTTTAGGGGCTGTAAAAAAGGGGCACGTCCAATTAAAATGACTTTGGCGGGTCAATTTAGTGTTGTCTACAATTTGAAAAGGATTGGAAGAAATACGGTATTATTTGCCCCATCCGAAAGGCAAATCCTTATAGACGAATGATGAAAGCCACACAAGAACACAGAGTTGTACCAAACCTATTGAACCGACAATTTAAGCAAGATATCCCTGGGAAAGTACTCCTAACCGATATCACCTATTTGTTTTATGGGAAGGGTCAGAAAGCCTATTTGTCGACAATTTAAGATAGTTCAACCAATGAAATTTTGGCCTATCATGTATCAGACCCTATCACGATGGATTTAGCTACAGACACCTTTCTAAAGTTAAAGAAGAATCGAAATTTTAGAAAAGCAGAAGATGCATTGGTACACTCTGATCAAGGGACCCACTATACACACCCTGACTTCCAAAAACTAGTGAAGAAACTTGGATTACGTCCATCTGGAAACTGTTGGGATAACACTCCTCAAGAATCCTTCTTTGGTCATTTTAAAGACAAATCCACTATTAAATCATGTACAACTCTAGACGAACTAAAACATGAAATTAAGCAATATATGATTTATTACAATCACTACAGATATCAATGGAATTTAAAAAAGATGACCCCTGTTCAATACAGAAATCATCTTCTTAAATCCGCCTAGCCTTTTTTAAAATGTCCTTTACAAAGGGTACACTTTATTTAAGCTCATGGTTTTTTTTCATTTTTCCGTCCTATTTATGTCATTTCTCATACATATTTTAATTTCCAATAAAGTGTAACTTCAATCAGATTTCTCCCCACCTAAAATGTCTCGTTTTCTCTTATCATCCCTTAGGTGGGGAGCAAAAGCCTGTTAATGCGTGATAAAAACCATCACACTTATATAGTAGGAAAATAATCATAATTGATAATCGCCTCATCATCATCTTACTCTCATTTCCTCTCTATATAGAGCAAATATATCATTTGAATGATGCATCTAATTGTTTCGCTAGTCTTCTGTAAGAATAAAGCATGGCAATTCTCCATGGAACAATCATGCTAAATGCCAATATCCAGAACATGCCGCTTAATTGGCCTACATCAATAGTACTGCTTAGTATCAGCTTGGCAATAATTCGAATGGCTAATAAACCAAATAATATAAAAACAAATGCTCGTGAACGCTTTAAATAGATATCGTTTTCACGAACTTCAAATTTAGATGTTTTAATCAAAAGAATAGAAAATAACATACCAATGATTGCTGCTTCCACTATTTCCTTTCCTGTAACAGCAAAAATCGGAGATACAAACATAAGTGCACCTGTACTCATAAAGAGTGGAGGAAGAATAATTTTTTTTGCAGAAACTGGTTTTTTTGCCGCCTTCATACGAGCAAAAGTAACAGCTATTCCCATAAAAACAGCAATAACAGATGAAATAATGACCGATGTCATTTATTATATCCCCTTTTTAATCTAATAATTGTTTTCCTATTATTATACTAAATCTAAAAACTTAGTATACCATGTATTCCAACATAGTAAAATGGATATGATCCACTTTATCATATCCTTTCCATGCAAAAATTTCTATGTAGTTTTTATTGCCAAAAGTTCTTTTTTACTTTTTAACGCCATAATATTTCTGCCAATTTACATGCTTTTTATTAACCGAGGACTCTATTTATGGCATCTATTACTCTATTTTCATCAAAAGGTTTCACAATAAAATCTTTTGCACCTGCCTCAATCGCCTCTACTACCATCTTCTGCTGTCCCATTGCAGAACACATAATAATTTTTGCATCAGAAAATTCATTTCGTATTTCCTTGACTGCATCTAATCCGCTCATTTCAGGCATCGTAATATCCATTGTGACAATATCAGGATCCAACTCGCGAAACAAGCGAATAGCTTCTTTCCCATTCTCCCCTTCACCAACCACCACATGATTTGCTTTTGTGAGAATATTAGTAAGAGTCATTCTCATAAACTTTGCATCATCCACAATTAATATTCTTGCCAATATTGTTTCCTCCTTAACACGCAACAGAAGTTCAAAATTAATACCATTGTACCATTTACAATGGTACAATATTCACTATATCTAAAATTCCCATTCTTTTCAATATAAATATTTATCGATTCGATTGTTAAAGAACAGATTTCAGCTCCCATTATCAAATAAGTGAAAAATATAGTTGTTCTATAAACAACTCCCCTATTTATCCAAATAAGAGAACATGAATCACATATTTTTTAAAAACCAGTAAACTCTCCAAACAGAGGACTTAAAATACCATTAATCCATACCATGCCATTAAAGTATAGCACTACTCCCATCACAAGCATCATCGCTCCACCTATATTCATCCATAAGTGATTATATTTTCTTAACTTCTTTGTACTCCCAATAAAAAAGGTAAGCAGCAAAAAAGGAATAGAGAATCCTAGTATATAGCTCCCCATATAAACAAAACTAGATTCAGGGTTTGTCCCTGCAAGAGTAAGGACAGCACCTAAAATAGGTCCATTGCAAGGAGTCCAGCCAGCAGCAAAGCTCATCCCAATAAGAAAAGTGCCAAAAAAACCAGAAGGTCGATTTTTAAATGAATAACGATGTTCCTTTATTAAAAAGGATGGCCTTATCACCCCTAAAATAAATAGACCAAATATAAAAATAATGATGGCCCCTACTCTTCTTATTTCATCTTGATACATATAAAAAAAATTGCCGATAAACGATGTTCCATAAGCCATAGCAATAAAAATAAAAGAAAACCCAAAAAGAAATAAGATGGTATGCAGAAAACTTTTTCTATGCAACAACACACTTTCTTGTTTCATTTCTTCAAGTGACATTCCTGTTATGTAGGATAAAAATGCTGGATAAAGGGGCAAACAACAAGGAGATATAAAACTTAAAAATCCCGCTCCTAAAGCTAAAAATAAATTAATATCCGTCAAAAATGACCCTCCTTTTTTCCTGCCTTTCTATTTACTTATATGTCCTCTGTCAAAATATATGTCGATATCAATTTTTTTGCATTTAATTCCAAGTATCGTTATAATTATCTTAATAAAGGTTTTTCATTTTTTTACAAATAAGCAGAAAATTTAAAATATATACACATTAAACTATTGCTCCAAATAGCAGATACACTTCCACTCTGCTACTTTCCAAGTTGTTTGTAAGCAGTGGCAGCAATTTAATTACTTCCATGCTTTTTATGCAAACCCATCCTATTATAAAATGGAAAGGACAAACAGCGATGTCAAAAGGACACTTACTGTATCTAATTGAATCTAAAAGAGAAGAATTAATAAATATTGCAAAAAAATATGGTTTTTCTGCACATGCAACCATTGCTTGCAGCCAAGAATTAGATCAATTATTAAATAAATATAACACACACGAAAAAAAATAAAAACGTATGTCTTCTTCCTAATTAATGCCATTATTCTTTTAATCAACTTCTTTTTAAACTTCTGTTCCAAAAAATACCTATTTTGTTTTTTGAATTTTTAGATATACTAATAAACACTAAATATAAGATAATTAAAAATAAACAATCAGCTACTAAACAATAAACCAGCTAATTTACCCTATCCTTTTACCCAATCTCCCCGTTAAAAAATACTATTCCAGCTTCACTATTCATATAAAGTGAAATTAACAATCAGTGAGGGGGTTCCACGCCCCCATTGATTGTAGAGGCCTATAGATATAGGCCACACAGACTAAGGACGTGGCTTCTTAGTCTGTTCACTTTTATATTTAGACTTTTACTCAGTAAGTTTCTGCCTAACTAGATTTCTTGTTTTCTCTTATCATTCCTTAGATGGGCATCAAAACCCGTTAATGCATGATAAAAAACCACTTATTCAACTGGCTAATTTCCCCATAGAATAAGTGGTTTTGCATTTTTAATGAAAAATAACGCATAAATAAACCAAATATATGATAAAACATTTATTTCATAAAAAATAATGTTTAAAGTAAACTTGTCTTATATATGCACTCCCATTTAAGCTATCACCCTTGATAGCCCAGCAATAAGTTAAACAACCTTATTTTCCTTGTTGTTTGTTCATTGCTGACATCATTTGATTGATTTTCTTTTGGGATGGTTAAAGATTGCCAATAAGCGCCCCTTAATACATCAACGTTTGTGACTAATCCGAAACTAATTTTCTATTAAGAAAAATATATCATGATAAATATAGACTGTCCACAAATATATTATAATCTTTTAATTTATCTAGTTTATTTTTCATCCTATATAATAATGAAGAAACTAGGATAATAAAAACAGGTATAGAAATTATTCCATACCTGTTTCTTTTAACTATCAGTTTTATTTTCTTTGTTACTCAACCTAAGATCCAAATTAATCAAGGCTTCTACAATCAATTTGTAATCTGGCTCATTCACACTAGTTACTTCATAAATTTCACTTTTATTTCTCTTTTTATTTTCTCTATCTTTATTACTCAATATTTCTACCTTCTCTTCCATACCTTTGAACTAAATAGTTTTTTATTCTTTCCTTGGTATCTTCTATAGGTACATTATGATCTATGTAAATATATACCATGCCATGTTTTGTCTTTATTTCTTTATACAACTCCACTCCAGGCTCATCATATTTAACTCCGACTTCCATTTTACAGCCTCCCTTTATCTTGATTATTAGAAGGAAGCTCTTTTTCCTCTATAATTTCTGTTGCTTTTAATCTAATATCTAATTCAATTAAAGCCTCCGCAATTAATTTATAATCGGGTTTATTCCTATCTTTAACTTCATAAATCATTCCATTCACCCCTTTTCTTTCACATACATATCTTGATTGTTGATATTCTTTTGAACATATATCAATTAAATATTACATTACAGTTTTCCTTCTGCTTTATACTTAGTCATAAGATACCTCTTTAATCTCATATCAGATTCTTCTTTTGTTACATTGTAATTAATATAGATATATAGCATTCCGTATTCAGTTTCTATTTGCTTATATAATTTAACCCCTTCTTTATTAGGCAATTTCATTCAATTACCTCCTTTTTCAATAATTTATTTTGTGTCTATCCGTCTCAGAAGTCTTAATGAGTACTACTTCTATATATTGGAATATATATCCTTTAATTCTCAATAATTCACATACATGCTTCATACAATGAACAAAGGAGTGATAATAATTGAAAGAAAGTTATTTGAATAAAGAAGATAAAGATGAATTGTTAGATGAAATAAGAGATAGTGCAAGAGAAGCTAAGAATAAGGAAAAAATAGATCAACTAATTGATGACATATTTGATAGTGAGAAAGACAACCAAAACAAATAATACTATTTCAAACAAAACTCTCTTTCGTATAATTCATACCATATACCTGCTAAAATTCTTTAAATATATTTCTTTTGTAAATATTTGTACACTTACCCAAAATAATCCTCTATAATATTGATGTAAATCGATATCTGGAGGTACTAAAATGGCGATTACTATACGGTTAAAAGATAGCATTTTGAATAAACCAAATGTAGTATATTTTAAACAAGGGGATTATGTTAATTATAAGGGAGATATAAACCATTTATTTCGGATTTTTAAAGTAATAAGCAGGAATGAGATATTAATATTAAATTGTGACCAAGATATAAATGAAGAAATAAAATATATTAAAGTAATTGAAAAAGATATAACTTTATATAAGAAAAGTCCACTTAAATATTTTACTGAAGGAACAACAGTTTATGTTAAGACTTTACAGGAAACTGGATGGGAAATAAAAGCTGTAGCTCCAAGCCCTATTGATCATAAATTTGATATAATAGAATGTACTAAAAAAATTGGAGCACAAGAATTTAGTAATCATTATCTAGCACATGAAATTATTCCAGATAGAGATACCAATTGTTATAAATGTGGTCAACCTTTAAGTTATAAGACTCATTTAGATTGTCCAATTTGTCGGTATTATAAATGTAGTTCAGGGCATTGTGAATGCAACACTGGAAAATGAGCCTAGTGGAAAACATCCTACTACTTTGAATTCAATAAAAAGTTTATCGAACAATATCTTGCTGCTTAGTTTACGATATTGTTCGATAAACTTCTCTTTTCTCTTTGACAAACTAACAACACCGTGGAGTCAAACAGCACTCCCTATTTGCTTCAACACATTCAATATCAATGGAGATATTTGTATCAACACATAACCTAACCCAGCATTAGTTATCATTCCCCATGCTTTATCCGACTTATCAAACATAAAGAAGAAACATGCTCCAACTATAATCACTGAAGCCACTGGAAAAGATAAAGCAACTAATACATCAACTAATGGATCTAATGCATGGGCAATCATAGATAGTGTTTGTTCTCCCATCCACTCTTTTGCATCGACTGGAACTACATTTATTGGACTAGCTGCAAATACAGGTTTTGCTAATATTAGTGGAATAGCAATTGAAGTTCCGACTCTTCTCGCCAGTTTACCTATATTACTTTTCGCCAATTTTGGTGTAAAGTCTTTCTCCTTTACTTTATAACTCCCACTCATAAATTCATTAAATGCTATTGTTTGCATATTAATCTCTCCCTTATAAATGTTTATCAATAAATATCTACAAAGATAGTTGACTATCGAAAAATATCCAGTAATATCACGTAGGATAAAATTCTATCTGATTTCATCAATCGTATAAACAACACATGGCAATTCCTTACACAGCTCTTTTAATTGCTTTCTTCTCAATTCAGTAGTAGTTAACCATATTAAAGGTGGGAAATAGCCAAAATGTTTTGCTAGATGTCCTGCATTAAACAGCGCTAAATAATTCTTTACTTTTGCTCGATTTTCTTTCATCTTTTGTAAAGAATCCACTTCTAGAAAGTGATACTTTCCATTTACTTTGAACCATGTATCTGTAACTAAAGTGGTTATCCCATCATTGACACTTATTTCGTTGTTCCATTCAACAGGACACTTTGCAAAAATGTAAAAATAGTTTCTCATAATTGTGTGATTTACAAATGGATTCTTTCTTCTTACCTTTTCAGAATTCACATATGCTCTTCCTTCAGCATTTAAGTAATAAATCGTGGAATATTCTTCTCTATAGGATTCTAAGTAAGGTGATAGCTCCTTGAGTATTCTATTGGCATTTCTAACCTTTCCTAATTTGTGGATAGTTTGTAGTTGGTCACGATTAAGAAAGTCCAGTTTTTTTAATGATAATAGCATTGCTTCTTGGCGCTTGTTTAGTTGTTTCAACTGGTTTCACCTCTTTTATGTGTGGATCAATAATGGAATGGATAATTTCTGAAGTTATTAGTGGAGTTTGGACTATGATTTTTTTATCGGCTGTTTGGTAAATGGCACGACCTTTTATTTCTGGCAGTTTTTCTGCTCCTTCCCCATCTAACACAACTCTTGATGCTGTGGAAGACTGTACACGGAAGCATAATTTTGCATCGCTGTTTTGTTTACATTGTCTAGGAATGATATCTCCTGTTCCATATTGGGTAGCTAGAATTAGGCGAAAACCTAAACCTGCACCTAATCGAGATATCTGACTCATGTACTTTTGACATTCTTCTTTTATTGTCTTTTCACTTTTTTGAATGACGATACCATCCTTTTTTATATCCTTCTTATCTACTGCTTCTTCAGGATTTAGTTCTCCAACTTCATCAATAATAATAAAATGCCGTTCCGGTATCCCAGCTTCTCGGACATTCTTTTTCCCCAGATTCCTAACCCTTTGCTGCATCTTTCTCATTTCGTTATAAGCATTCTCTAGTACTTCCCTGGCTTCTTCTGGCTCATATGCGATAGAAACAGTCTGCTTAATATTTTCATAGTCACATAGTTCCACTCCTCCTTTTAAGTCTACAAGATGTAATTTTACATGGTTTGGCTTCTGTTTAATTAGAGAAGCGATAATGCCATTAATTAAATTTGATTTCCCATATCGTGTGGCTCCACCTAATACAAAGTGTGGTATTCTTTCAAAATCATGAAATATAGTTGTGTTTTTTTCTCTCATGATGCCAATTGGAACAGACCATCCTTTTCCTTCAAACATTTCAACCAAAGTGGGCATCGGTTCATCGTAAACTCGAATAATTAACATTCCATCATAGGAAAGTTCTATTTCCTTCCTCTCAGTAAGTTTTCTCTTATAGAGACCTCTAATACTCTGGATAATATTACGATCTAATTTCATCTGTTTTAGGTCTCCTAATTGAAGTTTAACTGTACGTGTATTTATCCCTGCTTCAATCGATTTTTGCTTAGATACATAATCCTCGAAACTTCTTCCTAAAGGTATTCGATAACGATATTCCGTCCCCCATTCATAATTACGTTTCTTTACTAATTGAGTAGTAAGTGTTTGTGTTCCGTCCTTTACGTTTAATCCTGTCAGAGCAAATATTTTGTTCAATTTTTTCGAGTCGTTCCCATTTCCATTTTTCGAGAGATGAGCTTGTAAAGCTAAACCTCCCATAACTACTGTTGAGATTGCTTCAAAAAACAATTGATATTCCTCCTTTCCTACGCCACTCTTTATAGATACATAGTATCTATCCCATCAATCTAGCATTCAAAAAAGACAGCTTCAGCTACTGATATAAAGAGATCTGGCATATGCTCGATCAAGCTACTAGGGTGGTAATTCATTTGGTATAGTAAATGGTATGAAGTCTGGTTTGTCCAATATATCTTGTCCACTGAAATATTTTTAAAAGGAGTAAAGAAAATAATGTAGAATGTAATAACTTGAGGTGTTCATGATGGATTATAAATGTAGATTGAAAGTTATTTTAGCTGAGAGAGAAATAAAACATGGAGATTTTGCAAAGGTGATTGGAATTAGCACAGGGGCTTTGAGTTCCATTGTAAATAATAATTCATTTCCTTCCTTTAAAGTTGTATATAGAATATCTGAAGAGTTAGATTTAGATATTAGGAAAATATGGATAAAAAAATAAAGAGTAGCTCCAAACTACTCCCCTTCTTCTAACCAAATAAAATTATTAAAAATTCCTAATGCTATCAATGGCTTTTTCTCATTTTTATCAAATTTTGTCTCATATATAGTAAACAAGACAAAATCCTTTTTGGATGTTCCTAATTTAATAAGAGATCCACCAAGCATTCCTAATAAAGGACCTTTTTCTTGCTTAATTTGATTTCCTACCCAATCAGCATATTCATCTTTATCAGAAGGATTTGTTATAGCTGACATTATTAAAAATAAACAAAGAAAAGCAAATAATACATATCTCTTTTTCATCAAATTCATTCCTTAGAGTTTTTCAATATATTTGCCTAAGTTATTTATTTTTATTCAAATATACACAGATGATCTATTTAAGATTAACCAATAAAAGAAAAAAAGATTGTGCTGGCTGTTATAAAGATAAATTAATAAATATTATTTAAAATGAATGAAGTATTTTATCACACTCATTAGTTCATACTGAATACAAACTAAATAAATTACATAAAGGAGTATTTAATTATGCAGCAAAGACATTTTAAAGTAATAAATACAAATAGTATTTACTTCGGGGAAGAAGGTATACTCTTAAAGGAAACGGGGCGTGGATACGCATTAAAAATGGATATAAGTAAATATTCGCTTCCTATTTTTGATAAGTCAGAAGTTGAAGAAATAGCATAACCAACTCATTGAGTTGGTTATTTTCTTACCTCATGAAAGCCACATTTTAAACGAAGAAAGGACGGACAGTTAAAGTAACTGTCCTTTTTTTATATTACTTATTTAACTGTTTCAACATAACTGCTCTCGTATTCTTACCATAAATACCATCGACAGGATTACAATAAACACTTTGGAATCTTTCTAAGGCATCTACTGTTTTAGCACCAAATACACCGTCAGCATTTCCGCATTTGAAGTATAATTTATTTAATGCTTCTTGGATTTGTTTTACAGCATTACCTTTAGAACCTTTTTTGTATGTACCTGTTGGAAGAGAAATAGTTTCTTTTTTAGTTTCAGTGTTCTTAACTGATGTAGTTGTTTTAGTTGTAGTTTTAGTCACTTCTTTAACTTCGGATAAAGCAATAGCGTCACCTTTAGTCTTAAATATATCTGTTCCGTATCCTTTATGATGATATTCAAGGTGTGGCTTATCTACAAATCCAGACCAGTCACCACCCCATTCAAAGCCTGCTGCTTTAGCTTTAGCAATAACCTTTTTAGCATCAGCAGAACCATATCCATTCCATAGCGCATTCCCTTTAGAATCAATCATTACGAAGTCTAATGCTTGACCTACAATATGATAGGATTTCATGGTTTGAGAAGCGCCTTTTGCCACGTTTTCTCTTTGTGTTTCTACAGAGCGAATAGTTTCATAAATCAATACTTCAATTTCATTTTCAACTAAATATTCATACCATTGGATAGCTTTCTTCTTTGTATTGTCACCAAGTTGAGCTAAGTTTTTTAAATTTCTTTCATTGTATTTAGGTGTGAATGACATATTAAATTCCTCCTAATTATTTTTTACAAATAAAAAAGAGCAATAACGATTAGTTATCACTCTTACTTTGCTAAATCATTTTCTTTAAGTACTTCTTTCTGTTTTAATCCCTTTTTGCTTAAGTAATTGTTTTTTCATCCTGCGTACAATATGTATAAACCTGATCCAACAGCAATTAAATCGTTAACTAAATCTTCAGGGATAGTTTCATAACCCAGCATATTTAATACGGAGTTTATTACTGCTACAATTAACAATGCAAAACGTGTAACACTGGCTTTATCCATCTAAACCCCTCCTTTTAAAATCAATCCAAATATGGCTGCAATTATCGCTGCAACTACAATCCTTAATAGCCATGTTGTATTACTTTTTATCGAAGAAATGTCTTCTTTGATATCCTTGATATTAGACTCGGCTACTGCCAATCGAGTTTTTACATCCTTCATTTCATCTTCTAGCTTTGAAACACGATGTTCCAAGGGAATCACCTCCTTAAAATAGACAGTAAAAAAGAGCCCTAAAAAGGACTCTTAGCTATGCTCATATCTTCTGAATATCAAATAAATTCTCCCTCATTATACTTATTTAACAAATAACTTCGAACAGTAGACCTACATGTAGGAGATAAAATTGATCTCTGGGGATGTATTAAATCTCCGAATGGCATACCATTTACAAATTTCACTTCCCCTTCAAACTCTTTTCCTAAGTCAGCATCAAAACCAATAACTTTCACAAATAAACTTTTAGAATTAATACTATTAAAATCAATTATGCTAACAGTATGATGGTGTTTCTCACACATTAATTTTTCCTCCTCATCCAATGATAGTTTCATCAAAAGCTATTAAGAAGGAAATGTCAAAAAAGTTAAAAATAAAAGAGTCCCCTAGGAGGACTCTTGATTTGATATTTAGTTGTTGCACAGTAGTATCCTATTGACTAAAAACAATAGGAAAAAAACCTATATTAGATCTCAATTGATCTTTATTAAGTTTCCTTCTGTCTTCTGAAAAAGACATGTACAAATCACCTTTATACTCAACTGGACAGGTATAATGTAGACCTGTGCTACTTTGTAATTCAACCACATTACTAAAACTTAAATCGGTTAAATTAACTTCTCTAATAGCAGTAGCACTTCTTCCTAACGTTCCCCAACTAGTTGTTAAACTATTATTAGTATTGTGTAACAAGTATAACTTGCTATTGTACACAACTAAAGAAGGTTTCGATGTCATGATTTCAGGAATACTCACAAAAGAACTCCAAGTACCACTGACCAAATCATAACAACCAATTGAATTACTACCTCTAGCCACATAATACAGTTTATTGTTAATAATCTCAATGAATACCTCTAGAGCATCTCCGCTAAGAGTGTTAGGGATAGTTACAAATTCCCAATTCATACATCTAATGAGCGAATAACCATCCCTTTAAACCCTAATCCATTGGCAGTATTAAAACTGGCGATAGCTCCATAATAATAATTGTTGTATTTAATTATTCGATTAACTACCAGCGCATCAATTAAATCAGAACTCAATATATAACCTAGTTCTCTGTATGCGGTAGAAACATTTGTAGCTGTCATATCAATTGTCTTTTGTGAACCACCAGAAGTATAAGTTAATTTCGAAACATTATAATTGCCAAAGGTTTCCGTGTTTTTATCAAATTCAATGGTTGCCAACTTTATATCAGTAGCATCAGACTGTTCATTTGAATTAAAAATGATCAAGACTTTATCTTCTAAGACAACTAAATTAGGTTCGTAAGGAGGTCTACCTGATTGAGTAAATCCCCCAAATGTGCTACCAACTTCTAGCACTTTCCATTTTTTTATATCATTGGGGTCAACAATATTAAACTTCACCAAAGGTATATATGCTTGCATTTCCCATGGAGCTTCCACTGTACTGTTATCATTAGCTATATACGTAGCCCAAAAAGTTCCGTCATTTGAATACTCATCGGGTAAAATCATACTACCATGTGACATTTTCTCATTCCGCCAATCACTTATAATAGCAGAAGTTTTTAGCGCATTTTCTAATGTTACCTTTAACTGCCTTGAATTTTCACTGGTTAAAATCGAAGAAAGATTATTACGAATGAGTTTAATTTTAGATTTAGCCAGTTCAATATCTTGAGTCAAAAAATCTGTATCATTGTATTTTTTCACTAAAAACCTGTAAAAACCATTTTGATTAATGATAAGTTTTTTCTTTAACCAAGAAGATCCTAAAGGATAACTGTTAAAAGTGCTATTTTTGTTGTATCTAATAGGAATAATTTGATAATCATTATCTATTTTAATGACATCATTTATTTCTAAGTAGATTAAATCATTTAAGTTGGTTCTAAGTCTAATTGTTGAAACGCTATCTGAACCATTTGGTTCAATTTTTCCTAATTCCCAAGTTAGTTTTGATAAATCAAAGTTATTGGATGCGGTATTTTTTTCGATATTTCTATTCTCTTTTTTTAAGAATGAAAAAGATTTTTTATAGTGCTAATCTCAGTATCTAATATTTCAACATCGCTGCTCTTCCTAATTAATAATCGATAATAACCACTTTGATTAAACGTATAATCCTATCGTTTTAGCTTCTTTAATTAACAATATCCATTCTTCATCTAAAATCATCCCTTATTTCCTCATATTCATTAAAGGACTTGATGGCATAGCTTTCTCTATCAATTCAAAATCCTCTAATGATTGTAAATAGCGCTGCGTAGTGGATAATTCTGAGTGTCCGAGCAGTTTGCTGAGAGAAAAAATATCTATTCCATTTAGAATGCATTGAACACTAAAGAAATGTCTAAATGTGTGTGGAGAAACTCGTTTCCCTGTAATATTTGCTCTTTTGCCAGCTTCTTTTATGACATTATCCAATGCTACATGCGATATGTCGTTTCCTGTATAGGATAGAAAGTAATGATCAGTTGTCAACTTATCTTGAAAGTATTGCTTTTTTAAACGCTCGTATTTAATTAAGATTCGTTTTAATGCTGGAGAAATGAATCCTATTCTCTCCTTATTTCCTTTTCCATTTATAAGAATATTAGTCTCTTTTACATTTACAGACAAAAGCCCTCTGATTTCCATAGCCCTTAGACCACAATCACTTAACATAGCTATAATAGCCTTATTCCTTGCCTCCAAATAATTCTTATAGCTAAATGCGTCAATCATTGCTTGAACATCATCTACAGTGAATCCTTTTAATACCTTTTTTGGCAGCTTTGGAGTTTCTACTTTTTTAGCAATATTCTCTTTTATGTAGCCTTCTCTTTCGCACCAGGAAAAGAAAGCTTTAATCATTTTAAACATGGATACTATTGATTGAGCCTGTAAACCATCCTTTTGCTTCACTCTTACATAAGCTTTTAAATCATGAACCGTGATACTTTCTAATTCAGTAATGGCTCTTTTTTCTTTTAGAAACTGTTTTAATTGCTTATACTCTTGATTTTTGTTCTTGATCGTCTTATCAGTAAATCCTCTAGCTCGACAATGATACATATACTCTTCTAAAACATCTTCAAATAACATAAAAAACCACCCTTCTAATTGGTTTAGTTTCCAATAGAAAAGTGGTTTCGGATTTTTTTGATGAAAGATAAAGCGCAAGTAAAACAATTTTATAATGAAAACTTCAGTTTATAAGAAAACGAAGTTTTAACTTGTCCTATACATGCGAATCATTTACTGTCACAAACGTTGCCCATTTAAGCTATCACCCTTGATAGCCCAGCAATAAGTTAAACAACCTTATTTTCCTTGTTGTTTGTTCATTGCTGACATCATTTGATTGATTTTCTTTTGGGATGGTTTCATTCCCATTTGCATCATCATCATTTTAAGCATTTGCTCGTTAATTGGCGGATTTTTCTTAAGGTAATTCATCATATATTTACGGGCGATGAAAAATCCGATAGCAATCCCTGCAAGTAATGCAACGATGCCTACAATCGTAATCCACATACTTCTTTCCTCCTTCATGTTGTCTACTACTTAGTGTACTAGACCAGATATTATTATACAATATCTGCTCGGCATTTTCTCTTTTTCAGACAAAATTTCTTTGTTTTATTGGTTTTAGCCAGCCATAACGGCCATTTTCTATATCAATTGCCAAAAAATTAGGTTCATATTTATGAAGCAATTCAAAAAACACAAGCTCCGCATCATAATATCCATTCGCCTTAATTTGCAAACAATTATTTAATATAGATAGCATTGCACTGCTTAAATTATCGTTTTTAATATAATACCCTTCAACATTATGCTGAAACCAGCTCTTTTTCTGTAATTCCATTAATAAGACTTGCTGTATTTTCCATTCTGGGATAGGTCGAGTTATGTAGTCAATCTGTTTTTTTAGAATTGCTTTTAAAGTAGAATCCTTTGTATTAGTATGCTCAAAAAATAGATTGTAAATCATTTTTTCTTTTCCATTATAATGTAGAGCCACATTTTCTTCTATTAAATACAATTCATATTTTCTCATACTCACTCTCCACCTGCCTTAACGTCTTTTTATTATTATAAAAAGGAACGAGTACAAGGTGTGTCTTTAACTGTTAAAAAAACAGACTAGTTTTGTCGAATAGAGAATTTTTTCTTATTTTCTCGATTTTTCACCAAAGAGGAAATACCCATTATGTACTATCTCCAGACAAAAAGAGCAGCATACTGCCGCTCTTTTTTCACATCTATTACTAAAATTATTTATCTAATAATACTTTTACGCGTGCTACAACATTATTTACAGTGAATCCATACTCTTCTAAAATTTTATTTCCAGGTGCAGATGCTCCAAATGTATCAATAGCCAATACATCGCCTTCATCTCCAGCATATCGATGCCAGCCTAGAGAACTTCCCATCTCAAGTGCAAGACGTTTTTTCACTGTTTTAGGCAGTACAGAGTTTTTATATTCTTGTGATTGCTTTTCAAAACGATCCCATGAAGGCATGCTTACAACCGAAGTATGAATGCCTTCAGCTTCTAATGCTTTTTGTGCTTGAACAGCTAACCCAACTTCAGACCCTGCTGCAACTAATAAAGCATCAGGTGTTTCTTGTACTGATGGAGAAATAACATATGCTCCTTTTGATACACCTTCATATGCATTTTTATCAGTATCTTTAATAGTTGGCAAGTTTTGTCTTGTTAAAACAAGAGCAGTCGGCTGATTTGTTGATTCAACAGCTACTTTCCATGCAGCAGCAGTTTCATTTCCATCAGCTGGACGAATAACAGAAAGATTTGGCAAGGCGCGCAATCCTGCTAATTGTTCAATAGGCTCATGCGTTGGACCATCTTCTCCAACGGCAATGCTGTCATGTGTAAACACATATGTTACAGGCAGTCCCATAATTGCTGCAAGACGGATGGCAGGTTTTAAATAATCAGAGAATACAAAAAACGTTCCGCCAAAAATTTTCACTCCGCCATGTAATGCAGCACCATTTAATGCAGCACCCATTGCAAATTCACGAACACCAAACCAAATATTGCGGCCATCATAATGTTCAGGAGTTAAATCTTTATCTCCTTTAATCATTGTATTGTTGCTTCCAGCTAAGTCAGCAGATCCACCAATAAAAGATGGCAAGTTTTTCGCAATAGCATTTAGAACCTCTCCAGATGAAGCACGGCTAGCTAGACTTGAACCTTCTTCATAAACTGGAATATCTTGATCCCATCCTTCAGGAAGTGTTTCAGAAGTTGCCACTTTAAATTGTTTTGCTAATTCAGGAAATTCTGCTGCATATTTAGCAAGCATTTCTTCCCATTGTTGTTCTTTTGTTGCCCCTGCATCTGCAATTTTTTCTTTAAAATGTGCATATACTTCTTCTGGAACATAAAAATCTTCTTCAAATGTCCATTTATAAGCATCTTTTGTTAATTTCATTTCATCTGCACCAAGTGGAGAACCGTGTGAAGCTGATTTTCCAGCTTTATTTGGTGAGCCATAACCAATAACTGTTTTTACTTCAATAATTGTTGGACGATTTTCATCTTGTTTTGCTTCTTCTAACGCACTTGTTAATGCAGCAATATCATTGCCGTCTTCTACACGGATATATTGCCATCCATACGATTTAAATCTTTGTTCCACGCTTTCAGAGAATGATTTATCTAAGTCGCCATCTAATGAAATATCATTAGAATCGTACATAACAACTAGTCTTCCAAGCTTTAAGTGACCAGCTAATGAAGCGGCTTCAGCTGAAACCCCTTCCATTAAATCCCCATCTCCACAAATGCTATATGTATAATGGTCTACCACATTATATGCATCTCTATTATAAGTCTCTGCTAAATGGCGTTCTGCTAATGCCATACCAACTGCCATCGCAACCCCTTGTCCAAGTGGGCCAGTAGTTGCATCTATCCCAGCTGTGTGGCCAAACTCTGGATGTCCTGGAGTTTTGCTTCCCCATTGGCGGAATTGTTTTAAATCTTCAATAGATAAATCATAACCTGATAAATGCAGCAAGCTATATAATAATGCAGATCCATGACCTGCAGATAATACAAAACGATCACGGTTAAACCATTTAGGATTTTTTGGATTATGGTTCATAAAGGAAGTCCATAACGTGTAAGCCATTGGAGCTGCTCCCATTGGCATACCAGGATGACCAGAATTTGCTTTCTCGATACTATCAATTGATAAAGTTCTTATCGAATTAATCGATAAATTATCAATATTTGCTGTCATGTAAAACATCCTCTCATACAATATTCATTACACTATTATATTAAATGCGATTGTCCCATAAAACAACTAATAGAATAAATAAATATTAAAAATATTTTTATATTTATTCTATTTTTTTAAAAAAAAGTGGCAAAAACCCCTTAACATGAAGGAATTGGAGCAGAAAAAAATTTTTATATTTTTTTATAGATAAAAAAATATTTTTTCGGAATTTATTTAGCAAAAATTAATCTCTACCCCTTTTTTTAGCAAAACAAAAAGAAATTGCATTAATGCAATTTCTTTTTGTTTTGCATATCTTTTAATTTTTGTGGCGTTACATCGTCACCATTTGGATCATAAATTGTAACACCTTCCAAAGTATTTAACATAGTCGAACGGAAGCCTTTTAAATATTCTGCTCTAAGCGCTGTTTGCTCTTTTGCTTCAGCTTCTGTTAATCCTACTTCCTTTTTTTTCTTTGCTAGTTCATTTATGCGTGCTAACTTAGTATCGGAAATCATACAAAACTCCTTTAAAACCTATAGTATTTATTCCTCCAAAAACGAGCAGCCTCAAAATCAAACAGAAAAAGCAAACTCTTTTTTTAAACTTAATCAAACAGTTGCCTATAGCCCCACACCATTTATGGAAGGAATGTTTCGTTATTTGCTAAAACATTATTATACCATAGGAAAAAATTTTAAGCATGTTATTAACTCTCATTATGTTCTTGCTCTTTGAATTCTTGGTATCTTCTATGTACGGTGGCTTTGGAGACGGAAAAACCAAACCCTCTTAGGGTTACAGCAATTTCCGCAAAGGTTAAGCCATTTTCTTTTAATTTGGCAATTTCTTCGATTGGAACATCCTTGCGCAGTCTGCCAGCATTATCGCCTTGATTTTTTAAATTTTCTGCTGGATTATAGCCATTTTCTACTGCTCTTTTCATCCCTCTTTTAATTTTTATATTATGGATTTTACGCTGATATTCTTCTACTAAACTAACAATTTGCAGTACCATTGAGTCAGCATCGGAAAGTACAAGTTCTCCAGAGGAGGATATGCTATAAAGCTTTACATTTTCTCTTAAAATACAGTGCAAAATGGCAATCTTTGCATTCCCTCTTCCAAGCCTTGTTTCATCTTGTATTAAGATAGCTCCAATATCTTTGTCCTTAATTCTTGTCAACAAATCTAAAATGCCGTCACGGTCTAATTCAAATCCACTTGCTTGTTCCTTTATTATATCCGCCACATGGAATTTATGCTCTTTTGCAAGTAGCAGCAGTTCTTCTTCCTGCCTTTTAAGTGAAGTCTCTTGCTCTTTTTTATCCGTACTTACTCGACAATAAATAATTGCATTCATTTAAAGCATCACCGCTATCTCTATTTTTCTGTTTTCCCCCAAGAAGTTTACGTGTCATTTCTTCAAATAGATATGTATCTTGATTCTTTTCTATTCTTTTTAATCGGAAGCTAATTGTATATTTTCTTCTTCTGCTTTTACTGGAATAATAACTTCTTCTCCTGCTGTAAGCTGGTGAGCGGGCAAGCTATTTTTCGTTTCCACCCATTTAATAAATTGTTTTTGCGACATACTATATTTCCCATTATATTTTTCAGAAATACTCCATAATGAATCCCCTTGTTCTACCTTAACCATTACATATTGTTTATCATGAGTAGCATTATTATATAGCACAATCATAGCACATGTTAATACACTGAAAATAAATAAAATAATCGAATAAGAATAATTGGTCCAAATTTTTTGCCACATAACAAATCACCTCTATAGAATATACGTTCGTTTATATATCTATCTTAATACGAACAAATGTTTTGTGTCAACAAAAAAATCAGAACTTATGTTTGTATCAATTAACAACACATGCTATAATTGGCATAAGAAAAATGACTAGAGGTGCATATAATGCAAAAACTTTCTAAAAGGCAGCTAGATATATTAGATTATATAAAAGATGAAGTGCGTCAAAAAGGATATCCACCCTCTGTTAGGGAAATCGCTGAAGCAGTTGGTCTTGCATCGAGTTCCACTGTACATGGCCATTTAGCAAGATTGGAAAGCAAAGGGCTAATCAGAAGAGATCCGACCAAACCTCGTGCTATTGAAATACTAGACTTAGAAGAAAACACTATACCAAAATATAATATTATTAATGTTCCAGTAGTAGGAAAGGTGACAGCGGGTATGCCTATTACCGCTATTGAAAACGTTGAGGAATACTTTCCGCTGCCAGAAAGGCTTGCTCCAAAGGATGAGCATGTATTTATGCTTGAAATTATGGGAGAAAGTATGATTGAAGCAGGAATTTTAGATGGAGACTATGTCATTGTACGCCAGCAAAACTCAGCTAACAACGGCGATATTGTCGTCGCAATGACAGAAGAAGATGAAGCAACTGTAAAACGTTTTTTCAAAGAAAAGGATTCTATTCGCTTACAGCCTGAAAACAGCACCATGGAGCCCATTATTTTGCGGAATGTAACGATTCTAGGAAAAGTAATAGGAGTATATCGCCATATTCAGTGATGTTTTTCATGAAGCCAGTCTCAATGATTGGCTATGTAGAGCTACTTCTTATTCCTGACTTCTTTTTGAAACTAACATGTCAGCAAAATAATATTTACTATCTAAACGGCCAATTTTTGGTCGTTTTTTATTGGCATCAACTCACATTTCAGAAGATATCCCTTAAGGCTTACTTAACTAGTCTTTTGAATTGGTCTCTCTATCCATTTTTCTTCCTAAAGGAATGTACAGGTATTATCAATATCCTTTTCTTTAAATATTCACTATTATAATACTGCTTTTATTGCTGTTAAACTTCCATCACATGCACTTTCTATAAATTTTAAAAAAGGCTTTATTTGGAAAAAGAAAGAAAAGAAAATAATGCATAATACGGGGATTTTTAGAACTTGGACGAATTTTCAGACCAAAAGAAGCAAGGAAGACACTAGCAATACACCATAATGATTCATTAGAAATTCTTACAGATGAAGAGACAATTTTTTCAAAAAAACACTAGCCTTCCAGTTACTGCATAACTATAGGAGAACCTGTTAATCATTCAATTATATGAGCAGATGAAAAAATTAGTGTAAGTGAAAAAAGAATGCCGTTATTAAAAAAGAACTTACATCTATTCTGAAATCACACTTAATAACAATCATTCTCTTTAAACTTACTAAAACAACCGTTTTATTTCCTAAAAATAAACAATTGGACGAAATGAATAAAAATTCAATTCGTCCAATTTGTATGCAGCATATCACGAAATAAATTATCAAGTGATAAAGTTAGTTCTTTTTCATCTTCTAAACCGCTTGAAATGAAACTTGCAGCTTGTTCTATCCCTGCTAGTCGCTGTTGAATAAAACCATTGATTCTTTGTATGTTCTCTTTCTGATAGATGCTGCTGCCATTGATTTTAGCTGTTATTAAGTCCGTTATCTCTTTTTTTAATGCCACATCATCTACTAGCTCATTTACTAATGAAAAAAAGTGATTTGGTGGAAACGTCTGTTTCTGCTCAATCCATTGACAAGCTAAAAGGGGGCGCATTATGTGAAAAATGACTTTTATTTTTCGTTCCTTTATCCCTTGGCTTTTTTGTTCATTTTTTTTTGCCATATGCATGTAATGATAATAGCAAGCACGAGGATTAAATGCTTTTTCTTTTATTTCTTTTATTTTAGTGAAAAAGTAATCATTTTGATAATAGACAGTTTCTGCTTGCAGCCACTCTAATAAAGATGGATTAGATTTACGGATAAGCCTTAATGCTTTTGTTAGCTCCCAACCACTCATATCTAAATTTCCTGTGATTGGCAATTCTATCACATCCTTGTTTTTATCTAGTGATAAATACCATTCTTTAGGATGCATATAAAGAAACCGAACATCAAAGTCACTATCAGATGAAGATAAACCATATGTATGACTGCCCGCTTCACAAGCATAAAGAATTTTTATTTTATGCTCTTTTTCTATTGTTTCCAGCTGATTTTTCATCTCTATTTTCATTCCATTTCCCAGCCCTTACAAACATCCACCCAGCCTTTAGCATTTCCAAGCAAATATAGTTCTTCATTTGTTAATTCAATCGCTGAATTGCTGCTTCCACATGCAGGAAAAACAGTAGAAAACCGCTTAAGTGATTCATCTAAGTATACATCTAAATCTTCTTTTAAACCGAAAGGACAGACTCCGCCAACGGCATGTCCAGTTTTATCCAATACTTCTTCTGCTGTAAGCATACGTGGCTTTTCTCCAAAAACTGCCCGAAATTTTTTATTATCCACCTTTCCGTCGCCCGCAGCTACTAATAAAACTGCATCCTCCCCTTTGCGAAAAGAAAGTGTTTTTGCAATCCTTTCCGGTTTTACTCCTAATGCACTGGCAGCTTCTAAAACGGTTGCACTAGACTGTTCAAATTCTTGAACATTCATTTTTTTATTCCATTTTTCCAAATATGTTTTTACTTGTTCGATTGCCATACTATTTAACTCCTCTAAATATTTTTACTTTTTTAACAATATACCATTTGCACCGCTTTATCTCAAACAGTAGTTTTCCTCTTTAAACATAGACTCTGTTAAACTTTAGCTTTTGATTGCAGCGAATAGCGTCTGCTTTCCGTGGACAAGCGCCTTACACTCCAATAAGCAACGTACAAAAATCAGCCATTAACTTTAACATAGCCAAAACAAAAAAAGACAGATCACATAATCCGTCTTTTTTCCCCTGCCTTCAAAAAGTATTATACACATTTTCACATTCTTGTGCAGTTGGTTCATAAAAACAGTGGAGCTTAAATCTTCCTACATGTGGCTGGTTATACCATGTTGGCGGACAGTCGCCTGGTGGTCGAAAATACCATAAACTATACTTAGAAGGCCATATTCTTTCCCCATTTATCGCGCGCCTTGCCAATCTTTTTTCGCTTTCTCGTGCTCGCTGATAAAAATAACCTTTTGTTGTTGCTTCAAAAGCATGGGGCTGATAAACCATATCCGGAACCGTTCTTAGTCCCTTAAAATCGGAACAATTTGCTCTCACTCGGTTAATTCCTACATTTCCAACCATTAACATCCCTTGCAACCCTTCTCCTTCTGCTTCCGCTCGAAGAAGTCTTGCCAACAAATTAATATCTGCTTCCGATGCTCTTACTACCGCCATAGCCTTACCTCCTATATTTCCATCATATTATAAGAGGTCTTATCCCATTACTGTTTGAAAAAACTTAATCATTAATAGTTACATTAGACAAAGCAAATCAACGTATCATCGTTTCATTAACTTTCAAAAAGTGATGGAGTGCTCCAATTATGCCTGCATTATTTTTATGTTTGCAAATCTCAATAGGCACTTTTAATTCTTCCCAATAAGGAATTGTTTGTAAATGATTATTTATATGGTAAGACAAATCTTCTCTTTCACTTATGCCACCGCCAATCAGGATTTTTTCCGGATTAAAGGTGACCGCTAAATTAAAAACACCATAACTAATATTTTTGTACCATTGCTGAATAATATTTTGAACTTCTTTGTTGCTTTCTGCCTCTTTAAAAATTTTTTCACCCTCTACTTTTGTCGATAAATCTAATTGCTTTACTTTCCTATATGCTGCAATTAAGGCACTTGTTGAAGCACTTTTATGAAGATTTCCCTTTAAACCGTCCTTTGTCTGAATATACATATGCCCAAATTCTCCACCTTTAAAGCTTGCACCATGCAATAAAGAATCATTTATCATAATGCCACCGCCAATTCCTGTACCAATAGTCATACAGATAAAACTATTGCATTCAACGGCATTTCCATTCCACTTTTCCGCCATTGCTGCACAATTCCCATCATTTTCTACAGACACAGGAATAGCCAGTTTCTCTTCTAGCATTTTTTTAATATTTTTATTATGTAATGCCACAATGGATCCGGCACTTTCTGAATAACCTGTTTTTGGATTAATATAACCTGGCAAACTAATAGCGATTCCTTTAATATCGTGCTGTTTTTTATACGTTAGAATGGTATAAACCATTGCATCTAAAAATGCATCTAAATCCGTACAGTCTGTTTTATATTTTCCATTGTTTATTATGTTGCTGTCTTCAAATAATAAGGCATGTTTTACATTGGTGCCACCAACATCAAAAGCTATGTATTTATCCACTTTTCATTCCCCCAAACAAAATATAAGATCTGTACCCGTTATAAAAAACAAACGCAAAATTAGCAAAAGCGCAACTGTTTCATCCTATAAAAGACTTTTGTTATAACGCTTTTAATATTAAAGAGATTTCTATCTGTTTTTTTATTTTCCTGCTTTTGTCTATATAAAAAACTTTAAAGATTGG
>NZ_PISE01000042.1 GCF_002835805.1 Niallia nealsonii | reverse complement strand
AAAGATGATCTGACCCAAAAAAGTTAGACAAATAATTCAAGCGGCTTCCAAGATCTGAGTCCGGTATTGTATTGGACTCAGATCTTTTAATTTTTTCTTCATACGTTTGTGATTATAGTAATAGATATAATCATGTAATTCTTCTTCAAAATGCTCCATACTTTCAAATTCCTGAAGGTAAAGCAACTCAGACTTTAATAAGCCAAAGAAATTCTCCATGACGGCGTTGTCTAAACAATTTCCCTTTCGAGACATACTTTGCCTGATCCCATACTCTCTTAATGTTCTTTGATATCTTTTCATTTGATAATGCCACCCTTGATCGGAATGCAGGGTAACTCTATCTTCTGATTTTAAACGTTTAACCGCTTGTTCTAACATATCTCCCACAAGTTGGTAAACCGGTCTTTTCATTACTGAATAGGCAATTATTTCTCCATTACATAAATCAAGGATAGGAGATAAATAGCGCTTCTCTCCAAATAAATGAAATTCTGTCACATCAGTTACCCACTTTTGATTCATCTTCTTTGCTTTAAAATTCCGCTGAATCACATTCGGTGCAATGCGCCCACTATTGCCTTTGTAAGAGCGATATTTTTTCAATCGAACTAGGCATTTTAAGCCTATTTCACTCATTAGTCGGTTGATAGTTTTTGGATTATGAGAAAATCCATCTTTTTTTAATTCTTTGGTGATACGGCGATAACCATAACGTCCTTTATGTTCATGATAAATGGATTGGATAGCTGCCTTCACTCCAAAATATTTATCTTTTCGGTTCAAGCGCTTTTCCCAATAATAATAGGTGCTACGTGGAATATCAGCGACTTTGATAAGGGCCACGACATCATAGAATGTCTTTAGTTCATAAATTACTTGCGCTTTGATTTTGGATGTAATTTTTCCTGCATTTGAACTAAAGCATTCAACTTTTTTAAATAGGCATTCTCCATTTCTAATTGTTTAATTCGTTCTTCAAGCGCTTCAACTGAACCTTCAACTGTTTTTTCCTTCTTCGTTTCTTTTTTCATGGATGTTCGCCCCTTTTTCTTAGGAATGAGGGCATCGAATCCACCAGCATTAAAATGTATCCGCCATGTCCGAATTAATGCGGGAGAAGAAATATTAAAAATAGCCGCTGCTTCGTAGGAGGATGTACCCGTTTCATTCATATAATTAAGTACATCCATTTTAAACTCCGCCGAATAATTTGTATAGGATTTCTTAAATCCCACTTCTCCCTGTATTTGATATAAACGGACCCATCCTTGAATCATTTGGTAAGAAACTTTATATAAATCTTGGATCTCCAGATAACTATGTTTCCCCGCAAGATAAAGACGAGCAATAAATATCTTCTCTTCAGCAGTAAAATTAGCCATAAAAAACACCCCTAA
>NZ_PISE01000041.1 GCF_002835805.1 Niallia nealsonii | reverse complement strand
TGTATTACTTGTTGTTTCGTTTTTATAACAGAAGTTATAAAAAACGTTTATTGTTGACGTTTTGTTTGTTCAGTTTTCAAAGAGCAATATTATTTCGTCGTCATCGGCGACTTTTTAATGATATCAAATACCGATTACCGAGTCAACATTTTTTTAAAAAGTTTTTTTAGTTAGTTACTAAGTTACCTTAGCAACAGATAATAATATACCATTTCAGCCAAATCTATGCAACTACTTTTTAAAAGAAAAATTATTCTGATAATTCAATTGCGATATATTCCCTAAAGCAACATTACCACTAATCTCCAATCTAATTAAAAATACCCTAGAATTAGTTGGAAAATATCACTCCTATATAAAAAGAAGAGCCGAGCGCATTATCAAACGCCCAGCTCTCTTTATTAACGATGTCTCATTAACGGGAATAACAATACGTCTCTAATAGATGGAGAATTAGTTAAAAGCATAACTAGACGATCAATCCCTATCCCCAATCCTCCTGTAGGCGGCATACCATATTCTAGCGCCTCTATAAAGTCATCATCCATTAAATGTGCTTCATCATTACCCTGCTCACGCTCTTTTAGCTGCGCTTCAAATCTTTCACGCTGATCAATAGGATCGTTTAATTCCGTAAATGCATTTGCGTGCTCACGGCCAACAATAAACAATTCAAAACGATCAGTAAAACGGGGATCCTCTTCATTCCTTTTTGCTAGAGGTGAAATTTCTACTGGATGTCCATATATAAAAGTCGGCTGAATTAATTTCTCTTCTACTCGTTGTTCAAAGAATTCATTTATAATATGTCCATATGTCATATTATCATTTATTTCAATATTATTTTCCTTAGCCAATCTTCTAGCATCTTCTAAGCTTGTTTCAGGCCAGAAATCTACACCAGTATATTGCTTAATTGCATCTACCATATGAAGTCTTGTCCATTCTGGTTTTAAATCAACTTCATACTCACCATAAGCTACAGTTGTACTACCATGTATTTCATTTGCAATATGAGCTACTAGATTTTCAGTTAAGCTCATAATATCACGATAGTCCGCATACGCTTCGTACAATTCAATCATTGTAAATTCCGGGTTGTGTCTAGTAGAAACTCCTTCATTACGGAAAACACGTCCAATTTCATACACTTTTTCTAAACCGCCAACAATCAAACGTTTCAAATGAAGCTCAATAGCAATACGCATATACAGCGGCATATCTAATGCATTATGATGAGTAATAAACGGACGTGCTGATGCACCACCAGCAATAGAGTGCATCATTGGTGTTTCCACCTCTAAATAACCATGGCTATCTAAATATCTGCGCATTGATTGTATAATTTTACTACGAAGAATAAATGTACTTTTACTTTCTTCACTAGCGATTAAATCTAAATACCGCTGACGATAACGCTGTTCAATATCTTTTAATCCATGGAATTTGTCCGGAAGGGGACGAAGTGCTTTTGTCAGCAATGTAAAGTCTTTGACTTTAATTGATAGTTCCCCAACGTTGGTTTTGAACAATGTTCCTTCCACTCCAACAATGTCTCCTAAATCCACAGAATTAAATATAGAATATTGCTCTTCTCCTACATTATCTTTTCTTACATATAATTGAATTTGGCCTTGAAGATCTTGTATATGAGCAAATCCAGCTTTTCCTTTTCCTCTTTTAGTCATTACTCTTCCAGCAAGAGCAACAACAATATTTTTTTCTTCCAGTTCTTCTTTTTCAAAAGAGCTGTACTTTTCTTTTAACTCTTCCGATAAATTTGTTCTTTCGAAACGTTTTCCGAATGGATCTATTCCCTGTTCACGCAATTCATTCATTTTGCTGCGTCTTACTTGCAGTTGGTCATTTAATTCTTCATGACTCATTTTTAATCATCTCCAACATCTTTTTTATGTATGATCACCTAAAAAAGGAATCGTAAATTTTTATACATACTTTATTATTCTACACAATGTCACGATTACAGACACTAAAAAAGAAAAAAAACTGCCAGATTTTTCACCGACAGCTGATTTTCAAAACATATTATAAAAAAGAACCTAGTAAAAGTCAAAGTTATCCTACTTGAATTGCCTTTTGCTCTACTTCTATTACAAGACTATCTAACAAGGTAACTAGCTGTTCTCTTGTTTCGCATTGATTAACTTCATTGCGAGCTTTTGCATTTCCTCTTATCCCTTTTAAATACCAAGCAGCATGCTTTCTCATTTCTCGTACCGCAACATTTTCATTTTTTAAAGCAATTAAACGATCGAGATGAAGTTTGCAAACCTCTATTTTTTCTCGCACCGATGGTTCTCCCATCAATTCGCCCGTTTCCAAATAATTTACTGTGCGATAGATCATCCAAGGATTTCCTAATGCCGCTCTTCCGATCATTACAGCATCACAGCCTGTCTCCTCAAGCATTCTTTTTGCATCTTGTGGTGTTTGCACATCTCCATTACCGATTAATGGTATATTAATGGATTGTTTCACTTCACGAATAATATCCCAATTCGCCTTTCCTTCATACATTTGCACACGTGTACGACCATGAAGAGATACCGCACTTCCTCCTGCACGTTCCACTGCTTGTGCATTTTTGATTGCATAAATATGTTCTTCATCCCAACCCATGCGCATTTTAACTGTAACTGGCTTATCAACTGCCTCCACAACTGCTGAAACCATCTCATAAATTTTATTTGGATCTAATAGCCATTTTGCTCCTGCATCACATTTCGTAATCTTTGGCACAGGGCAGCCCATATTAATATCAATGATATCCGCATTTGTATTTTTATCAACAAACTTAGCGGCTTCCACCAAAGTCTCTCTTTCCCCACCAAATATTTGCAGACTTAATGGATTTTCTCTTTCATCAATATACAGCATATTCATTGTTTTTTTATTTTTTAAAACAATTCCTTTATCACTTATCATTTCCGCACATACTAGTCCTGCACCGAACTCTTTCACTGTTAAACGGAATGCTGAATTACAGATTCCAGCCATTGGTGCAAGAACCACTCTATTCTTCATTTCAACATTGCCTATTTTGAACAATACACTTACCTCCTCCATTAAATTATGATTTATTTAGAATCAGGATCTAAATCTTTTCTCGTTATTTTTAAAGCTTTCACAATTAAATTTATCATATCCTCTGATGGAATCCTGTTTCCCCGCTCAATTTCACCGAGAATAGAAACAGATACAAGAATTTTTTTGGCTAGCCCCTCTTGGGTATACCCTTTTAATTTTCGAAAAGCTCGAATACGTCTTCCCCATTTTTCTGTCGTCTCCATATCCTTACTCCTTCTTTACCCTGCAAAAACTCGTTGCTTTCTATTAAAGGCATTGATTTATTCGGTAGTTGTATTGTTGGAGCGATTTCCAGTAAAGGAATCATAACAAACGCTCTTTCTTCTATTCTTGGATGTGGAATGTTTAGTTTCTCTGATTCTATATTTTCATGATTATACAATAGAATGTCAAGGTCTATCGTCCTCGGCCCCCACCTTATTACCCTTTTTCTTCCTAACTCATTTTCCACCGACTGACATACATGTAATAAATCAAGTGGAGATAAAGATGTGCGCACCTCTAAAACAATATTTAAAAAAGGATCTTGTTCTACATAACCAACAGGATCCGTTTCATAAATAGATGAAATACTTACCAGCTTAATTTTTTCCTGACCATCCAACATGCGCACCGCTTCATGTAAGTATTCCACTCGATTACCAATATTAGATCCCAATGAAATATAAGCTTTATTTCTCATTGTCTTCTCCTAAAAATCTCAACAGATACCGATTGATAATGACCTGGTATCGGGGGATCTGGTTTAATAACTGCAACACGTATACTTTCAATTCGATTATAGGTAAACAAAAGTTTTTGTGCAATTCTTTCAGCTAGTGCTTCAATAAGCTGAAAAGGTTTCCCTTCCACTATTTCTTTTACATCAAAATAAAGCTGGCCGTAATTAACCGAGTGCTCTAAATTGTCACTTTCACCCGCTTCCTTTAAATCTACTTCTACTTCTAAATCTATAACAAAACGCTGGCCTAGTTTATTTTCTTCTGGAAAAACCCCGTGATATCCGTAAAACTCCATTTTCGTTAAGCGTATCTTATCCACTATATTCACCTCTCCCCATTAGCGCATCCATCATACGGGTCATTCTTGCCATTTCTTTCACATCGTGCACACGTACTATTTGGCATCCCTTTTGTATTCCAAAGCAAACTGTTGCTCCTGTTCCTTCCATTCTTTCAGCTATTGGCAAATCCAATACATTTCCAATCATTGATTTTTTTGAAGTACCAAGTAAAACAGGATAGCCTAGTTCTACTAACTTATCTAAACTCCTCATCATTTCAAGATTTTGCTGAAGATTTTTAGCAAAACCTATGCCCGGATCTAGAATAATATTAGACTCGGAAATCCCTGCATTTTTTGCAATTTGGATGCTTTCTGCAATATCTGCTAATACATCCTCGATAAAGTTTTTATACTCCTGCTTCTCTCTATTATGCATTAAAATAATGGGTACTTTTTTTTCTGCAGCGATACTGGCCATTAACGGATCTTTTTTGACTCCCCAAATATCATTTATAATATGGGCACCTGCTGTTAATGCTTCCTCGGCAACACGACCTTTATACGTATCAATAGAAATCGGAATATCTATTTCCTTAGAAATCGCCTCAATAATAGGTATTATCCTTTCTAATTCCTCTTCTATCGAAATTTCTACATACCCTGGTCTTGTGGATTCACCACCAATATCAATGATATCCGCACCATTTTCAATCATATCGATTGCATGTTTTAAAGCATGATCTCTTCTGTTGTATTTTCCTCCATCAGAAAAGGAGTCTGGATTAACATTCAATATCCCCATAATCAACGTTTTATTTTTATAATCAAGCTTGTAGGGGCCACATTTTACCGTTTTATCACTCACCATAAATTCCTCCTATCTCTTTCATTGTCCATAACGAACTAGTGCACTGCTGATATGCTTTATGAAGCATTCTGGTTATCTCACCATTTTCTCCCTTAAAACAATGGGAATCAATACGTCCCAATACAACGATTTCTTGAATAGAATTTGTCGCAAATACTTCTTCCGCCTCTAGTAAGTGCTCTACAGAATAAAAATCCTCTTCTACCTTTACCCCCTTCTCCTTCGCAAGAGAAATGATGAATCTTCTTGTAATCCCATTTAAAATACCTGTACGTAAACAAGGAGTGTATAATGTATCATTCTTTACCCAGAACAAATTAGAAGTGATTCCTTCCGCTACAAACTTGTCCTTCGTTAGAAAAATCCCCTCTATATCTAACACATCTCCTACTTCTCTTTTAGCAAAAACATTGTTGAGATAATGATGTGATTTTAATCTTTCTTTACCTTCTGGTGTATTGCGAGGTACAGTTACTATTTGTCCCCTTTTTTCGATTATGCCTCTCCGGTTTTCTAATGGTTTGATATAAATGATTACAGTAGGATTCGTATAGGGGACCGTTTGCAAACCAATTGCACCACTCCCTGCCGAAACATTAAAACGAATATAGGCATTCGTTAACATATTCGCTTTTAATAAATCATCTAACAGCTTCACTACTTCTACACGCTTAAAAGCTTTATTAATATTTAAAAGCTGCAACCCTTCATTTAATCGACTTATATGATCGTCTAATAAAAATGGATGTCCTTCATAAATACGAAATGTTTCAAACAACCCTAATCCATACATAAACCCATGATCAAAAGGAGAAATTACTGCTTCTTCCTGCTTTACGATTTGTCCATTTAAGTATATATACATATATTTATTCACTCTCGCATCTAGCATAATGAGTAATGAAATTATTTAATAATTTCATGCCAACTGTTGTCATAATGGACTCAGGATGAAATTGCACTCCTTCAATCGCCAATTCTTTATGGCGAATCCCCATAATTTCCCCTTCTTCTGTCCATGCACTTATTTCCAAACATTCAGGCAATGTTTCTTTTTTTACAATTAAGGAATGGTACCTTGTAGCTGGAAATGGATTAGGCAGTCCAGCAAAGATCGTTTTATTATCATGATGCATAAGAGAAGTTTTTCCATGCATTTGATTTTCTGCTTTTACAACATCTCCTCCAAATACTTGTGCAATGGCTTGATGCCCTAAACATACACCAAAAACAGGGGTTTCATCAGCAAATGCGGTAATAGCTTCTAAACTTATCCCCGCTTCATTTGGACTGCAAGGGCCTGGCGAGATCATTAAATAGTCAGGAGATACCTTTTGAATTTCCTCAATAGTTGTTTGGTCATTTCTTTTTACAACTAGTTTTTCACCCATCGATCCTAAATACTGAACAAGATTATAAGTAAATGAGTCATAATTATCAATCATATAGATCATTTGCTTTACTCCTTTTTTTCCGCTAATTCTTTTGCATTCCATAATGCTCTTGCTTTTTTCATAGATTCTTTATATTCATTGGCAGGAACAGAATCAATGACAATTCCAGCACCTGCTTGTACATATGATTTCTGCTCTTTTACAAGCATGGTTCTAATCATAATATTTAATTCTATATCTTTGTTAAATCCAATCCATCCAAGGGACCCAGTATATGGTCCTCTTCTCACAGGCTCTAGCTCTTCAATAATTTCCATTGTTCTTACCTTTGGTGCACCAGTTATCGTTCCCCCTGGAAACATACTGTCTATTAAATCAAATTCATTTTTATCTCCTGCTAATTTTCCACGAACATTTGAAACAATATGCATAACATGAGAGTATTTCTCAATTACCATAAACTCATTTACTTCTACCGTTCCATACTCGCAAACTCTCCCAAGATCATTTCTTTCTAAATCAACTAGCATGACATGTTCAGCACGTTCTTTTTCACTTTCTATTAATTCATTTGCAAGTATTCGGTCTTCCATATCATCTTTCCCTCTTGACCGCGTTCCAGCAATCGGCCTTGTACTTACCTCATCCCCCTTCTTTTTAACTAAAAGCTCAGGAGAACCAGAAACCAACTGAAAATCCGGTGTATGGAAATAACCCATATAAGGAGATGGATTTAATACTCTCAACTGTTTATAAACCTCAATTGCAGGAACGTGCAAGCTTTGAGATTGGCGTACAGATAAATTAACTTGAAAAACGTCTCCTTGTGAAATATACTCTTGGATCTTTCTAACAGATCTCTGGAAATCATTATCTTGAATAGATACTTCCACATCATATGACTTCTCTGCTTGTACAACAACTTCTTCTTGACCTGCATACTCTTCTAAAAGACTAATACGTTTTTTTATTTTATTTTCTATGCTATCTCTTGCAGTTTCTTTATATAAGCCCATCAGCCATAAAGATTGTTCTTGATGATCATACACATACCACTCATCAAACAAGAGAAAATATACTTCTGGTATTTCAAGGTCGCCTAACGTTTCCTCAGGAAGTCTTTCAATATAACGAATATAATCATAGCTAATGAAGCCAAGCGCCCCACCCTGGAAATCAGGCCATTCTATATTTGATTCTACTTCATACTTTTTCATTTCCTCTTTCACTAAATGAAGAGGATTTCCTTCAAATATTTCCGTGTTCCCTTCTTTTATAACGTTTAATTGATTGTTTTTCCCAATCATTCTTACGATTGGTTTATTAGCAGCAATACTATATCTTCCACCTCGTCCACTTTCTAATAAAACATAATATGGTTCGTCATTGGATAGTTGGAGGAATTGTTTATAAAAATGATCATATAGCATTGATTTTTTTTCGCCGTATACTTTAAACTTTTCCAATTTTTTTCGCCCCTTACCATTTTTTCTTTTATCATCATACATGAGATTGAAGTAAAAAAACAAAAAAATTAGAATTTGATTATAAAAAAACAAGCGGCCTATTAAGGGCGCTTGTTTATAAGTATAAAAGTAATCAGTTGCTTTTTCTGCTTATTCTTCATCAAACTGATAAAGTGGTGTACTTAAATAACGTTCTCCATTACTAGGAATAATCGCCAATACTTTTTTGCCTTTTCCTAACTCTTTAGCTACTTTTAATGCAGCATAAATTGCAGCACCAGAAGAAATGCCACCTAACACACCTTCTTCTTTACCTGCACGACGAGCATATTCAAAAGCTTGTTCTGTCGTTACTTGAATAATATCATCGTATACTTCTTCATTTAATGTTGCTGGAACAAATCCTGCACCAATTCCTTGGATTTTATGAGGACCTGGTTTACCGCCAGATAATACTGGTGAGTCAGCTGGTTCTACCGCATATATTTTAATATCATTATATGCTTCTTTTAACACTTCACCCGCACCAGAAATAGTACCGCCAGTTCCAATACCAGAAATAAATGCATCAAGTTTTTCCTCTCCAAAGGCTGCAACAATTTCTGGTCCAGTTGTTAATTTATGCACTTCTGGATTAGATAAGTTTTTGAATTGCTGCGGCAGGAAGTATCCATTTTCTTTAGCCAATTCCTCTGCTTTGCGAATCGCTCCACCCATTCCTTCTGGTCCTGGAGTTAATACGATTTGTGCACCGTAGGCCTTAAGCAATCTTCGTCTTTCAATACTCATAGTTTCTGGCATCACAAGAATTGAGTCATATCCTTTTGCTGAAGCTACCATAGCTAATCCAATTCCAGTGTTTCCACTAGTTGGTTCAATAATAGTGCTTCCTTCTTTTAAATCTCCGCTTTTTTCGGCAGCTTCAATCATCGCAAGGGCAATACGATCTTTAACGCTACTTCCAGGGTTCATATATTCTAGTTTTAAATAGACGTCTGCACTGTTTTCTTCTACTAAACGATTTAATTTTACTATAGGTGTTTGACCTATTAATTCTAAAATTGAGTTAGCTAAACGTGACATACACAATCTCCCCTTTTTCTTAATCCGAGTATTTTAATTGGTTTTATAATATATAATTTATCAATGAATCTTCTTTTTGTCAATTAATACACTTGAATTTTACAAAAAATTCACACTACAAAGGCAGCTTTCACCTCTTGAAAAAAGTATATTCAACTAGAGAAAAGAAAATCCTTCTAAATAAAAAGAAGATAAACACTATAATAAGGTTTATCCTCTGTTTATCTTCTTTTATCTCACTTCAGATAAAAGAGTTTCTAACTCGTTTTTTGTAAATACGTACTTTTCATTACAAAAGTGACAGTGTGCTTCTGCTTTTTCATCTGTTGCAATCATATCTTCAATTTCTTCTTTGCCTAAGCTGATAATAGCATTAGAAAATCTATCTTTTGAACATGTGCAGGTAAAAGATATTGGCATTGTTTCAATGATTTTCATATTATCCGCTCCGAAAATCTCTTCTAAAATTTGTTCAGGAGATAATCCTTTTTGAATCAGTTTCGAAATAGGAGGAATTTCTCCTAAACGTTTCTCTATCGCCGTAATCGTTTCATCATCTGTTCCTGGCATCAATTGAATAATAAATCCTCCAGCTGCTAGGATAGAATTATCTGGATTCACAAGTACACCAACACCTACTGATGATGGAACCTGCTCTGATGTAACTAAATAATAAGTAAAATCTTCACCAAGCTCTCCTGAAACAATCGGCACTTGTCCTGTAAAATAGTCACGCATGCCAATATCTTTAACAACCGATAATGTTCCTTCCGTACCTACAGCTCTCCTGACATCTAATTTACCATGTTCATTTAAATCAAAATGAGTTTGCGGATTTGTAACATAGCCCCTTACTTCTCCTTTTGCATTTCCATCTACCAAAATTAAACCGATAGGCCCACCGCCATCTATTTTAACAGTAAGCTTTTGATCACCTTTTAATAAGGCCCCAAGCATAGCGGTAGCTGATATCGCTCTTCCTAATGCGGCAGATGCTGTAGGCCATGTATAATGTCTTCTTTGTGCTTCTGCTACTGTTTCCGTGCTTTTTATAGCGTATGCACGTACTTGATCATTAAATGCTAATGCTTTAACTAGATAATCACTCATTTTTTCGACTCCTTTTTAGGCTTATTCCCAAAAGCAATATCTTGCTTTTTTAACCTTATTTTATATTTTCTTTATTTTTATTATAAATAAGCTGCAAGCCTTTTAATGTTAAAAACGGATCCACCACATCAATAACATCAGATTCTTTTGCTATTAAGTTAGCTAATCCCCCTGTTGCAATAACTTTAGGATTTGCTTTACTGTATTCTTTCATGCGTTTTACAATTCCCTCAACCTGACCAACATATCCAAATAATATGCCAGATTGCATAGCAGAAATGGTGTTTTTCCCTATAACTCCTTCAGGACGAGCTATTTCTATTCTTGGGAGTTTTGACGCTTTTGAATATAATGCTTCCGTAGCAATGTTAATGCCTGGAGAAATGGCTCCCCCCATATATTCTTTATTCTCATTTATATAGCAAAATGTCGTGGCTGTTCCAAAATCCACAACAATCAAAGGACTTCCATATTCTTCAATTGCGGCTACCGCATTTACGATCCTATCTGCCCCTACTTCTTTAGGGTTATCATACTTAATGTTTAAACTTGTTTTTGTTCCAGGACCAACAATAAGAGGTTTAATATGAAAATATTTATGACACATTCTTTCCAAAGCAAACATAATTGGAGGTACTACTGACGAAATAATAATGCCGTCTATGCTAGAAAAACTTAAATGAACATGATCAAATAGCGATTTAATGATCATGCCATACTCATCTTCCGTTTTATAACGATTTGTTTCTATTCTCCAATGATGCTCTAATTTCTCGTTATCATATACCCCTAGAACAATATTCGTATTTCCAATATCAAAAACAAAAATCATGACCTTCACCACTTTATTATTATTGTACGTTATACGATTTTAGTTTAATGCTTACTCTATTTTAAAGAAAGGCTGTTTTCTAAAAGATTGTTGTTTTCCGGACAGTTTCCATGAGTAAATCCATGGTTAAAACAGGTGGATTGGAGGGAAAGATGCAAGACTCCTGTGGGATTAGCGGGACAGGTGAGACCCCACGGCAATTACGCCGATGAGGCTCATCGCCCGCCCCACGGAAAGCAAGCATCCTGAAACGGAAATCAACCTACTTCTTTAAAAGCAACAAAGTTTACGAAAACAGCCTAAAGAAAAAAGAACACTATACAAAACACTGCAAACATCATAACATAATACCTTGCCAATAGTGAACTATTCAAATTCTGTATATATAATAAAAAAGATGTGCAAATAAATCGCACATCTTTTAACATATTATAGTTCTTCTTTTGGATTCACATCTTCTTTTTTCATATTAATGTTTACTTTCACATCATCTGAAGGAGAAGAAATAGTTTCCGTTGAAGAGGAACGATCCGGAAGTTTCCCTTCCTTAAACAAACTATTAATTTGTTCAGCATCCAATGTTTCTATTTCAAGAAGTGTTTCAGCAATTAAATTTAACTTCTCACGATTTTCAGTAAGAATTGTTTTTGCTCTCTCATAACACTCTTTAATGATTCTTTGGATTTCTTGGTCAATATCATAAGCAATAGCATCTGAATAGTTTTGTTCATTATTCAAATCCCTTCCTAAGAACACCTGACCTTGAGATTGGCCAAATTGCAATGGACCTAATTTTTCACTCATTCCATATTCTGTTACCATTTTCCTTGCAATATTAGTAGCTCTTTGGAAGTCATTATGTGCTCCAGTACTTACTTCACCAAACACAATATCTTCCGCTACGCGTCCACCCAATAAGCCTGTGATTTTATCAAGAAGCTCTTGTTTTGTCATTAAGAAACGATCTTCTCTTGGAAGCATTACTGCATACCCACCTGCTTGACCACGAGGCACGATGGTTACTTTATGAACCATATCTGCTTCATCCAGCACTACGCCTATAATTGTATGTCCACCTTCATGATAGGCAACAATATTGCGTTCTTTTTTGGAAATAACACGGCTTTTCTTAGCAGGTCCCGCAATAACGCGATCTGTCGCTTCATCCATATCTTCCATATCAATCTTTTTCTTATCTGATCTAGCAGCAACAAGGGCTGCTTCGTTTAATAAATTTTCTAAGTCTGCACCAGAAAAACCTGGAGTACGCATTGCAATTGCTCTTAAATCAACAGCTGCATCTAATGGCTTATTGCGTGCATGAACGCGAAGAACTGCTTCACGACCATTTACATCAGGTCTATCAACCGTAATTTGACGGTCAAATCGGCCTGGACGCAATAATGCAGGATCTAGAATATCTGGTCGGTTTGTTGCGGCAATGATAATAATCCCTTCATTTGCACCAAATCCATCCATTTCCACTAGAAGTTGATTTAATGTTTGTTCACGTTCATCGTGCCCACCACCAAGTCCAGCTCCACGCTGACGGCCTACTGCATCAATTTCATCGATAAAAATAATACATGGTGCATTCTTTTTAGCTGTTTCAAATAAATCACGAACACGTGACGCACCGACACCAACAAACATTTCTACAAAATCAGATCCACTAATTGAGAAAAACGGCACACCAGCTTCACCAGCAACAGCTCTTGCTAATAATGTTTTCCCTGTTCCTGGAGGTCCATTTAGTAAAACGCCTTTTGGTATTCTTGCTCCAAGCTCGGCAAATTTTCTTGGATCTTTCAAAAATTCAACTACTTCAACTAATTCTTGCTTTTCTTCATCAGCGCCAGCTACATCTTTAAAGCGCACTTTTTTCTTTTCTTCATTGTAAAGTTTTGCTTTGCTTTTACCAAAGTTCATCACTCTTCCGCCGCCGCCTTGTGCTTGGTTAAGCAAGAAGAAGAATAAAATGAAGATAATCACAAAAGGAATGATAGAAGTAAAAAATGTTACCCAGCTGTTTGTTTCCTGTGCTGGCAAAAACTCTACTTTTGATCCTTCTTGTGCAGCTTTGTCAATTCGCTGCTGCACCGTCTCACTATTTGTTACGTAAGAAACGAAATATTCATCGCTTTTGTATGAATTTAACTGTCCTTTAACCTCTAATACACCGCGCTCTGGCTGGCTTGTAATAGATTTTACTTCACCCTTTTCAAGATGACTGATTAATTGATTATAGGATATATGCTTGGTAGGTTCGTTGTTTCCATTGAAAAAACTTACTACACCTATAATTACTAAAAATATTAATAAATAAAAGATGGTATTACGGAAAATACGATTCATCCCTTACCTCCTCCCACGGTAAACAAACTATAGTGTATAGTATCATAGAAAATTGTGTAAATTCAAGAAATTAACCTTTTGTTTGATTATTCATTAGTTGCAGTGTAAACTTCCGGTTTCAATACACCAATATATGGAAGATTACGGTATTTCTCTGCATAATCTAATCCATACCCTACAACAAAAGCATCTGGCACAATAAAGCCAACATAATCTGCCTGAAGATCTGCTTTTCTTCCAGTTGGTTTATCTAAAAGTGTAACTATTTTAATCGATTTCGCTTTGCGGTATCTAAATAATTCCACCAAATAACTTAAAGTTAAACCACTATCAATAATATCCTCAATAATAAGAATATCTCTTCCTTCCACTGAAGTGTCTAGATCTTTTAAAATTTTCACTTCACCAGATGAAACAGTTGAATTGCCATAGCTTGATACATCCATAAAATCCATTTCTAAGTATGTATCGATTCGTTTTAATAAGTCGCCCATAAAAGGCATTGCACCTTTTAAAACACCAATTGCAAGAGGAAATCTGTCTGTGTATTCTTCCGTTAATTGAAATGCTAAATCCTTTATTTTTGCTTGAATTTCTTCTTCTGATATTAGAACTTTTTCAATATCTTGTTTCATTAAATATGTGCCCCCTAGA
This sequence comes from Niallia nealsonii, assembly GCF_002835805.1. Taxonomy (GTDB): domain Bacteria; phylum Bacillota; class Bacilli; order Bacillales; family Cytobacillaceae; genus Niallia; species Niallia nealsonii. Next base: position 43,109 of record NZ_PISE01000041.1, on the reverse strand, counting down.
AGATCATTGCTTTTTATATGTTATTAATAGATAACAATCACTATTCTTATTGCTAAAAGAATAAATAGATTTTTTTAGACCTGGTATCCATAAAAGATTATTTTCCACATCTGTTACAATTGGCCATGTTGCTCTTTGCTGTATAGGTATTTTTTCATCCACAAATATCCTGTTTACTTTTTTGGTACCAGCCATTCCTTTCAACTTTATCCTATCTCCATTTCTTCTAGTTCGAATGATGAGTGGATATTTAATAGAATCAGCACAGAGAAGAATGCTGTCAGCTTCTAAGTTTTCTGGTCTTTTGTCTATATATTCTACCTTAATATAGTACCCATTAGGTAATAATAACTCTCCTGTTTTTGAAATTTCATAATAAAAGGGGTCCTCAGTTGAAAAATTCAATTGAAAATAGGCTAACTGATAGGATTTAACCACTTTTAGATTTTCAGGGAGATCAATATTTCCTGATGGATGAGGACTATTCAACAATGCAATAATTTGGTCTATATGTAATGCGGATAATGAAGCAGGTTTATCTTTATAAAGATAGTTTAATATTAGTTGAATACATCTTCTTTGTAAAGAATTAGCTATTGAAAGAAATTCGTTGATACCAATAACTATTTCATTCTCTTTCTTATCCATTACCACTGTATTCCATGTTTGAACAGTTAATTCCATTAAAAACAGCTCATCTTCTGCTATTTCCTCACTAAATCGCTGAAAATGCTGAATAACACGGTTATTTTCCTTTTTCAGAAATGGCATTACATGTTTACGAAATCTATTTCTGCTATATACTTCCTTATCATTACTAGGATCTCTCCTTGGGTTTAGCTCATTTATTGTACAGTAATTCTCGATTTCTTGTCTTTCTAAACAAAGAAATGGCCGAAATAGTATGCCTTTTCCAAACTTCCTTTCAAATGGAATCCCTGCCCGAGCACGTCCTGAACTTCCTCTAGTTAAATGCATCAAGATAGTTTCTGCTTGATCATCTCCATGATGACCTAATGCTAAATAGTCCATATTGTATATCGCTATCATTTCCTTAAAAAATGAATAACGACAGTCTCTTGAGGCAGTTTGCCCATTCGCCCTTGTTTCTTTTATGTATTTAGGCACATCTATTCTTTTCCAAACAAACGGGATGGATTTTTCCTTGCAAAATTCTTCAACAAATTTTGCTTCTTCTAGCGACTCCTCCCCTCTAAACATATGATCAACATGTGCGGCCATAATAGAAATATTCCATTCTTCTTGTTTAGTCCACAGGAAATGCAGCAACGCAAGGGAATCTGGACCTCCAGAAACTCCTACTAACACTTTACTTCCTTCAAGGGTCAACCCCTTCTTTTTTAAAAATTTTTTCACCTTTAGTTCTAGCATATGCATAACTTCCTTATTTCATTATCACAATTCTTTCAACTGACGATCATCTTTTAAAAATAGATATAAAATAGGTTTCTTATTAATAGGATACCACTTTTGTTTTACTATTTTCAAAAAAGACCTCTAAATTATGGATAAAAACTTATACTATTTTTATAACATTTTCTTAGCAAGTAGGCTTGCTAAATAACAGTTTAGCTTTTTGTTTTTATTTACACTCCTTGCAAAGCCCACTCATTAACAAAATCAATTTTAACCATTAACCTGCTAACCTATAAAAAATAACATTATTACCCAGAAATAGTTATTCCTTCATCAAAATATATAAGAGTTATCTTTTATATACCAGTGTTAAGTTAACTGACCATAAATGTAAAAAAAATATAGTAAAGAGATAATGAGAATAAGAAGCAATGATTCTAAAACACCTGTTTTCCTTTTTCGTTTTTTTACTAGTTGCCTACTTCTTGTATTTTGGTTAGTTGCTGTTTTTTGTTTCGGAGTAGCAGTCTGGCTTTTCACCTGATTGGCCGATGATGTGTCTATCGTATTTTTCATTACTTTGCTTCCGCTAGAAAGCTGCAATAGTGCCTGTTTCATTTCGTTAGCATTGCTGTATTTTCCCATAAAAGCCTGCATCAGAACATTTTCAAATGGCCTCAATTCTTTTTTTTGCTGAATCATGGCTTTTAATTGGGCAATCCCTCCTGTTGTTTTATTAAACCTTTTTGGATAGGCAATATTCATTATTACCATACCAACAGCAAATAGGTCATAGGATGGTTCTGCCTTTCTTGTCCCTAGCCCCCAATAGCCCCGATCAAAAAATTCTGTAAATTCCTTAATGGCTCTCCCCCTTATCGTTGTCCCCCCTACATCAATGCATCTAATTCTTGTAGGAGGACCTGTAATAATTAAATTTTCTGGTTTCAAATCGCCAAAAACCCAATTATTATCATGCAAGACTTGTAAATCTTTTAATAGCTGAATCATTAATACGTTTATCCAAGAGCTCTCCTTCTGGGAAATAAACGTTAACAGTTCAGGTCCCTTTATATATTCCATTACATAAAAAGATATTGTTCCCCTTCCTGTCACCCAATCATCTACGTCTACCAAAGAAGGTCCAAGGCTGTAACCTTGGACCTTTGCAAAAGATTTTAATACATTTACTTCAGAAATAATTGACAGTCCATTATCACTTATCTTTAATGCAAATTGTCCCAATTTGCATTCTGCTAAAAAAACAGTCCCGTTTGCACCAAAACCTAGTTCTTTTAAGATAGTATAATTATTTCCATGCCACTTCCCCTTAATAACTGTACCTGAATGGATTCTAAATGGACTCTTCGAAGTATTCATCATCATGAGAAATTAAGCCCCTTAATGAGCGTTTATTTTTAAAGTAGTGAATAGCTTCTTTTAAAGCCGGACCTGTTGGTGTAATGCCACCTGTGGAAAGTTTAGAAAATATAGTAGTAAGCGACTCTAATCTAGGTGTCCAATCAAGCAGTTTTTCCACCTCTTTCTTTTTCCCGGGAAATACAAAAACAGCATATTTATTTTCTCCAGACCTTGCATTTAAACTTAAAGACAGATCAATTAATGCTTCCTTTACCGTTGGGAGTTTATGCTTCATACTAGCACTTGTATCGACAAGAATAAGAACTTCTAGCTCTACCGTTTCACCTAATTCATCCACAACTTCCATTACCTCTCCCCTTTTTTCTGGGGGTAGGTCTTCTACTGTTTTGGATTTCCCTAATATTTGCTGAAGTTCTTTATTTACAACACCTTGTAATGTTTGTGTCATTGCCTTTTTTGTAACCATTTGAACGGTTTGCGCTAATGCTTGGGCATACACAACTTGACTTACTCCTCCACCAGAAAGAGCAATATCTTCAATTTCTTGCATCCCTCGCTCTTCTATCGTATCATGTTCCATCACACCTATTACATTAACAGTAATTCCTTGCTCCATAGCTAATGCAGCCATCGCTATCGGGTCTTCTCCCTGATTAGAGCAGCCATCTGTGATTAGAAGGATTTGTTTAAGTTTACCAGTTTTCATAATTACTCCCCTCCATTTATGAGTTATTTCCATTTTCGACGGAATAGGGCGTATTTATACTTATAATTCAGATTATTTATCCTCTACTAATCCATTAATTCGCCTCTTGACTATATGTTTGAACCGGAATAGATTTCCATTTCGGTGTATTGTGATTAATTTGTGCAACTAACACTGTCATATCATCTTCAATCAAGCCAGATCTAGAACGAATCACTTCTTCCATAATTAAATCGGCAATCTCTTGTGGATTATTGGTTTTTAGCTCTTTAATTTTTCTCTTCATCCATAAATCAAAATTTTCTACATGTTTTGGTCCCTCAAAAACGCCATCGCTCATCATAATAAGCAAATCGCCAGCCTTTAATTGTTCACTTACTACATCTACATCAAACTCCTGAAGTATCCCCATCGGCAAATTACTTGCTTGAATTTTTATGACCTTTGTTCCTCTTTTAATAAAGCTTGGCGTTGATCCTATTTTTAAAAATTTAGCTGAAGCATTTTGCAAATCAATCATGGCTAAATCTAATGTAGAGAAAATTTCATCTGTTGTCCGTAAAGACAGTACAGAATTAATGGATTTTATAGCGACTTGTTCTTCAATTCCTGATTGAAGAATTTTTTGAAGAAGCTGCAAAGTTTCTTCACTTTCTATATGTGCACGTTCTCCATTCCCCATGCCATCACTTATCGCCATCGCATATTTTCCTAACCCAAGTTCAATGGTAGAATAGCTGTCTCCGGAAATAAATCCTCCATCTTTGGCAGCATGCGCTACTCCTGTTTCTACAACAAATGCTCTAGCAGATCGAAACGTTGCATGACTATAATCATTAGAATATAGACTTTCTGTATTCACAATAATATTTTCTCCTAAAATATCAGATAACATCGGTGCAATCAGCTTTTCACTTTCACCATACCCCGTGTTATATGGAATGGTAATATCTATATCCACATTTCCTTGTTCTAAACTGTATATTTCTACGTTCTCTATATCAATGCCAAACTTCTGGATAGCATCTAGGATTAATTCTTCCTGCTTATGATGATTTTCCCTTTCTCTTTGGATTTCCTTAGCAAAGTCCTCCATTACTTCTGATACACCTTGAAGCTGGTCTGCAACAAGTTTTCGACTTTCTTGCACTTGTTTTTTTAGCTTTTGATTCGCCTGGTATAATGTTAACTCTTGATGGATAGCATCTGTTACTTTTTTCGATCTTGTGCAATGTTTTTCCCAATCTCTTGCTAAACTTAATGAAATATTACCATTTGTCTCAGACATTTCTGTCATAATATCTTTCATAAAGTCATAGGTTGTATTAAAGTTCCTTGCCCAACAGTGTTCCTTCCTAAAGCATGTTTGACATGTTTTTTCTGTAACATTACTTAAAAAATAATCCAATTCTCTATCATGATCTTCATTTTCGGCGAGGTTTTGATTTGAAGAGAAACTCTTTGATAAAGCATGGAAAACCGTAGAAAATTGGGATACCCTTTGTGCCGTTACATCCCGCATTTTCCGCATATATTGCTGTTGCTCCATTGAATATTCCGTTGTTCCTGGAATATGTTTTGCAATTCTTGTAGTTAAAAGCTGGGGCGTCAACATAAAAATAATGACGGCAATGGTTGTTTCCATAATAGAAATGGATAATACGCCGCCTCCCTCACCATACATCCCTATAAGCAACGTAGCAATATAAAGCCCTAAAGCTACCCCGACCTTTTTCCCCTCTTTCAGCAGTCCACCTAATAAACCAGAAAAAGCAAGCAAGCTCATATGATAAAAACTAGATACATTTGCAAGGCTAAAAATCAAACCTGTCACAACTCCTACAGTTGATCCAATAGTGGCTCCTGCAATATAGGCGAATAATAATACTAAGTATCTCGACATAATATGTTCAACAGACATATCGTAGACAGTCCACCCGATTGTTCCAGTCATAACCGATGCTAACATAATAATCAGACAAACAATCTCTTCCGTTTTTAATGCTTGTCTTCGCTTATTGAAAGATAACAATGGAAGACTTTGCAAAAAAATCAATGTTAAAATGAAACCCAAGCTTCCTTCTACAAGTGACATCATTCCGCTATATAAAGTAATTTCTCCCTGAAATAAATAACTTTCTACTAAACCGCCTCCAACCAAGCTCAATAAAACGATAAATGGGACGAGACTTTGTTCATTTTTTTTCCATTTGCTTAATAATTTATAAATAACAAGAAATATAAAGGAAAGTGCAAAACTAGAGAATGATTCTTTCAAAGAAATGGTTGCTGCTCCTCCAATTAACCCAACTAATGCAATGGGAGCTTTCTCTTTTCTAGTTAAATAAACTGCTGCAAAAAAGGGGAGAGTAAATGGAGTTAATTTTGCTAAAATTAATGCCCTCCCCAACAGAAAACCGATGAAAAGGAGCATATACCCTTTTACGATAAAAAGGTTCTCTATTTTGACATGAAATTTATTAAGAAATACCCCAAATCCGGCCTTCGATTTCCCAAAATTAACTTCACCTATTGTGTCTATTAAGTCCCTTTCTACTTTTTCCATTTAACTACACTCCCTATCCAGTATCGTTGCTGAAAATTATAGAATGCTTAGTATTAGAAGTTTGTCAAAACGGCAGACAAGCATAAAAATTTCGGTCGACTTCTTTCACTTATTTTTTTAATAAAATACATATTTCGATAAAACACAAGTTATTATAGAGCCTTTTAAATATTAAAAAACGTAGTAAAATCAACTATTTCGTAAAAAAAGTATTTTTTCCTCTCCCCAATTTTTTTGCCTCATTTTGTCAAAAAGTAAATATAAATAATTAAATATTAAAATTCTCCTATACTTGCAATCGATGATATATTTTTTAAAAATATCTTCTCCGTGATTGTAGAAATGAATGTGCTGTCAAACACTAAGGTTTACGAAAAGAGTCTTTAAAAAAACTATTGACTTTTTAATAATTATTTTGTAATATATAAATTGTGTCTGATAACTATATAAATATGGCGGCGTAGCTCAGCTGGCTAGAGCGTACGGTTCATACCCGTGAGGTCGGGGGTTCGATCCCCTCTGCCGCTATCTAAAAAACTATAGAATAATGTTCTATAGTTTTTTTATTTTTTAACCAACAAAAAAACAAGCCTAACTGGCTTGCTTAAAGCTACGGGAATATATAAACGATAAACCGTGCTATTTATTAGAAATTCAGCAGCAAGTTACCCTCGTCTAGCGCCTTTTCCCCCGCGTTTAGACTCAGTATTTCGTTTAAGTGAAGCTAAACGATCTTCACTATCTTTTAAGAAACGGGCCATTTTCGACTCGAAATTCTCTTTAGGCGCACGATTTTCATTTGGCTTCGCATGACGTGGTCTTTGAGAGTTATTAGAATATCCACCTCTAGACTCTCTTCTTTCTCCGCGTTCAAATGATCTCTCTGGTCTCTCTGGTCTCTCTGGTCTCTCTTTTGCCTTTTTAATGGATAGGCCAATTTTCCCATCCTTCTCCACATTGATAACTTTTACTTCTACTTGATCGCCTACTTTTAAATGTTCATTAATGTCCTTAACATAATTGTCTGCGACCTCGCTAATATGAACAAGACCTGTTGCTCCTTCAGGGAGTTCAACAAACGCACCAAAATTAGTAATACCTGTAACCTTTCCTTGTAACTTGCTGCCTACTTCGATTGACATAAAAAAGTTTTGCCTCCTTAAGGATATAAAAAATCATGCTTATAACATATTATACATAATGGAAAAAAAGAGTGTCAATATAACTGTCATTCTTATTCATTTCCATTTTATTTCTTTTCCTCTTTTTCTTCTGGAATATTAAAGATTATTTCTCCTTTTTCAGATAAAAATAAATCTTTCCTCGCCAATTTTGCTAAGTAATCCTCATCCTGCAGCTTCACTATCTGATCATTTAGCTCTTTTTCTTTTTCTTGAAGAGATGCTACTTTTACTTGTAATTTCTTCTTTTCGGCTATCTTCTCATCCAAAGTGGAGCTTTGAGATATGAGTGTGGAGATCATTATAAAGCCCATAACAAATGCAAATAGAAAAAATAATGTCAATCTGCGAAAAAGCAATTTTTTTCTTCTTGCCGCACTCAAGCTATTAGCCTCTTGTTTTATATTATATTCTGTTTGTAAATTTGCAACATCTGGTTTTTTTATTGCACTCATACACCGCTCCTCCTTTCGCTATTGTTTTTTTCTATTAGTTATCCAATTAATCCAATATTTCTTTATTTTATGGAAATATCCTGCCATTTCACCTGAAAACTTCTCGACTGAATTTTTACCTCGTTTCGGCAATAACAGCCAAATGAGGGAGAATAACCATTTGAATGGTAGAAACATTATCTTCAAGATAAAGCTTAATACCCTAACAGCAGCCCTCGCCAGTGCCATAAGTCCCTTATATAAAAATACAACAATAGATATAAGGAGAAAAATTAAGGATTTAATCGGTTTATAGACTAGATTAATCAATAGCTTAACAATAAGTTGATAGAACCGAATACTAATAGAAATAACCAGTTTCAATAACCTAAGATATACTTTCTTTAATAGTGCCTGATAAATCGCAAACCCTAAAAAAAGGGCTAAAATTATATAGATTCGCACTTCTCCCTGATTAACAAGAAAAAGAACATAAAACAGCAATAGTGCTTGGAAAATCCAAAATAAAAGATCATGAAAAAAAACAATCAGTCTTTTTCGTACCGGTCTTTTTAAAAAATATTGATATGTCTCTAGACTAATTCCAAAAAACAGGCCCATACCAATCATAGCAAGCATGGTCATAAATTGGACCGATAGCGTCATCGGAATATCTTGCTAAAGAATCCCTTAGCCTTGTCTCCATTATCATCTACATATACTAAATCAAAAACCTTTCCTTTGATAGAAACAATCCCCTTTTCTACATCTAAGTTTTTCATTTGAAGATTTTGGCCCCGTATCGATAAAAAACCCATTACTGTTTCTAAAAGAAATTCCTCACTATCAAAGCTCTCTACCTGCTTAACACCAGTAATGTCTACAAGCTTTCTTCCCCGCATTATCACATCATGCTCTACATTACTGCTTTTGGATGAATTCGATTCATAATATTGGCTCATCTATTTATCCCTCACAATCACTTAGTACATTGCTACTTGTACAATTGTATGAAGGATAATAATAAATTAGAACAAGCTTTCCGATACACACTTATATAATAAAAGCTATTAATAAATAGAGAAAATAAGTATATTTTTTATCCTTATATCTTTTTCCCCACCTATTTCTATTTTTAAACTTATGCTTATTATAAATATGAAAATGCAGCTTTAAGAAAGGCTTTCTTCCTTAAGAATTGTATACATATTTGCTGCATCTTCCTTTTTAGTGGAATCCTGCAATAACTCTATTTTCACCGTTACCACTTTTTGACCAAATCGAACTTGCAATTCATCCCCTACTTTTACATTCGAGCTAGCCTTGGCTTGTTGACCATTAATCAATATTCTTCCTTGATCCGCCACTTCTTTTGCCAATGTTCTTCTTTTAATCAATCTTGATATCTTTAAAAATTTATCTAGTCTCAAAATAATTCCCTCCGCTTAAATTTCTTTTTCTTTTGCTTCATTCCAAAGCTTATCTAATGATTCCAAATCCAACTCATGAATCGATTTACCTATTTCACTCACTTTTCCTTCTATATATCGGAAACGTCGCTTGAATTTTTGATTTGTTTGGTGAATGGCTAGTTCAGGATCTATTTTATAAAATCTTGCTATATTCACAAGTGAAAAAAGAATATCTCCAAATTCCTTTTCCATTTTATCTGTACTTTGTTTTAATTTCAGCTCTTCTTTAAACTCTTCCAGCTCTTCTTGAACTTTTCCCCATGCTTCTTCTACTTCTGGCCAATCAAAGCCAACATTCGCAGCCTTTTTCTGCAATTCATACGCTCTTAAAAGATTAGGAGCTGCTTCATTTATTCCATCTAAAACTGATTTTGGTTTCTCCGTATGTTCTAGACTTTTCGCCTTTTGCCAATGCTCCATTACATCATCCACTGATTCAGCATCTTTATCTCCAAACACATGGGGATGTCTTCTAATCATTTTAGCAGAAATGCCATCAATAACATCATGTACACTAAAGAACCCTTCGTCTTCTCCAATTTGACTATGCAACATTACTTGAAGCAAAACGTCGCCTAGTTCTTCTATTATATGATCGATATCCTCTTCATTTATTGCTTCAATTAGTTCAAAACATTCTTCTATTAAATACTTCCGCAATGATAAATGGTTTTGCTTTTTATCCCAAGGACAGCCATCAGGCCCCCTTAATGTAGCAATAATTTGGCGCAATCTCGAAAATTCTTTATTTAATAGCTCCTCATCTTTCACTGGAGGCACATAAACAGAAGTCAAATTATTTAAATTTACTTCTCTATCTAATTCATGCAAGGGAACTTCTTTTATCCATTCATCTGTACTGCCCGCAGCTGTTATAATTTTAACAAGATAATCGTACGGAAGTCTTTCCATCAATGTCAATTTTACTTCTGAAGCAGAAAAAGAGTCATATACTTGGCCAATAATTAGATGATTGCGAAATTGTATATCATCAATAGATAATGCAGTGCCATCTAGCAATTGAAATCCATCAATCGGATCGACCTTTAATGATTGAAAAATGCTGTCTAAAAAGCTTTGTCCCCCGCCAAATGCTAAATCCACTACACCATTTTCACTTTTTTCTATTAAAAGCTGTACTGTTTTCTCAGCAACAAGAGGATGTCCTGGAACAGCATAAATAATTTCTTCTTTTTTAACCTCTGTTAGAAGAATGGCAACTATTTCTTTGTAAACTTCTTCAAATTGGTCATGCTTCTCATAAATATCGTCTAAAAAAGTAAAACTTGCCCCTTCCGCTTCTAGTTCCGGCACAAGAGGATGATCTTTGGTTCTTAAATAAGTTCTTTTATCCTTTTGCATTAATAGTTTATAGACTCCTAAAGGAAGCTGGTTTATATCGCCTGCTCCTAGCCCTACAATAGTAATTTTATTCAAAACATTACCTCCTTTTTGTTGGTAAAAAAAATGATAGCTTGCTGCCCAAAGGCAACAATTGCAAATCTTGTTCTTTGAAAATATCTGCTTTCATTACTATAAACAAATAGACAATCCCGCCTATTGCTACACCACTCATCGCCTGAAAACTAGCCAAGATACGGATAGAGTGAAACAAAGGTTCCATAAAATTGGTTATATATAGATATAGTTTTAATAAGATAAACATAACAATTGCACTATATCCAATAACACAGACACTTTTTTTATCAAACAATGGCTTCTTTATTATAGACATCATCTTCATCACTAATAAAACCATAATAACAAAAAGAGTAATATTAGAGGAAATCCCCGCTCCAAGTGTCCCATATTTAGAAATTAGCAATATATTTAATCCATATTTTACAAAAATCGAACCTAAAATAACGATTGCAGGATATAAAGAATAGCCTAGTCCTTGCAATATTGCCGTGCATGTAGAAATAATTGCATTTAAAAATATGACAAAAGTCAAACTAGCAAGAACCGAAGAACCATTTGCATTTTCAAAAAGCATAATATTAGTCTCTTTTACAATGCCAAATAACCCTATTGTTGCACCTAATCCAATAAATAGTCCTATTTTTAACGATAATTTAATTTTTTCTATCAGCTCATTTTTATTATTTTTCAGCTTTTCTCCTGCAATAAAAGGAACAAGCGTCAACGCCATCGAAATAGAAAGAATCGAACCCATTTGAATTAAAGGCTGTCCTCTATCATAAATTCCCTTTAAAGATTTTGCAGCATCACTTTCTATTCCTGACAAAACAAGCTGTCCATATAGATTTAAAGAATCTGCCAACTGCATTAAAACAAGAAGCATGCTACTAATAGAAATGGTAAAACCTTCAAAAATAATTCTTTTATAAAGATTCTTATTATAACTATCCCGTACCAATCTAGGTTTATAAAGAGCAATGTTTCTTTTTTTATAATAGTAGAACAATACTAGAAGCGAGATCAAACCTCCTGTCACAGAACCAAACATGGCACCTGCTCCAACAGTATATAAAGACGTGTGATAACTCATGAAAACTGTTGCTGCAATTAAAATAGTGCTGACTCTTATTAGCTGTTCTCCCACTTGGGATACGGCAATCGGAAGCATGTCCCCCTCCCCCTGAAAGATTCCTTTTAACATTGTTGAAAAAGGAAAAAAAAGAAAAGAAAAGGAAATAACTTTTAATAATAAAGCTAACTCTTTATCCCCCATCCATTCTGCTAGCAAGTCTGAGCAAAAAAACAATAGAAAAAAGGAGAAAATACTTATACAAGACAATAGAAAAAAAGCAGATTTTATTAATGTAGCTATCCCCCCCTTATTTCCTTCCAATTTTATTTCCGTATATATTTTAGAAAGAATAACAGGAAAACCATATGTAGAAACAGCTGCTACTATTCCATAAAAAGGATATACTTGTTGGTATATATAAAAGCCTGTATCTCCTACAATATTCTGAAATGGAATGCGGTAAACTGCACTTAGCACCTTTGTAATTAGTGCCCCTATTGTAAGAATAAATGCCCCTTTAAACCAATTATTTGTATGAATATTAGGCTTCACCAAAAAAGCCCCTTCCTAATTTTTATCACTTCCCGACAAAAACCCCCGCTTCAAGGAATGCGAAGGGCGTAGCCTAATGAGTAAGTGGGAGATGAATGTCGGTAGGCATAAATCTAAATTGTTGAATAACACGAACAGTTGTACTGTAATATTTCTGTAAGTTGTTCTTTGAAAACGGAAGATATGGAGTCTGGCAGGAAAAGCGTCTGCTAGGTAAAATCTTTAACGTTCTAAACGCCCACGCATACCGAAATTGCAAAAACCAAGCTAAAGTAGGATGCGTGATGAGTCAATGTACAAGATTCTAAAAGTTTTCACCGTAGGGACTACGGGTAGAGCCTACTCCATAATTAGTGAATACACTGGTGTTCGTAGAAACCCTCCACTTCAAGCGAGTGATGGCAGTTCAACACTAGTATTATAGCATAGTTCTAAGTTTGATAAGCACAGCCACCTGCTACCTGCCTTTTAAATAATAAACATAAAAAATCCGATGAATAATTTATCTTCATCAGACTGATGCATAATAAAAACCTCTTAAATATTATGGCAAAAAGACAGCATGATAAGCAGCTGTCTTTTTGCGGAAACACTTTATCTTCTTTATGACTCCATTTGTCTAGCTAAAAAGCCAGCTGCGGTTTCCACTGCTTTCTTTTCTACTTCTCCAAGCGGATTTTCCTTTGAGAAAATAATAACTGCTCCTATTGGATCTCCATTTGCAATAATAGGCCCAATAGTATAAGATTGAATACTTTCATTATTATTCTCTACTAACGCTAATTGCTCTTGTTGATTTTTTAAAATGGAGCCTCTTTCTTCCATTGACTTTTCTACTAATTCACTTATATTCTTATTGAGGTACTCCTTCTTAGAGCCTCCAGCCATTGCGATATATGTATCTCTATCGCATATTAAAACAGAATTCCCTAAACTGTCATATAATGCCTCTGCATATTCTTTTGCAAAGTCACTTAGTTCACTAATTGGAGAATATTTTTTCAAAATAACTTCTCCATCACGATCCACAAAAATTTCTAATGGATCTCCTTCGCGAATTCTTAATGTTCTTCTGATTTCCTTTGGGATTACAACACGACCCAGATCATCGATTCGACGCACAATTCCAGTTGCTTTCATTTCATGTTGCCTCACTTTCATCAGATGATTTTAATTTGGCAAATATTTCTTTAACTAATTATGAAATGTTCGCCATATTTAAACATAGTATCTTTCATATGGAAAGTTCTATACACTTTAACAAAAATTTTTCTTTTTATTATGATTATTTCCATAAAAATAAGGATAGAGTGAATATCTTAGGTTAGTTTTTCTCTACTATATTTAGATCCTTTCTTAACTAAATTATGTTCATAAATAGACTTAAATAAGTGAAAAACTAGCAGCACTCCTTCACAAAACGAAAAGTAAAAGCTTCCGACAGACCATTAAATTCCAATTCCCTTATATTTATTTAGATACCCTTGTCTCAACTATTTAAACCTTAAAATAAATAGTATTATTCCTGCCAACCGGCTAATCAAAATACTTTTACAACAGCAAAATATACAACCGAAAAAGGAGTGTCCCAAATATACTATTTGAAACACCCCTCCCCCTTATTAACTTGTCTCTTGCGGTTCTTTTTTAAAGCTATTTAATGATTCCACCATTTCATAACAAGCCTCAAGCCATTTATCTGTTTCTATTCCTTTCACATGTAAAACGATTTTTAATTTTTTCCCTTCCATTCCAAGACCAATCATTCTTCCATATTTAGAGCTTTTCTCAAATATCTTTTGCCCATCCATTACATTGCTGCTTTTCTCTGATAAGAGTATCAGCACTTCTTCTTTATTTTGTTTGATTAATTCTACTCCAGCTTGTTTTCCATATACCTTCATTTCTGTCAGCTTAAATAAATAGGCAACTTCAGGTGGATAATCGCCGAAACGATCCACCATTTCTTCTTGAAGTTCTGCTAATTCATCTAAACATGCAACTCCTCTAAACCTTTTATACATTTCAATTTTTTGCTGGCCATTATTTATATAAAAATCAGGGATATATGCATCTATATCAAGATCTAGCTCTACTGTTTGTTTGCTTTCTTCATCAATTGTTCCTTTACGCTCTTCTATTGCCTCTTTTAACATTTGAGAATATAAGTCAAAACCAACAGAATCAATAAATCCATGCTGTTGTGAACCCAGGAGATTACCTGCTCCTCTAATGGTTAAATCTCTCATCGCAATTTTAAAGCCGGAACCTAACTCTGTAAATTCTTTAATTGCTTGTAAACGTTTCTCTGCAACCTCTGTTAATACCTTATCCTTGCGATAGGTAAAATAGGCATATGCAACACGGTTAGATCGTCCTACCCTACCTCTTAATTGGTAAAGCTGAGAAAGTCCCATCCGATCAGCATCTTGCACTATTAATGTATTAACATTAGGAATATCTACACCTGTTTCAATAATAGTGGTACTTACTAAAACATCATACTCTCCTTCAAGAAAACTAAGCATAACAGATTCTAATTCATTTTCTGTCATTTTTCCATGTGCATAAGTAACTTTTGCATCTGGGACTAGCATAGATATTTCTTCTGCTTTTCTTTCGATATCTTCTACTCTATTATATAAAAAGTATATTTGCCCATTGCGTGCAAGCTCTCTTTCAATTGCCTCACGAACTAATCCACCATTATACTCCATAACATACGTTTGAATTGGAAAACGATTTTCTGGTGGTGTTTCAATAACAGAAAGATCCCTTACTCCTAGCATAGACATATGCAGTGTTCTGGGAATTGGTGTAGCAGTTAAGGTTAAAACATCTACATTGGTTTTAAGCTGCTTAATTTTTTCCTTATGTGTTACACCAAATCGTTGTTCTTCATCAATAATCAGTAAACCTAAATCTCGATAAGAAATATCTTTTGATAGAATCCGATGTGTCCCTACAACAATATCTATCGTTCCTGCTTTCAGACCTTTCATTGTCTCCGTTTGCTGTTTTCTTGTTCTAAACCTGCTTAATAGACCAATCTCAATTGGATAATCTTGAAAACGCTCTCTAAGCGTTTCATAATGCTGTTGTGCCAAAATAGTAGTTGGTACTAATAATGCCACCTGCTTTTCATCGGCAATTGCCTTAAATGCAGCACGAATGGCTACTTCTGTTTTTCCATATCCAACATCTCCACAAAGAAGACGGTCCATTGGCCTTTCTCGTTCCATATCTTTTTTTATTTCATTAATAGATCGCAATTGGTCCTCTGTTTCCTGATAAGCAAACGAAGCTTCAAATTCCCTCTGCATTTCTCCATCTGGTGAAAATCCATATCCAACAGATGCTTCTCTTTCTGCATATAATTTAATTAAATCATCGGCAATATCTTGAACAGAAGATTCTACTTTGCGTTTTACTCTCTTCCACTCATTTCCACCTAGTTTATATATTTTAGGTTCCTTGCTTTCAGACCCAACATACTTTTGCACTAAATCAATTTGTTCAACAGGTACGTATAGTTTATCACTACCTTGATATTTTAAATGGAGATAATCTTTATGCACACCATTTATTTGCAACGTTTCTATTCCAAGGTATTTTCCTATCCCATGATTGACATGAACGACATAGTCCCCAACCTTCAATTCAGAGTAACTTTTAATTCTTTCTGCATTAGATAGCTTTTGCCTTCGTTTCGAGCTTTTTTTCGTTTTTGTTTTAAATAATTCTTCTTCTGTTAGAACAGCCATTTTTAAAATGGGCAGCTCAAATCCAGATTGAAGATTCCCTTCTATAAGCTGTATCTGTCCAGGAATAACAGATTGACCCCTGTCCTTGATAACACTATTTATTTCATAATCCCTAAGCACTTGTTCTAACTTCTCTAAACGCTCTTGATCACTCCCTATAATAAGCATAGAGTACTGATTTTTCTGCCAGCGTTCTATTTCTGTTTTAAGGACATTCATCTGTCCATGAAAACTTTGCATTGGTTTACAGGATATATTAATAATATTTTGTGGATTTGTATTTTGAACATGTCTTAAAAATAAAGATAAATAAACAATTGATTGCTTAGACTGGTGAAGCAGATAATTAACATTTTGAGATAATGTTAATTCATGAATAATCTCCCCTTCATGGAGTAAGCTTGTGTACCAGTCTGCTTCTTCTTTCTCTAAGGCATCATTCATTTCTTGAACTCTACTAATTTCATCAATGAAAATAAGTCCATCAGACGGCAAATAATCTATTAAACTTGTTTGCTTTCCATATAGAATGGACAAATATTTATATAATTGTTCTGGTTTTTGTCCTTCTTTTAATTGCTCTATTTCATGTCCGATATTTCGCGCCAGCAATGTTTTTATCGCAGGATCTTTTACTTTTTTCAGGCTTTTTGCAAGTCCTGATTCCATTTTAGCAATGAGCGATACTACCTCCTCTTCGCTAAATAGGACTTCTGTTGCAGGGCCAATATTTATTGCTGATAATTTATCCTTTGACCTTTGATCCTCTAGAGAAAATCTACGAATAGAATCTATTTCCGTATCAAATAATTCAATTCGTAATGGGTCTTCTTCTGTTAAAGGATAAATATCAATAATTCCTCCTCTAACACTAAATTCGCCTGGTGCAGAAACCATATCATTTCTTACATATCCCATTTGAACAAATTGCTTTAACTGTACTTCAAGATCCATTTCCTTTCCAACTTCTACCCTTACTTGACTATTATCCCACATCTTTAATGGGGGAAGCAGCTTTCTTAAACCAGCAACAGGAACAATCATGATTCCTTTTTTTTCTTTTGTCCAGTGGTTTAAAACTTCAATTCGCTGGGCTTTAAGTTCAGGACTTGCAATACTTATTTCTGCTGCTATCAATTCATTGGCAGGATATAAGAATACTTCTTTCTCATCAATTATATTTGTAATATCATCATAAAGTTTCTGAGCTTGAAGCAAGTTATGTGTAACAATCAATAAAGGCCTTTTCGTTCTCTCATATACCGATGTCAAAAACAATGTTCTTGCTGATCCTGACAGCCCTGATACTAATTGCTCATGTAACCCCACTTCAAAACCAGAAATGAGATTTTGAATATCTTCTTGTTGGTTAAATTCTTGTTTTAGCCCTAACAATGGATTTTTCCCTCCTTACTGAAAACTTCAGCATTAAGATAACCATAACGGAAGAGGAACATAAAAATCATGCTCCCCCAATCTATAGTTTTTATCCTTTTTTATGCAATGGCAGCACATAAGTAATCATTTTCACTTTTGCCTTTCCTTATTTAATTAAGCATTATCTCCATATCTATAAGTGTCCACATATCATAAAAAAGAATTAGCTCTAGGTTTATATTTTTTTGCTAAAAGGTATAAATAAAAGTGCTAGTGAGTTTATATACGATAAACATATCTAATATTCCTGCATGAAACGCCATTGATATATCAATTCCATCATTTTTTATCCGACGCTACTAAACAAACTTTATTTAATAAAATGGAAAAACGAGGGTTCCCCAAACACATTCACCCCCTCTACTAGTAGAGGGGATATGAACAATTTTTTGGGGTTACCCTCTAGTTTTTTGTTCCAATCCGGAAAACATTAATAAATAGCGGCATAATTTTTAATGAATTAAGTAATTATTTTCATAGAAATTAGGATTTTTTGTTAATGATTCATAGCAATCTTCACAAATGGACTTTATATGTACATGTCCATCTTCACTATAATTAACCATTTCTACTCGATCTTCATCTGTCAACAAATGAATTCCTAATCTACTAATATCTACAGACTCTGTTTCAAGTGTTCCCATATTAACGCTACAATGTCTGCAGTGATAATGAATAGCCATGCTCGAGCCTCCTTGCCAATCGTAATGACTTTAATTGCTAGTATTTACAAATGACAAGTTATCTATACCTTTAACTGGATTAAGAAACCATTTAATCAGTTGAGAGCATATGATTAATAAGTTTACTTTTTAACTATTCTATTATATGACAAAATAAAAAAATAATGCTTAATTTCCCTATTTTTTATTACTATCTCGCTTTACTAATTCAATAATCCCCTCACTGATTGAAGTTTTACTTTATTGAATATTATATTTATTCATCACTTGCAAAAATGGTTCCTTCATCCATTGCCCACAAGCTTCTGAACTTTTTTTGATAACAGCTTCTAAATCAGCCTGTTCTTCTTGGGTGAATTTTCCTAAAACATAATCTGTAACTTTCATACCATTTTTCGGTCGGTCAATGCCAATGCGAATACGGTTAAATTTTTCTGTTCCTAGATGAGCAATAGTTGATTTAATGCCATTATGTCCACCAGAACTTCCCTTTTGCCGTAATCTTATTTTTCCAACAGGTAAATCTAAATCATCATAGATAATTATAATATCTTCCAATTCTACATCATAATAATCCACAATCGGACGAATCGATTCACCTGAAAGATTCATATATGTAAGAGGCTTTAATAGTATAACCTTCTCCCCTTCTATTGTACCCATTCCAAAAATGCCTTTAAACTTTGCTTTATCTAAAGAAATACCATAATCTTGTGCAATACGGTCAATAATGTCAAAACCAATATTATGTCTTGTACTTTCATATGGTTTTCCAGGATTTCCTAAACCAACAATTAATTTCATATAAAATCTCCCTTTGTAAAAAATAAACTCTCATATAGAAAAAGAGGGTTTATCCTTTTAAGAACTTTCTTAAAGGACAAATCCTCCCATTCCTGCATGTATCAAGCGTAATAGAGACAAATTTCCATCTATCACTTCATTAAATCAACTAGTACAAAGGGTAAAAACTGTTAATAGCTTAACTATTTCGTTATTCTATTTCCTCTTTCACAGTTTCTCTGCCTTCTAAATTATCAGGCACGCCACCTTCTTGCTGTTCCCCTGTACTAATTTCTTCTTCTTGTCTAGGAGCTAGAATAGAAGCAATTACTTCTTCTTTTTCATGGTTAATGTCTACTCCATTATAACCTTTTATATCTGCAATCGTAAGTGTATCTCCAACTTGTAATTCATCAACTGCAATTTCAATTGCAGCTGGGATATCATTCGGTTTTGCTGTTACTTCTACTTCATGTAATGCTTGCTGCAGAACGCCGCCATCCTTTACTCCTTGAGCATCTCCTATTAAAGAAACTTTTACCGTAGCTGTAATAGCCTGGGATAAGTCAACTGCAAGGAAATCAACATGGAGAATTTTCCGCTTAATCGGATCTGAATCATAGTGATTTAGGACAACATTATGTTTTTTTCCATCTACATCGAGCTCGATTACACCATTGCGTCCAACCGTTTTCATTACTTTTAAAAAATCTGCCTCATCTAAGTATATGGAAGTGTTAGTTGTTTTTGTCCCATAAACCACTCCTGGAATACCTCCATTTTGGCGTAAACCTGTTAGTGTAGAATGTTTAAATTCCGTACGTTCCTTTGCTTGCAATAAAGTACTCATTTAATTAATCACCTTCCATTATTTTTTCAAGAAACACTCTAATTAAAAAATGCCCTAAATAAGGAAGATTTAAACATAGCCGTTTCATCTAATATAAAAATTTTCATTTACAGATAAGGAATAAGAAGGAGAAAAGATTTTTTTTGCTCTTTAGGCATCTAGGCTATAAATGCCTGCAATACTGAAAATAGCGTCCTTAAATTTGTTTAACTAATAGATATAGTAAAAAGGCAGCCTTCTATTAAAAGGGACTGCCTTCATTTTTTCAATCAAATAAAAGACTAACGGATTGGTCTGAATGAACTCGAATAATAGCTTCACCTAAAAGATCTGCTACAGATAATTGAATAACATTATCTGATAATTTTTCTTCAGCAAGTTCAATGGAATTGGTTACAACAAGTTCTTTTATTTTTGAATTTTTAATTCTCTCCATCGCCGGACCAGATAAAACAGGATGTGTACAGCAAGCATATACTTCTTTTGCCCCATTTTCAGCAAGAGCGTTAGCGCCAAGTGTAATAGTTCCAGCAGTATCAATAATATCATCAATAAGTATAGCTATTTTTCCTTCAATATTGCCTACGATGTTCATTACTTCAGCCACATTTGGTTTAGGACGTCGCTTATCAATAATTGCAATCGGTGCTTTTAAGCGCTCAGCAAGTTTACGAGCTCTTGTTACACCACCATGATCTGGAGAAACGATAACAATATCTCCATCAAATTCACGTTTACTGAAATACTCCCCTAGAATCGGAACACCCATAAGATGATCAATAGGAATATCAAAAAATCCTTGAATTTGCGGAGCATGTAAATCCAATGTAATAACACGTGTTGCACCAGCTGTTTCTAAAAGGTTTGCTACTAATTTAGCAGTGATAGGTTCACGAGCTCTCGCTTTTCTATCTTGTCTTGCATATCCATAATAAGGAATAACTAAGTTAATTGTTTTTGCAGAAGCACGTTTTAAGGCATCAATCATAATCAACAGTTCCATAATATGTTCATTTACTGGAGCACTTGTAGATTGAATAATGTATACATCACATCCACGGATACTTTCTTCAATATTGATTTGAATTTCTCCATCACTAAATCTTGTAACCGAACATTTCCCTAATTCTACTCCGATAGATTTAGCGATTTCCATAGCTAAATCAGGGTTTGAATTTAAGCTAAACAACTTCAAATTTGGATCTAAATTCTTAACTGACATCCTGAACCTCCATTGGCTTTTTCCTAACTAATAGGTTGTTCCTTTTTGTTAAGGAATAAGAAAACTTTTAGCTCTTATTCCATTTACCACTAGTTTTTATCTTGTTGTAATTTTTCTACATAATTTTCCTTGTTCACTTGACGGGCACGAGCAATAGAAAGTGCATTGCCTGGCACATCTTCCGTAATAGTCGAACCAGCAGCTACATATGCTCCTTCACCAATCGTAACTGGTGCAATTAAATTAGAGTTGCATCCAACAAATGCTCCATCCCCAATTTTTGTCAAAAATTTATTTTTGCCATCATAATTAACGGTTATTGTACCGCATCCAATATTTACATCACTGCCAACCTCAGCATCTCCAATATAACTTAAATGAGATGCCTTACTACCTTTGCCGAAGCTTACTTTTTTAATTTCGACAAAATTCCCAATTTTGACTTCATCATCTATATTCGATTGTGGTCGAATATGTGCGAATGGTCCTATATTTACTTCGGAACCAATTTTGCTATCATGTGCAATAGATTGTTTAATAACTGTATTTTTGCCAACAACACAGTTTTTTATTTCAGTATGTGGTCCAATTACACAATCTGAATCAATCACTGTATCTCCAGACAAAATAGACCCTGGCATAATTACTGTATCTTCTTTAATCCTAACAGATGCCTCTATATACGTATTTTCAGGGTCAATAATGCTAACGCCATTTTGCATATGGAATTTGTTTATTCTTTTTTTCATAAGTGCTTCTGCTTCTGCTAACGCCACACGATCATTTACTCCTAATGTCTCTTCGAAATCTTCAGTCTGAAAAGCAGCAACGATATCGTTTTGCTTTTTCAAGATTTCTATTACATCCGGCAAATAATATTCGCCTTGCGCATTTTCATTAGATACTTGATTTAGAGCATGGAACAATGCCATATTATCAAAACAATATGTTCCTGTATTGATTTCTGTAATTAATCTCTCTTCATCTGTTGCATCTTTATGCTCAACTATCTTTTCCACTTGTCCATGACTATTACGTACAATACGCCCATACCCACTTGGATTTTGAGTTACTGCTGTGAGAATAGTAGCTTTAGCAGATGTCTCATCATGGTGTTTAAACAGTGCCTCAAGCGTTTCTGACTTAATAAGCGGGGTATCTCCACAGACTACTAAGGTAAC
Source organism: Niallia nealsonii (assembly GCF_002835805.1). GTDB lineage: Bacteria > Bacillota > Bacilli > Bacillales > Cytobacillaceae > Niallia > Niallia nealsonii. The sequence goes on along the minus strand of NZ_PISE01000041.1, from coordinate 21,024 downwards.
CCCCTCTTTATTATCAAGAAGGTCTTTTGCTTGTATTACTGCATGTGCTGTCCCTAACTGCTCTGCTTGGTTAACATACTTTACCTTATTGCCTAGCTGTGCTTTAACCTGTTCAGAACCATGCCCTATTACTGCCACAACATCCTTTATTTGAAGATTTAAAACTTGGTCAACAACATGCTGCACCATTGCTTTTCCACATACAGGATGAAGCACTTTATATAATTTTGACTTCATTCTAGTTCCTTGTCCTGCAGCTAAAATGACTGCGTAACGAGTTAACATTCACAGGCCTCCAATATAAACCTTTTTATCCATTAAAAATATTATCTTAAATACTGTCTGATTTCAAGAAAGGATTCAGCTATTTCATGATTTCTCTCCACATATAAAAATATTTATGCAGATCTACATTATTTTATTTTTGCTGGACATCTATAATTGCAGTAAATTTTCCTTATTTCCTCTTCTTATTAGAAAAAACTTTTACTATATATGTAACTTTAATGCATTTAACAGAAAGAATAAAACCATTTATAAAACAATAATACTATCATACTAGAAGAAAGAAAGGTTTACCTTAGAAAATAAAGGGAATTAAGAAACAAAAAAGAAGCATTGATATGGAGGACGTATTCATAAATCTAATGGCTGCACTTAAAAAAACATAATTTAGACTAAAAAAAGAGCCTTACTCATAGGAGGTAGGCTCTAGTTGCTTATTATTTAGGAAGCACCAGCTTCTTCAAATTCAACTTCTAATTCACCTAAACGGTGGTATTCCGCTAAAACAGCTTCTTGGATTTTACCTCTTGTACCAGAATTAATTGGATGTGCAATATCTCTAAACTCTCCATCTGGTGTTCGTTTACTAGGCATTGCAACAAATAATCCGTTATTTCCATCAATTACCCTGATATCATGAACAACAAATTCATTATCTAGAGTAATAGAGGCGATAGCTCTCATTCGTCCATCCGTATTAACCCGGCGCAACCTTACGTCAGTTACTTCCATTCTGTTCACCACCTTTACTAGAAGATAAAATCTAGTTTATTAAATTCAACAGAACTTTCATAACTCCTGCTTAATTATTAAAATTTTTTAGAATATTTAGGATAAATCGATGGAATTTGCTAAAAAATAGCATAAAACCCTTACATTTTGCAATAATTTCAAACTATTACCCTATTAAATATAAAGGTAATATTAAAAAATTCCATTCATTTGTAATTCCCTTAATTCTTTCTTCAATCAGTGATCACCTATTATTCTTATCCACCTAGATAATATAAAAAACGCCCATTCTTTACTTTCCTGTAAAAAATAAGCGTATCCTTTTATCTACTTTATTTGCAAAGTGCAATTACTTCAATTTCAAGCAGCACATCTTTTGGCAATCTTGCTACTTCTACACAAGAACGTGCAGGCTTATGCGTTTGAAAATATTCGCCGTATACTTCATTTATAGCAGAAAAATCTTCCATATTTTTAATAAAAACTGTTGCCTTTACTACCGTTTCAAATGAAGCATTAGCTGCCTCTAAAACGGCATGTAAGTTTTTAAATACTTGATGTGCTTGTGCTTGAACATCACCTTCTACCAAAGCACCTTCAGATGTCAATGGAATCTGCCCTGAACTGTAAAACATATTATTGACAATAATCCCTTGAGAATATGGTCCAATTGCTTGTGGTGCAGCATTTGTCTGAACAACTTTCATTCCTAACTCCCCCTATATTATTTATTGTTGATCAAAGTAATTTCCCATCTCTACGGAAATTCTTTTTTCTTTTACATCTACACCAGATAATTTTACCAGTGATAAATAGTCATCTACAAGTCTTTCTTCTGCTTCTTCTGCTTCCACTAAAACAGCAATGCCTGCAACATATGCATTAAATTCTTCCAATAGACTAATCATACCATTTACCGTGCCGCCAGCTTTCATAAAGTCATCCACAATTAATACCCTTGATCCTTCTTCTAAACTTCTTTTAGAAAGCAGCATAGTTTGAATCCTTTTTGTGGAACCTGAAACATAATTAATACTTACAGTAGACCCTTCCGTAACCTTGCTGTCTCTTCTAACCATAACAACAGGTACATTTAAATAATTGGCAACAGCATAAGCCAATGGTATTCCTTTTGTAGCAACAGTCATTACTACATCAATATTTGTATCTGCAAAAGCAGACGCGAACAATTTACCTACTTTTTGAACAAGAGCTGTATCACCCAATATATCTGTCATATATAGATAGCCGCCTGGTAAAAGTCTGTCAGGTTTCATAATCAGCTCACAAAGTTCCTCTATAAAAGGCTTTGCATCTTGCTCATTCACCTTAACCTGATATTTAACTCCTCCGGCTGCTCCCGGCAGTGTTTGAAGAATTCCTATTCCTCTTTGCTCAAATGTCTCCTTAATAATAGTCAAATCCTCACTAATAGAAGATTTAGCGGAACCATACTTTTCAGCAAAATAGGATAATGAAACTAACTGCCTTGGATGCTCTAATAAGTAATTCGTCATGTCTATTAAACGCTCACTACGACGAAACTTCATACTAAGGACCCCCAAAAACCGAATATTTTAACGTTAATATACCATAAATATACGGATTTAATCAAGACTATGACGATTTCCGATTATTCTCACTGCAAATACTTGATCGCAAAAGCCTCGTAAACCATTATAAACACGATGCATTCTAGAATCATGGTGCATTAAACCAAATACTGTCGGACCACTTCCGCTCATTAATACAGCATCTGCTCCAAATTTGCTCATTTGGTCTTTAATTTGGGCAACTTCCTCATAAAGATTTAGGGTAACATCTTCTAATACATTTCCCACATTTTCGCACATTTGATCATAATCCCCATGAAAAATAGAATCAATCATCGATTTTGTATTTGGATGATTAATTTTCGAAACATCAAGCCTTTTATAAATATCTGCAGTAGATACCCCTATAAATGGTTTAGCTAATACAACCCAGCAGATAGGCGGTGCTGGCAATTCTTTAATCATTTCTCCTCTGCCAGTCGCTAAAGCTGTACCACCATATACACAAAAAGATACATCTGAGCCAATTTCAGCCCCAATTTCGGCTAATTGATCAAGGTTCAACCCTAAATCCCATAGCTTATTTAATCCCCTTAGTACGGCTGCTGCATCACTGCTTCCACCAGCTAAACCTGCTGCCACTGGAATATTTTTCTCAATTTTTATCGAAACACCCTTTTGTACATGAAATTTATCTTTTAATAGCTTTGCCGCTTGATAAGCAAGATTTCTTTGATCATCTGGAACAAATCTATTAAGTGAAATAATTTTTATTATGTCATTCTCTTCTAATGAAAGCTCTATTCTATCTGCTAAGTCAATCGTTGTCATGATCATCTCAACTTCGTGATAACCATCTGGCCTTTTATTGAGTACATCTAATGATAAATTGATTTTAGCTGGTGCCTTTACCAAAAGCTTCAATATTTCCACCTACTTAATTTTCTTTATCTCCACAGTTTTTGTCCTAATTTATCATCCTGGAAGAAAAGGAAGAATTCCTTCTAAAAACGCAAGCCTATTGAACTTTTAGAAAGAGTTTTTGCTTTTCTTGTATGTTTATTAATTCCTCAAGTGATGATTCTTCTTATTTCATACACGGTTAACCATGTATTATTTTGTAATAGAATAAAAAGGGACATAACTACACTTATATGGATATAGTGATTTTACCATAAAACATGTAATTGCTTGCATCAGTATCCATGTTTTTTATGTATTATTCTACCCTATTATTATGATTTTAAAAAAGGGAGGATTTAAATAGAGTTTATTTTGAATAAAACAAAAATAAGGCTCCACATTTTTATTTGTAAAAGAGAAATTCTCTTACTACAAACTAAAATGTGAAGCCGCAATACCATGGTTGAATCCATTATGATAAAACTCGTGTAAACAAGATGAACGAATAAGATCCCAAAAACACTATTGTTTTTGATTTAGAAGATTTTGCTCCGCGATTTCTATTGCTCTTTTGACCATGTTTCCTGCATCTCTCGCTCGAATGCCGCCCCATCCGTCTTTTTGAACAATATCATAAAAACCTAACTCTTTGGCCAATTCTTCTTTCAATCCCTCAGACATAACACCTTTTCGTCTACCCACAGCAAATCTCTCCTTTCATCATCCATGGTAGTTATAGTATGCAGCTTCAGATTATTTTGATGTATTTTATTTCTTGCCAGTTTTTTTCTATTTTTTCTCAAATGAAAAAGCAGTAAACATGAATGTTCACTGCAATACAGAAACACTATATATTAGCTTAAAGCAACTTGTCCTGATGTATCTTCATAGAAAGTAATTTGAACCGTTTCTGTTAAAACATCCGCATAGCTGTATGATACACGTTCAAACGCATTTTCATCTTGGTCTAACTCAACCACAAAAACAGAAGGATAAGTTTCTGCTAAGACTCCTGAACGTTCAATTGTTTTACGACGTCCACCATTTGCCTTCAACATAAGTCTTTTTCCTAAATTTGAATCAAGAGCTCGTTTTATATCTGATAATGTTTTCGCCATTCGGTCCACCTCACTGTGTAAAGTATATCACACTGACACAACAGAGTCAAACAAAAATATAAATTATAACAGTCTTTTTTAGAAGTTGTCAATATTTTTTATTCTTATTTTTCTCTTATTTTTCAACATTTTTATATTTCACCTATTAGTTGGTAATTATGTAGAAAATTAAAATTTTATTTTATGCATAGTAAATGATTAACATAAAATAAAATTTTAATCCGTTTTTTCTTCATTCCCCACCTAACTTTGAAACAGGTCAAAGCCTTGCTAAATAAGAATGAATTATATGGCACATTGCAATGTTTGACGTATGGCTTCCTAAAATCAAACTAAAATAAAAGACGAAAGTAAACTAAAATGTTGTCCTTCGTCTTTTATCATTATTCCGTATAATTTAGATTATATGGCATTCCTGTTCGAAGCACTCCTTTTGTTTCAATGCCGCCAAGGCCTTTTTCTCCTGTTAAGGTACTTCGAAGTACCTCCCAAACATTTACTCTCTCCATAAATGGTGTAAAACTAATTTTGGCAACAATGTATACAGGATCTAGGGCATGTATATTAACCCGAGATGGAGAACTTGCAAAATTGGCACCTGCATGAATAAGTGATTCAAAATGGGACTGACAAGCTCCAGCAAAGATTACCAGCTGGTCTAAATGAGGAATCTTCTTTCTAGCCTCTCTTACCGTTTGAACAAAGTATTTTGAATGTCTATATGCATTTATATCTTGTTTTTCTCCCAATGTTTTAGAATAGGCATCATGCCCTGTAATAACCAGTATATCTGGGCGATAATATTCGATTAGTTTCCCTATTTTTTTATACATTTCTTTCTCATCACAATGTATACCTGTAACTGGTATGCCTATTTTTTCGTATAAAGTTAAACATTTTTTTAAATAAGTGGGGTCTCCATCTAAATGCAAAACTTTTCCAGGTAATTGAAAATAGTTCATTTGTTTACTATAGGCGTTTGTTGCCACATATTCTTGTTTTTGTCTAAGCAAATTAACATCTTGGCGAAATAATTCTAAGGATTGTTCTTCAAGGAACTCAAACTCCTGTGATATCTTTCTTTGCATCGGTTTATTAATACTCACTAGATCCTCATAAGGAGCATCTGCAATAAGACGAAAATCTTCCCCATATAAAACGGCAAGTTTTTGCCCATTTTCTTCTTTAATATCAGTAATTCGGAAAACAATATCACAATGATATGACTTTCTGCCGACGATATCCATGATTTTTATACTCACTGTCGTCACTCCAGTTACCCAAATGTAGAGGATTTTTGTTTCTTCCCTTATCTTTCATACATTATGCAGCAAATGGTTCAGATGTGAGCAATCCTTCATAGGAACTTAAGAGTAAGTTACTTTTAGTCAAAAGAATAAGCTTAGCTCATAAGTAACTAGAGCCAAGCTTATCATCTAATATATTCCATATTTATCAGGCAGTAAGACTTTTGACAAAAGGCATAAAATTCATCTATAAACGGCCTTTCAATAGCTTAAAGAATCGCCTATTTTTTAAAATAGACATATAAAGCATCACTTAATGCTGCAAACTCTTCAATCGATAACGATTCTCCTCTTCTAGTAGGCTCTATTCCTGATGCTTGAAGTGATTCTAGTATTAGATCCTTTTTTTCTTTACCCTTTTCCAGCTGTCCAACTAAATTGTTTAAGATTGTTTTTCTTCGTTGAGCAAAACTTGCACGTGTCACTTGGAAAAAGAAGTCTTCATCTTTTACCGCAACTAATGGTTTTTCCCGCTTAGTAAGCCTAATTACAGCAGAATCCACATTCGGCTGTGGCATAAATACTGTTTTTGGAACAATCATAACCACTTCCGGTACAGTGTAATATTGAATAGCTATAGAAAGAGATCCATATTCCTTTGTACTCGGTTTAGCAGAAATGCGCTCTGCCACCTCTTTTTGAAGCATAACAACGATGCCCCTTATCGGAAGATGAGCTTCTAATATTTTCATGATAATAGGTGTAGTTACATAGTAAGGCAAATTAGCTACTAACATAACGTCATCCATGCCTTGAAACTCTTGTTCCATCACTTTCTTAACATCTGCTTTTAAAATATCTTCATGAATGATTTTTGTATTGTCATATGGAGCAAGTGTTTCATCTAAAATAGGCAATAATCTTTGATCAATTTCAAATGCGACTACTTTTTTGCTGCGTTTTGCCAATTGCTCTGTTAATGCCCCAATTCCAGGCCCAACTTCAATCGCTCCAGATTGATCTGTAAGCAGTGCATGATCTACTATATTTCTTAATATATTTGTATCAATAAGAAAGTTTTGTCCTAAACTTTTTTTAAAGGAAAAACCATATTTTTTTAATATTTCTTTTGTCCTAACAGGTGTTGCTATATCTTTATACATTCTTTTCCTCCTGGCGCATCACTTTTAAGGCATTTGCAAACTCTTCTTTTGTAATTTGAAACATCATTAACCTTTTATGCAGCTGTTTTCCATTTGTATAACCAATTTTCAAAATTTTACCTAACATCTCTCGCCGTTCTTTTGCTCCATCACCACCAATAAGTTGCGCACAGATTAAATCGTCCTGTGTAATTTGTTCAACTGGTGACTCACTCATAATATGTGCATCTTTTAAGGATGCACGAATTGCATCAACAGACGCATGCTCAACCCCTACACCTTTCCCCAGCTTATGCAATGCCATTTCTTTTGGTATAAAAGCATGCTTACATCCTGCTACATGTTTTGTAATCGTATCGCGAATCTTCTGACCGGGATAATCAGGGTCTGTAAAGATAATTACACCTCTTACACTTTGAGCCAACCTAATTTTTTCTATTGTTTCTTTATTAACAGCTGATCCATTTGTCTCGATAGTATCTGCATCAACTGCCCGCTTAATCGCAGTAGTATCATCTCTGCCTTCCACTACTATTATTTCTTTAATTTTCATGGACCCTCCAAAAAAAAATAAAATATTTGAAAAAAATGAAACATTTTTGTAACATGCATCGTCTATATATATAGTAAGAAATGAAAAGTGCTATCTATTTTTTTTAAACATCTACATGTCAGGAACTTTAGCAAAAAAAATTGCTTATCGTAAAAATCATATCATTCATTATAGCGCAAATTATTATTTTCAACAAAATACTCGTCATTTTAGTAAACAAGTATATTTTTAATAAACAACAAAAATTAGATATAAACTATATTGCCAATAAAAAAACAGAGGACTCACTATCCTCTGTAAAAATGCACTATTGAATAATTTTTATTTTTACTGGTTTATTCCCCCAACGATAAGCATCTGCTTTCGAAGGGAAAAACACGTCAATTTTCTTTCCTTTTATAGCACCGCCTGTATCAGCAGCAACAGCGTAGCCATATCCTTCTACATATACTTTTGTACCTAAAGGAATATAACTTGGATCAACAGCAATCACTTTAGCGTTCGGATTTGCCTTTAAATTAATCCCCGTAGCAGTACGACCAGAACAGCCATTACAACTTGCTGTGTATGCCGTTGAATTAACATACATATCTGTCCCATTGTTTGAACTCTCACCACGGGATGCGATTTGCATAACATCACTTTTTGTTCCAACAGCAACTAATTTATCTTGTTTTTTTGTAATGGTTTTTTCACTTAGCAGCTTTCTAGAAATTTCTTTGCCGTTTTCTTTTGTAACTTCGAATTTTTTCGATACTAACCCTTTTTTCCCCTCTGTCACGACTTTTTCAGTGCCAGCCTTTAGGGTATGATCTTTTTGAGTAACAACAGCATAATCAATCGGTTGTTCCACTACATCGGTGACCTTTTCTACTCGTGTAATATTTACAACAGCCTTTTCTTTCACTTTTTCTTTTAGATTTGGTTCAACTCGGTCTAATTTTGCAAGTGAGATTTCTTGTTGTGTTAAAAAGTCAGCGACCGTAGTCGAAGTGGACCATACTTGTTTTTTCTTTCCTGCGTCTAATAGTGTAACTGGAAATGCAATATGTACTACAATCTCCATTTTCTGTTCTATCGTGGTATCCATTTGATGATTTACTTGGTCATACTCGTTCAAAGACAGTTTTTGTTCTTTCAAAAACTCTTCAACACTTCCTGCTGTCGTCCAAACCGTTTTTTTCTCGTCGTCCTTTTTCAATTCAACCTGTTTTGCTCGTTTCCAAACAACCTTCATATCATCGGTTATTTTTTTCTCTAACGAGGGAAATACGTAATCTTCTGAGCTGATGGCAATATCTAGTTCATCGAATATTTCTTGTATAGTGGATGAGTGCGTCTCGATGACCTTTTCTTTACCATCTAGTGTTAGAGTCACTGTTTTTTTGGATATCTCATACATAAGAAATCCAAAAGCACTTGCAAATACTATGAAACTAGCAAGCATAATGACCCATTTTTTTCTGCTCAAAGATGTGGAAAACAGGGCTTTCATGTTCGTGAATACGATGAAAAACGCCTCCTTTTCTCTTCGGAGTGATTATATAGAGTATCGCGTCTGCTGTCAACCCATATATTTCTATGAACGCATCTCTTATTATGCAAGGTATCTTTCCAAAAAGGAAGAAAGAAATCTCGACATATTTATCCTATAAGAAAAGAAAGCTCTGTAGAATTTTTTCGAAAAAACTAAAAAAAAGACAGACATTTCTATCTTTCGACAGCATTCCTTATCAACTTATGCCGAATAATTTTTTTGCATTTTCTGTAGTTACTTTTGCAACTTCTTCATAAGAAATCCCTCTAATTCCCGCAATTTCCTCTGCGACTAATTGGACATAGCTTGGTTCATTTCGTTTTCCTCTATATGGAGTTGGCGCTAAATAAGGGCAATCTGTTTCAATAAGCAGCTTTTCCAAAGGTATACTAGCAGCAACTTCTTTTGGTTTTTTCGCATTTTTAAAGGTTACTGTTCCACCAAGTGAGATATAAAAGTTCATTTCTATGCATTCTTTTGCTGTTTCCACACTGCCCCCGTAACAATGCATAATACCGCCTACTTCACTTGCTTCCTCTTCCCTTAAAATCTCTACGATATCAGCTGTTGCTTCTCTATTATGAATAATTATTGGCAATTTCACTTTTTTAGCTAATTGTATCTGTTTTCTAAACACTTCCTTTTGGATATCTTTAGGCGATTTATCCCAATGATAATCTAATCCCATCTCACCTAATGCTACTACTTTAGGATGCTTGGTTAATTCCTCTATCCAAAGCAAGTCCTCCTCTGTCATATCTACAGCATCTACTGGATGCCAGCCGACACTTGCATAAAGAAACGGGTATTTATCGATTAATTCTATCGCTTTTTCTATTGTTGGTCGATCAAATCCTACAACAATCATTTTCTCCATTCCTGCATCTAATGCACGCTGAATGGTCTCTTCTAAATCAACTTCAAATTGTTCAGCATTTAAATGTGTGTGTGTATCGAATAACATAAAATCCCTCTTACTTCATCATTATTTTTATATCTTTTTAGATTTCCTTCTTTAACAGGATAATAAACCTTTTTAGAAGAAAAACATAGGAAATCCAAATTCATTTTAGTAAATGGATACCTATGTTTTTGTTTTATTATTTTACTTTCGCTCCTAATGGCAAGGATTCATCTACAGATGCAATAGACAAAATGCCATCTTGGCTTCCAGCTAAAATCATTCCTTGAGAAAGCTCTCCTCTTAATTTCACTGGTTTAAGATTTGTTACACAAATAACTCGTTTGCCAACTAAATCCTCTGGCTTATAATGTTGAGCTATTCCAGAAACTACTTGTCTTTTTTCATATCCTAAATCCAGTTGTAACTTAAGAAGTTTATCTGCTTTTTTTACTGGTTCTACACTAAGCACCTTAGCAACACGCAAATCTATTTTCATAAAATCATCAATTGCAATTTCTTCTGCTTCTGGTACTGGCAGCTCTTTAGTTTTTTCTTCTTCCTTTACAGCAGGTCCTTGCATTTCAACTTTAATAAATTCTACTTCTTCTTTCATATCCAAACGCGGGAAAATCGGATCTCCCTTGACAACTTTTGTGTCTGATGGAATGACACCAAAAGTTGTTAAACTATCCCAAGATTTAATCGTTTCATCTTGGATATTTAATTGCTTGAAAATTTCATCAGGTGTTTTAGTTAAAAATGGTTTTAAAAGAATAGCGATTCTTCTTAATGACTCTGCTAAATGTGCCATTACAGCTGCTAATTCTTCTGTTTTTCCTTCCTTCGCTAAAACCCATGGTTGTGTTTCATCAATATATTTATTATTGCGACTTACCAGCTGCCATAAGTTTGTTAGCACTACAGAGAATTCCATTTTATCCATATGTGCTTCATATTTTTCTACAGTGTTAATATGTGCTTGAACAAGAGACTTTTCAAATTCTCCAACTGATCCTTTATAGTCAGGAATTACTCCATCGAAATACTTTTGAATCATTGCAACTGTTCGGTTTAGTAAGTTCCCTAAATCATTAGCCAAATCAAAATTTACTCTTTCAACAAAACCCTCCGGAGTAAATACACCGTCTGCTCCAAACGGCACTTCTCTTAATAGATAGTAGCGCAGTGCATCTAGTCCATATCTGTCAATTAGCGTTACAGGATTCACAACATTTCCTTTAGATTTCGACATTTTGCCATCTTTCATTAAAATCCAGCCATGTGCAAAAACTTTTTTGGGAAGAGGCAAGTCTAAAGCCATTAACATAATTGGCCAATAAATGGTATGAAAACGAACAATTTCTTTTCCGACTAGATGTACATTTGCTGGCCAAAACTTAGTATAATTCGAGTCGTCTTCTGTTCCATAGCCTAATGCTGTGATATAATTAGACAACGCATCAATCCATACATACACAACATGCTTTGGATCTCCTGGCACTTTTATTCCCCAATCAAAAGTCGTTCTTGAAACAGCAAGATCTTCTAATCCTGGTTTAATAAAATTGTTGATCATTTCATTTTTACGAGATTCTGGTTGAATAAATTCAGGATTTTTTTCGTAAAATTCTAATAAACGATCTGCATATTTGCTCATTCTAAAAAAGTAAGATTCTTCTTTTACCAATTCAACAGCGTGTCCACTATCAGGGCTCTTCCCGCCAATAATTTTTCCATTTTCATCATAAAGAGGATCTACCAGCTGCAATTCAGTATAGTATGTTTCATCAGATACAGAATACCATCCTTGATATTCATCTAAATAAATATCTCCTTGATCAACCAATTGCTGAAACATTTTACTTACAACATCTGTGTGTCTTTTCTCTGTTGTACGAATAAAATCATCATAGGAAATATCTAATTTATTCCATAGTTTTTTTATGCCAGCAACAATTTCATCTACATATTCTATTGGAGTTATTCCTGCTTCTTCTGCTTTACGCTGTATTTTCTGGCCATGTTCATCTGTTCCCGTCAAATAGCGAACATCAAATCCCCGCATTCTTTTATATCTAGCCATTGCATCCCCAGCAACAGTAGTATATGCATGCCCGATATGTAAATTACCGCTTGGATAATAGATAGGGGTTGTTATATAAAAAGTATTATTTTGTTCTTTCAACTTTTTCCCTCCTAAAGTTCTGTTTCTCTTATGTAGTAGATCATTTTTAAACCAATTAAATAGTTTAATCTATTTCTTATTGTATCAATAGTTAGCCCATTTCCAAACTACCAATTTAAAGTTTTATGAAAGAAGGTTTGTTTTTCTTATACCTATTATACTTCTATTTTTATAAAGCATAGCAGATGAATCATTGCCATTTTTGCCGAATGTACCATCAAAATATACCTAAAAAACTAACTTTCTGCAACTAACAATCCTATTATCTTCTTATATGTTCATTCAGCTTTTTTCAGAGAAATATTAAGTCGACAATAAATTTGTTGAAATATGTCGAATAAAGTCATTTTATTCTCATTCCATTCCTTGCTAAAATCAGGGATAATTTTACACAAAAATAAATAAATAGTAAATATCATAGAAAATCACCTATTATTTAGTCGATAAACTTTTCAAAAATAAAATAATTGACGGTTATGGGAATGGCTGGTATTATATAAACAAGCAAGGATTTTGTCGAATATTATCGAAAAAAACATACATTAATAAATTAGCAATCAATTGGGAGGAGAAAAGAAAATGAAATCTACAGGTATTGTTCGTAAAGTTGATGAGTTAGGTCGTGTGGTAATTCCAATCGAATTAAGACGTACATTAGGTATTGCTGAAAAAGACGCTTTGGAAATTTATGTGGATGATGAAAAAATCGTCTTAAAAAAATATAAAGCTAATATGACTTGCCAAGTTACAGGTGAAGTTTCTGATGATAACTTATCATTAGCAGGCGGCAAATTAATCTTAAGTCGTGAAGGCGCTGAACAACTTCTTAGCGAAATCAAAAGCAATTTTGAACTATCTAAATAATTATGACTTCTTTTATATAGAAAAAAGATGAGAGTGTGAACTCTCATCTTTTTGTTTATAACTGAAGGAACTATGGTTGTCTCCATTAATCATTGATATGATATTGTTGATATACTTCTCTTTTTTGAACCCCTCTATCAACAGCTGTTTTTTTTATTGCTTCTTTTACCATAATCCCCTTTTCTTCTATGTAAAATTGCACATGTTCAATAACCCCTAAATCTTTCCACCATTCTTCTTCAGATTGTATTTGATCATCCTTCTCGATGACAATGCAAAACTCACCACGAACTTCTTCTTTTTCTGCCCATTCCAGTACTTCTTCTATTGTCCCTCTAATAAACTCTTCATAAATTTTTGTAAGCTCTCGACAGAGACAAATATTCCTATTTCCTAAAATATCATACATAATGGTTAAGGTCTCTTTTAGACGATGTGGTGATTCATAAAGTAATATAGTGCCTTGAATACCTTTTAAAAAGACTAATTCTTTTTTCTTTTCTTTTTTCTGTCTATTAAGAAATCCATAAAAGAAAAACGGATGGGTAGGCAATCCAGATGCTATCAAGGCTGTAAGCGCAGCATTCGCACCAGGTAATGGAATTACTGGAATCTTTTTCGCTATTGCTGCAACTACCAGCTCATATCCTGGATCTGCAATCGTCGGCATCCCAGCATCGCTTACTAAAGCAATAGTTTTTCCACTCTCTAATTCCTCCAGCAATTTGCGCCCGCTAGTTTCCTTATTATGTTCATGATAACTAATAAGCGGAGTAAGAATTTCAAAATAATTACACAATTTTTTCGTATTCCTTGTATCCTCAGCTGCTATTACATTTGCTTCCTTTAACATTCTAATAGCTCGAAAACTCATATCTTCTAGATTTCCAATAGGAGTAGGAACTAAATACAAAGCTCCCTTATCCTCTTTATAACTCTTTTGTTGCCACAAATCCCTCACCTGCTTCCTTAATTAAAAACCGTTCCTTTTTACTTCTGCTCCATTGTTTAAAAGCATATTCTGCTTTTAATGCTTCTGACTTAGTAGGATACTCTTTCGAATAAACTAAACAAACTGGCAGCCGCCCTCGAGTATATTTAGCTCCTTTCCCACTATTATGTGTATCTACTCTTTTTTTTATATTATTTGTATAGCCTGCATAGAAACTTCTATCTCGACATTTTAATACATAAAAGTAGTGTTTATTTGTTTCCATTTAAAATATAGCCCATTTCTTCTGTATACTCATTTTTAGTATTATAAACAAATAATGGTGGAAGTATTTTTAAATCTGGCTTTCCATCTTTAATTCCTTCTATTAAAAGAATGTTTGCATCTTTCCCCTTCTTAGGATACACAAACTGCACTCTTTTAGGCTCTATTCTATATAACCTCATTAATGTAATAATATCAAGCAATCTTCCAGGACGGTGCACAAAAGCTACTTTACCACCCTGTTTTGCAAGTTGACTGGCAATACGAATAGTATCTTCTAATGTACAGAGAATTTCATGTCTTGCTATTGCATAATGCTCGTTTAAATTTCTCTCTTGAAGTGAATCTGTTTGGAAATAAGGAGGATTGCATGTCACTACATCATACTTCTCATAACCAATCACAGGGGGAATTTCCTTTATATCGTCATGGATCATTTGCACTCTCTCTTCTAGCTGATTATAAGCAACACTTCTAGTCGCCATATTATACAAACGTTCTTGAATTTCTACTCCTAAAATGGTACCTTTTGTCCTTAATGACAAGAAAAGAGGAATAACCCCATTTCCGCTGCATAAGTCGACTAAATTTCCCTTTTTCATTGGTACAGATACAAAGTTAGCTAATAATACCGCATCAAGTGAAAAGGAAAAAACAGAAGGACTTTGAATAATTTTTAAATTTTCTCCTAATAAATAATCGAGCCTCTCATCTCCTATTAACTCAACCATCTTATGACCTCCATCCTAATTGCTCCTTCTTATCCAGTATTTTTTCTAGTCATATTCTGCTAGCTCATCTAATCGTTAAAAAACCTTCCCTAGTAAAAGGAAGGTTTCATGTGTGCTGAAAATATCTTTCACTTAGCTAGTGAATCGATAAAAGTATATGATAAGCTTACCTTACTTTTTATTAAGAAAAGATAAACAAAATAAACAATCTCCATCTTTTCGTGGACTTCCAAAGTGAAGATTGCAAATATGAAATCCTTCTTGATAAAGTCGAGCTAGATTATCATATCCCTCACCAACATCCAAGCTTTTTTCCTCCGTTTGGCTTGTTGGCTTTGAACTTTTCTTTTTATTTATTGCTTTATTTCCTTGATTCAAGCCACTAGGGTTTTCTAAATGTCTTCGCAAATTCTCATTTTCGAGCTTTAGCGTATTATTCTCTTCAATTAGTTCAGCAACATGCTGCTTTAATTCTCCTAATTGCCGATATAAATTTCCAATTTGGCTTTCCATATTAATTACTGAATCAAAAACTTCTTTTTTATCCACTCTTCCACCTCATTAATCTGTGGATTGAACTGAAACAGCATCTTCTTGTAGTATTTCTTCTAAAGTATATTCAAGCACTCGTTCTTGTTCAGAAATTTCCACTTGGAGTAAACGTTCCAATATATTTAGACCTACTACTTTCCCTCTTCCATCAGGAGTATTAATCCACTCTCCCAAATCAGGAAGCTGTTCTTTAGCAGACTCATATTCATCATTTTCATATTTTAAACAGCACATCAACCTACCGCATAATCCAGAAATCTTAGTAGGATTTAAAGAAAGGTTCTGGTCCTTCGCCATCTTTATTGAAACAGGTTCAAAATCTCCTAAAAAAGTAGAGCAACAAAGCATTCTTCCACAAGGGCCTATTCCCCCCAGCATCTTCGCTTCATCTCGAACGCCAATTTGGCGCAATTCTATTCTTGTTCTAAAAATGGATGCTAAATCTTTTACAAGCTCCCGAAAGTCCACACGTCCATCTGCAGTAAAATAAAAAATTACTTTATTTCTGTCAAATGTATATTCTACATCCACTAATTTCATATCTAAATCATGCAGACTAACTTTTTCACAGCAAACCTCATATGCTTCTTTTGCTGCGCTTCGGTTTTCGTCCACAATCATTTGATCTTTTTGATCGGCTATCCTTAACACTTTTTTTAAGGGCAAAACAACATCATTTTCATTCACTTTTTTTGGAGCGATTACTACTTTTCCGTACTCTACCCCACGTACTGTTTCAACAATGACATAATTCCCTTTTTCGATAAGAATATCACTGGGATCAAAATAATATATTTTTCCAGCTTTTTTAAAGCGGATTCCTACAACATCATACAACTGAAAATCCCTCCTGCAGCTTTAGCACAAGCTGCTCCATCAATAACTGCGGATTCATATTGCTCTGCAGCTTACGCTTAGCTTCGAAAATAGCTGTTATTTTCTCTGTTAAAAGATGATTTGAAAACTTTAATGCATTTGTTTCCAATAGCTCCTTTTCATTTATATGAACAATCTGCTCATATTTGCCCAGCTGTATATATAATAAGTCTTTATAAAGCAGCAATAATAAATCCAACCCTCTATCATACTGATCCTTCTCTTTAAAATGGATAAACCATTCCCTTTGAAGGTATATTAAAGTGTCCAAAGGATTTCCTCTAAGAGTCTGATATAATTTTACCACTATTTTTTGTGCTTGTACAAACCATTCATCAGAACTTAATAATAATGCTTCTTCGTAATTATTGGTAAGCTGTGCAATTTTTGGTGCATCACTTTTTTTCATTCCATTGGCAATAAGCTGTTCCGCCATTTTATTAGGAGCTAAAGGGGTAAAAGATATAATTTGGCATCTAGATAAAATAGTCGGCAGAATTTGCTGAATCTGCTCCGTTAATAACATTGCTACTGTCAATGCATTTGGCTCTTCTAAAAATTTTAATAAGCTGTTTGCTGCATTTGTTGTCATTTTATCAGCATGAGCTAATATATAAATTTTCCTTTTAGATTCAACTCCAGTTTTAGAAAATTCCTCTTGCAGACTTTGAATTTGATGTTTTTTAATCGACAGTCCATCTGGCTCTAATAGATGAACATCCGGATGATTTCCATTTGCAATTCTTTTACAGTTGTTGCAGCTATTACACGGGATATATCCGTCCATCAAATTTTCACATAAAATGCTTTTGGCAAAAAGAATACTTCCTTCTTTTTTTCCAGTTCCTTTCATTCCCTCAAAAAGATAGGCATGTGCAAGCCGATCTTTTTTTAAGCTGTTTTTCAACATTTTTAAAACAATGGGCTGTGTTTCTCCTAGCAGTTCCCATGTTCTTATCAAGACAATCACTCACTTACGTATATAAATTAATTAGCATTCCTTTAATTTCTCCGATTTTATTAAGCAGATTTAAATGGCTGCTTTCTTTATTCATCACTTCCTCTGTTAAGGAAATGAGTTTTTCATCTATAACTGTGACAATATTCAAGTCTTTTCCTTGTCCAAATTGATCCCAAGATTGATCCTTTTTTAGCTGTAGCCCATAATCAACTGCTTCTTTTACAAACTGTTTTACCAGAGATTTAAATTTAGCTAAGTCTCTTAGATTTTGCGATTTGTTCAAACGGTTTCCGGTATCATCTATATGTTTCATTAAACTGCTAAATTGCTCTGCTTGTAGTTTTTCATTTTGTTTCACAACAAATTGTTGAAAGTTTACTTCATTACTTGTAATTTTAATATCTTGCTTTGTATTCTCAGCAGCATACCTAATATCTTTATTAATTTTCATTTACTTCCTCCGATTAAGTATTTAAAGATTAAATACCATAATCTTCCTCTATTACGAAGGATCCACCATTTATATCCTAAAACTGTTTAAACTGTTCAACTGGAACAACAAAAACAGTTGCTCCTCCTACCTCTACTTCAATAGGATAAGGAACATAGGAATCAGCGTTTCCTCCCATTGGCGATACTGGAGCTACTAATTGATCGCGGGATTGGCAATTTTCCTTAATGATTTGCAAGCATTTTTCTACACGGATATCTTCTGTTCCAATCATAAACGTAGTATTCCCAGACTTTAAGAAACCGCCCGTACTAGCTAATTTTGTTGCCCTAAAGTTATGTTCCACAAGGGCATTTAATAGCTTATTACTATCTTTATCTTGAATCACCGTTAAAATTAATTTCATCATTCCCCATCCTTTATCTCTATACTTTTCCGATTAAGTACTTATTTCTATTATATCAATAAATGCTTAATCATCCATAATGCAGGAATTATTTTAGACTTTCAAAATAAGATGTTGATTTATAATCTATACTTGTAATGAATACATTTTTCTATAAACCTTATTGACAAAATAATTTTCATTTTATTCGTATACAGAAGATTTCGTAAATATTCTCTAATTATTACTATAACGTTATTGTTATTATTTTTTTTCCACATAATCGATAATAATCTTTTTGGCGTCCTCAAAAACTTGCTCTAATGATTGAGAAGCA
The DNA here is from genome assembly GCF_002835805.1 of Niallia nealsonii. Taxonomy (GTDB): domain Bacteria; phylum Bacillota; class Bacilli; order Bacillales; family Cytobacillaceae; genus Niallia; species Niallia nealsonii. Next base: position 2,471 of record NZ_PISE01000041.1, on the reverse strand, counting down.
TCCACTTTATATATTCTATTAGGAAACTTCTCTATTATTTGATAATATCCTTCTTTTACACGTTCATGAAAATCAAGTTTTTCCAAATCTAGCCGATTTATTTCTCTTTCATCTGTTTTATTAATTCTTTCTAAACCAATTTTTGGATCTATATCAAAATAAATAGTTGCATTCGGCATTAATCCATCTATTGCAAACTCATTTATTTTCCAAACATTATCAATTCCTAACCCTCTAGCATATCCTTGATAAGCTAATGAACTATCAATAAAACGATCGCATAATACAATATAACCTTTTTCCAACGCCGGTATTACTTTTTCTACTAAATGTTGGCGTCTTGCGGCAGCATATAACAATGCTTCTGTTTTCCCATCCATCTCCGTATGATTGGGATCTAGAATAATCTGTCTAATTTTTTCCGCTATATGAATGCCACCAGGTTCTCTAGTTGCTAAAATTTTTTTTCCAGATGCAGAAAAATACTCAATAAGCATATTAATAATAGTTGTTTTTCCTGCTCCCTCAGGTCCTTCCAATGTTATAAAAAAACTGTCCATCATTGCTAACTTCTCCTACTTTCTTTATCTGTATATATAGCTAACATACCTTTGTATACAAAGGTATCTCCTTGAAACTTAGCGCCCACTTGCACCAAATTCTTTAACTGTTTAATATGGTCTAAGGTTATTTCCTCTCCAGGAATTAATAAAGGAATTCCTGGAGGATATGGAATCACTGTTTCTGCACTAATGCCATGTACTGCCTCATCAACTAATACATATTTCTTCTCTCGAAGAGATTGCTCTCCGTCATTAAGTTTTAATTCTACTATATTAGTGTCTATATTTATAGATACTCCTTTATCTTCCAAGACATGATTATCATTTGGCAATTTTATAAATGCCTTTTTTATTCTTTTTATTGCTTCCTCTATTGGATAATGCATCCCGCTTTTTAATAATGGAAAAATAAATAAAATATTCTTTGCATCTGCTAATTCTGTATAAACACCTTCGCTTTCCAACATTTTTTGTAAAGAAAATCCATTTGAAGAGTAAGTCGATTGTATTGTAATTTTTAATGGATCTCCTACTCCATCTTTATATCTTAATACTTTTATTTGTTTAATTTTACTTAGTTCTTTTCTGAAGCCAGAAATTTGTATCTTTAAATATTCTTCATCTTCTCTATTAAATGTAGCTATATAACTTCTAGCAATATCTAAGGATGCCATAATAGGATAAGAAGGACTGCTTGATTGTAAAATAGATAAATACCCTTCTATGCTTTCTTTCTCTATTAGATCGCTATTAAAATGTAAATATGAACCCATTGTTAAAGCAGGCAATGTTTTATGTGCTGATTGTACAACTACATCTGCTCCTGCTTCTACTGCTGAAATTGGAAAATAATTAGAACCAATAAAATGTGCACCATGTGCCTCATCTACCAGTACTATTATTTTATTATTATGTGCCAGTTGAATCAGTTTTGCTAATTCTCCTACCATCCCATAATAGTTTGGCGATGTTAAAATAAGAACCTTAACATCTGGATATAATTTAATTGCCCTTTCCAGGATATCAGTAGAAATTGTACTTGGTACTTCCCATTCTACATCATATTCCGGATTTAAAAGTATAGGTTTTGCTTTAGAAAGCTTTATAGCATTCATGATAGATTTATGGCTATTTCGTTGAACGAATACTTGCTGACCTTCATGAACAGTTCCTAAAATCATTGCTAAATTCCCGACTGTTGAACCATTTACTAAAAAATAACTATTTTTTGTTCCATACAATTCTGCTAATAATTCCTCCGCATGTAGAATTACATCAGTTGGAGCATGAAGATCATCCAAATCTGTTAGTTCTGTAAGATCGTAACTTAATAAGTTCTCCTTCCATGCCTGTTGAGATAATAATAAGCCATTCTTATGTCCAGGTACATGAAAGGATATATTTTTCTTTTCTTGAAACCTGCTTAATCTTGTATATAACGGTGTATTAGTTTGCATAATAAACCTCTTCCTCATTTTATATATTTTACCATTTGTTCCACGTGAAACAATTTGATTTTTCAAAAAAAAATTTTCTGAATATTGTATATGAAATGAAAATAATGGGGAAAATAGTGGTATGGAGGTGGGGAAATGAACTTATATCAAAAAAAAGTAAATCAGTATCCGGATACAGAAACTTGTTTAATTTGCGAAAAACAAAAAGCATTAGGAATTCATTTATATCATTCTTTTATTTGTTTGGACTGTGAAATGGATATTATAAACACTAAGACTAATGATCAAAAATACCAATTTTATGTTCGTCGTTTAAAGCAAGTACAAATTAGTGAAAAAAGAAGACAGGCTTAGTTTAGCATAATTGAAGTATATTATTCTACTTTTGATTTTCTAATTATTTTTTAAGCTTATTAGATTTTCTCTATGAAAAAGAGTACCTAATCAAATT
>NZ_PISE01000040.1 GCF_002835805.1 Niallia nealsonii | reverse complement strand
AATCATATCAGAGCTTGATCTTTGATTCAAAAAAAGCTAACGCGTAATGAGTATATACTCATTACGCGTTAGCTTTTCGTCTATTTTTATTTCTCTGCCATTTTTATGCTTGCATGAACAAATTCACGGAATAATGGCTGTGGTCTAGTCGGTCTAGAAATAAACTCTGGATGGAACTGAGATGCAACAAACCAAGGATGATCTGTCAGCTCTACTATTTCCACTAAACGGCCATCTGGGCTTGTACCAGAAAATACAAATCCAGCTTTCTCCATATCTTGACGGTATTGATTATTGAATTCATAACGATGACGATGTCTTTCATAAATCACTTCATCTTGGTATGCTTCATACGCTTTTGTGTTTTCTTTTAACTTACAAGGATATAATCCTAATCTCAATGTTCCACCTAAATCTTCAATATCTTTTTGTTCTGGAAGCAAATCAATAATTGGATATGGTGTATCTTCTTTAATTTCAGAAGAATGCGCTCCATCAAACCCTAATACATTGCGAGCAAATTCAATAGAAGCAACTTGCATTCCTAAACAAATGCCGAAGAAAGGAACTTGTTGTTCACGAGCATATTGCGCAGCCAAAATCTTCCCTTCAATACCACGATCTCCAAAACCGCCAGGAACAAGAATTCCATCTGCTGATTCTAATAATTCTTTTACATTTTCTGCTGTTACATTTTCTGCATTGACCCAATCAATTTCAATATCTGCATCAAATGTATACCCAGCATGTTTTAATGCCTCCACAACAGAAATATAAGCATCTTGAAGCTCCACATATTTTCCTACAAGTGCAATTTTTACTGTCTTCGATAAATTGCGTACAACATCAACAAGCTGAATCCACTCTGTCATATCTGCTTCCTGACAGTTTAGTTTTAAATGCTCACAAACAATTTGGTCTAACTTCTGTTCTTGTAATGCTAATGGAATCGTGTATAGCGTATCCGCATCTTGACATTCAATTACAGCTTTTGTATCAATATCACAGAATAAAGCAATTTTATCTTTCATATCTTGTGAAATTGGCTTTTCCGTTCTAACAACGATGACATTTGGCTGTATACCTAAGCTGCGAAGTTCTTTAACACTATGTTGAGTTGGTTTTGTTTTCATTTCTCCTGCTGCTTTAATATAAGGTACTAAAGTACAGTGGATATACATAACATTTTCTCTACCAATATCATTTTTAATTTGGCGTATTGCCTCTAAGAATGGCAGTGATTCAATGTCTCCAACCGTTCCGCCAATTTCTGTAATTACAACATCTGCATTCGTTTCTCTGCCTGCACGATATACTCGTTCTTTAATCTCATTTGTGATATGTGGAATAACTTGAACTGTTCCGCCAAGATAGTCACCGCGACGCTCTTTTCTTAGAACTGTTGAATAAATTTTTCCTGTTGTCACATTATTATATTTTGTTAAATTTATATCAATAAAACGCTCATAATGTCCTAAATCCAAATCTGTTTCCGCACCATCATCTGTTACAAAAACCTCTCCATGCTGATATGGACTCATTGTCCCTGGATCCACGTTAATATATGGATCAAACTTTTGAATAGTTACACTTACTCCACGATTTTTTAGTAATCTGCCTAGAGATGCAGCAGTAATCCCTTTTCCAAGTGATGAAACTACACCACCTGTTACAAAAATATATTTTGTCATTATAAAATCCCCCTTGTTTATCAGTTTGTGCAAATTCCTCTTTATTTAAAGAAGAATTTATCTTTATTTTCGGCTGTGTCAATGAATATTCTATCTAGAACTATTTTTCCATCTTTTTTGTGAAAACAAATGTTTTTTACGCCTTCTCGCAATTGCTAGAAGACGTGAGCAAAAAACAGCCATAGTTCTTTAACAAAGCCTTCGTTTTAGACAGGGAGTGAAACGATTGCTAGAGAATGTATTTATAAAAAGCTTAATAATTTTATAAAAAACAAAAAAGCTCCACTTACTTCAAAAAGTAAGGGAGCGCTATTTAGCGAATTTAAGATCGTTCCTTTTTTAAGGAGCCCAAAAATGATTTTACAAGTAACAACTAGAAAAGTCAAGGGACTATTTATCGTCGACCTCATCTTCAAATTCATCATCTTCCTCTTCTTCTTCTTCGTCTAAATCATACTCTTCATCTAATTCTAATTCTTCCTCTTCTTCCTCATCAACTAGATCATCATCTAGTAGGTCGTCATCTTCTTCCTCTTCTTCATCATCATCTTCTAATAAATCGTCATCTTCTTCCGACTCTTCATCAAAATCATCATATACATCTTCTTCATCGATAAGATCAAAATCATCAAAATCGTCATCAGAAGCTTTTTTCGATTTTTTCTTTTTCGGTTTTGTAACGGTTACCACATCTTCTTCCGATTTATCTACAGGATACCATGTACGTAATCCCCAACGATTATCTCCTAACGATAGAAAACGGCCATCAATATTTATATCTGTATAAAATTGTGCAATTTTGTTATCTACTTCAGCATCTGCTAAATCTAATAGTTTTGTTACTTCACTCACAATTTCGTGAAAGGAATATGGTGTTTTAGCACCATTTAATAATTCATATGCAACTTCTATTAAAGACATCTCTTTTAATTCTTTCATTGTGTATTTTTCTACACTCATTTCTTGCACTTCCCTTCTAATCTAGACTCTTTATCTTCGTCATGATAAGCAGTTTATCCCTAATTTTCCAACCAATCATCTAAAAAATCACGCCAATTATTAAAGAAATAAGTTCAAAACCACTCTAACCTCGATGTAAATATACCATTTTTACAAGTATTTTTTACAGTAAAGAGCAAAAATACATATTCTCCATTATAAACAAAATTTAGATGAATATGCTAGTAGTTTTGCCGTTCATTAGACTTTTCTTTAAATAATTATCTTCCCTTCCTCTCCTTATGATAGAAACGAGCCTTCTCGGAAATAATATTATTTTAAAGGAGGAATGATAAATTGAAGACACTACTTCTTATTGCATTCGCTATAATTGCTTTAATCTTTTTATTATACATGGATTTTTATTTCGGAAGAAAACATCAATTAAAAAATACTAAACGTCGCAATCACCCATTCCGATATTCAAATTTCACCATTTATTGTAATGGAAAAGAGTTATTTCCAGAATTATTTTCTACTTTAAAAGGCGCAAAGCATCATATCCATATTTTATTTTATACAGTGAAAACAGATAGCATCAGCAATGAATTTTTCTCCTTGTTACGAGAAAAAGCAAAAGAGGGGGTAGAAGTTCGCCTTGTTCTTGATTGGTTAGGAAGCCTGAAGGTACGAAAAAAAATCATTCAAGAGCTACAGGAGGATGGAATAGAATTCTATTTTTGCCACATTCCAAAGCTCCCTTTTCTCTTTTATTCTCTTCAAGTAAGAAATCATCGCAAAATCGCCATTGTAGATGGGGAAATTGGGTTTATGGGTGGATTTAATATAGGAAAAGACTATATTAATGCTAATCTTAAGTTAAGCCCTTGGAGAGATTGTCACATAAAAATGACCGGAGAAGGTTTAGACGATTTACAAAGAGAATTTCTGAAAGATTGGCTAGGTGCTTCCAAAATTAATTTGCTGCAAAATTCAGTATACTTTCCTACGCAGTCAAAAGGAACATCCAGGCATCAGCTAATTCCATCTAAAGGCAAATATTTAGAAGAGATTCTTTCAAATTTAATAAGGAATGCAAAGAAATCAATTATTATTTGCACACCTTATTTTATCCCAACTAAACAAATAATGAGAGAATTGCTTTTTGCTTTAGACCGAAATGTTGAGATTATGCTTTTATTACCTAATAACGCCGATCATATTTTAGTCAAAGAAGCGTCTTTTTCCTATTTAAGAAAACTGCTAGCCAAAAATACTACTGTTTATCAATACGCTCACGGTTTTTTTCATAGCAAAATTACGATTGTTGACGATGAAATATGTTTTATTGGTTCCTCTAATTTTGATAAAAGAAGCATATTTCTAAATCATGAGCTGAACTGCGGCGTATATGATAAGAAATTTATTGGTGAGATGCAAGAACAAATTCAGAATGATTTAAAACTTTCTAATCCGTTACTTTTAGCAGATATAGAAAATCCAACTATTTGGACGTTACTAAAAGAAAAAGTTTCCCATATATTTTCTCCCTTTTTATAATCAGCCTGCACATCAAAACTTTCTCATTTTAATGAGTATCCTTACTATTTTTTGGGAAATTGATCTAATAACAACTACACTATAAAAAAAAATTAGAGGAGATAGATATACTATGATATATAGATTTGGCTTTGTATCTCATGCCACTAATCTTTGGGACGCTTCACCTGCAAAAACCTTGACTTTTTCAAGGTATAAAGAAATGACAAAAGAAGCTAGATTGCAAAAGCTCTATGATATTACAGAAGCAAACCTAAACCATACTTTGCGAACCATTCATTATAATATCGGCCATGAAATAGATCTTTATCGCATGTCCAGTTCTATTGTGCCACTTGCAACACATCCTGAAGTAATGTGGGATTTTACTTCTCCTTTCAAGGGAAAATTTTTAGAAATAGGAGAGCTCGTTAAAAAGCATCATCTTCGAGTCAGTTTTCATCCAAACCAATTTACATTGTTCACTTCATCAAAAGATGAAGTGACAAAAAATGCTGTTATAGATATGGAGTTCCACTATAAAATGCTTGACGCTATGGGGATTGCCGAAGATAGTGTAATAAACATCCATATCGGTGGCGCTTATGGGGATAAAGAACAAACATTGATTCGTTTTTATCACAATTTAACTACACTGCCAACTCATATAAAAAAGATAATGACATTAGAAAATGATGATAAAACTTATACAGCTGAAGAAACATTAGCGGTCTGCCAAAAAGAAAATATTCCATTTGTTTTTGATTATCATCATCATATGGCAAACTTAAGCTCTATCTCCCTTGAGGAAATGCTTCCAGCCATTATGGCTACATGGAAAGGACGAGGATTAAAGCCAAAAATTCATTTATCTTCACCAAAATCAGACAATGCCTTTCGTTCTCATGCTGATATGGTTGATGTTCATTTTGTTAAGCCCCTATTTGATATGCTGCGTCCATTGCAACTAGACATAGATTTTATGATTGAGGCAAAATTAAAAGACCAAGCTTGTCTAAAGCTTGTCCATGAGTTGAGCAACATTCGTGGAGTTAAAAGAGTTGGTGGGGCTTCACTTGAGTGGAAATAGCAAAAAGCAGAGCTCTATAGCTTTTAAAAGCTAGAAGCCCTGCTTTTATTATTATTGTATCTCCTATTATCAGGAAGTAATATCCCCCACTCAAGATTATAAAAGGAAAAGAAAAGAAATATTTAAGTAGGGCTAGAGCAAACCTCGGCTGATTGAAGTTTCCCTTCATTTAAACATAGTTATAATCCATGGAGCTAGTTGTTCGTACACTTTGAATCCTGCATATATGCCAATAATGCCTACTATTCCAGGCAATGCACCAGGTGCTGGAATCGGCAATTTTAATAGCGCAAAAATAAATCCTGTTAAAAAACCTGTAAGAAGCGCTAACACCATTAACTTCATAAACACCATCCTTTTTCTTATTATTTGAAAAAATGATGTTATTATCCTTCCCACTTAATAGCGTTCTACTTTTACTTTATCTATACTCAAAAAAAGGATTGGCAGCATGCCAATCCTTTTTTCTTACATCTTTTCAGGTGCAGATACACCAATTAAGCGCAAAGCATTTCTTAACGTAATTTGTGTAGACTTAATTAGCGCTAATCTTGCTTTTGTTCTTTCTAAATTGTCTACATCCAGCACTTTTTCTGCATTATAAAAACTATGGAATGTAGATGCCAAATCATAAATATAATTTGTAATGCGGTGTGGCATTCTTTTTAATGCAGCTTCACCAACAGCTTGTGGGAACTCTCCTAATTTCTTCAGCAAATCAAATTCTTTTTCCGCTTCGATTTGTGCTAAATCTAGACTATCTGATAATGCGATGCCCTGCTCTTTGCCTTGTCTTAAGATACTAGAGATGCGCGCATGTGCATATTGTGCATAATAAACTGGATTTTCATTTGATTGAGATACAGCCAAGTCTAAATCAAAATCTAAATGTGTATCTGCACTTCTCATTGCAAAAAAGTAGCGTGTTGCATCAAGCCCAACTTCTTCTACCAGGTCTCTCATTGTTACAGCCTTACCAGTACGTTTGCTCATCTTCATTTTTTCGCCGTTTTTATATAAATGAACAAGCTGAATAATTTCTACTTCCAACGCATCTTTGTTATAGCCCAATGCTTGAATAGCTGCTTTCATACGAGGAATATAGCCATGGTGATCTGCTCCCCAAACATTAATAAGCTTTTCAAACCCTCTCTCTAGCTTATCTTTATGATAGGCGATATCTGGCGTTAAGTACGTATAAGAACCATCATTTTTGATTAGCACACGGTTTTTATCATCGCCAAAATCAGTGGAGCGCAGCCATGTTGCACCGTCTTCCTCATAAATATAACCATTTTCTTTTAAAGCATTTAGCGCAACATCAATTTTGCCATTATGGTATAAAGATGTCTCAGAGTACCATACATCAAAAGGAACACGGAAATCTTCTAAGTCTTTTTTCAGTTTCGCCATCTCATATTTCAACCCATAATCGCGGAAGAAATCAAAACGTTCTTGCTCAGAAACATGTACATACTTATCGCCAAATTTTTCTGCTAAAGCTTTACCGATTCCAATAATATCTTCCCCATGATAGCCATCCTGCGGCATTTCCTTTTCTAACCCCAAGCTTTGGAAATAGCGTGCTTCAACAGATAAAGCTAAGTTGTTAATCTGGTTTCCAGCATCATTAATATAGTATTCACGAGAAACATCATATCCTGCTTTGGCTAAGATATTACTTAATGAATCTCCAACAGCTGCCCCGCGAGCATGGCCTAAATGAAGGTCGCCTGTTGGATTTGCTGATACAAATTCAACTTGCACTTTTTCGTTATTTCCTACATTTATTTCTCCATAATTATCATCCGCTTCTAAAACAGTTGGAATTAATGTTGTTAAATAGCTATTATCCATATAAAAATTAATGAATCCCGGTCCAGCAATTTCCAACTTTTTAATCGATGCTTTACTTACATCAAAGTTCTCAATAATTGCTTCTGCGATCATGCGAGGTGCTTTTTTTGCTACTCTCGCTAATTGCATTGCCATATTAGTAGAATAGTCTCCATGATTTTTATCTTTTGGAATTTCCAAAATAACTTCTGGAATTTGCTCCTCTTGAGCTAATCCCGCTTTTAGTACCGTATCTTTTATTTCTTGTTTAAGCTTTTCTTGTATTTGCGCTACAATATTCATTTTTGTTCTGTTTCCTCCTTAAAATCTATTGTCATATGATAGGTTCCATTAGACTTTCCTTGCATTTTTAAATCATATAATAAATCAAAATTTCCAGCAGATAAGGATTCTCGAGATAATTCCAGCGACATTCTTTTTGTATCTGTTTCTACTAGAAAGGTGCCATATGGACTTTCATAGCTGCCGTTTCTTTTTTTATTTACGATAAAAGATAGTCTCATTTTTACTGCACCACTTCGAAGAATAAGTCCTTCATTTTCGGTAATTTTGATAATCGTTTTAATTGTGCCTTCTTCTGCCGTTTCTTCATATTTTATATATTTTCCATTATCTTTTTCTAAGTATTGTCCAAATCCGTTCCACTCAATACTATCCTTTGTTTTCCCATTATAAATATGAGTAGACACACGTATCTTTACAGGCACTTGTTCCGCTGACCGACTTGACAACGGCAACACATCCTTTTCTTTTACTGTATAACTTTATAAGTATAAATTTTTTAAAGATTAAGCGCAAGATGGCAAAGGCCAAACGATAAAAAAAGAAGATGCCCTTTAGAACTGCATCTTCTTCCTATTATTATTTCACCCAACCAAGAATCATTTCACGGATTAGTTTGCTTGCTGTATTTGCTGTTTGCTCAGAAGGATCATAGATTGGTGCCACTTCTACTAAGTCAGCACCCACAACCTGTACTTCAGAACGAGCAATTTCATGAATAGATGCCAATAGTTCTTTTGAAGTAATTCCACCTGCATCTACAGTTCCTGTTCCCGGGGCATGTGCTGGGTCTAACACATCAATATCAATGGTGACATATACTGGTCTGCCTGCAAGTGTCGGCAATATTTCTTTTAAAGGTTCTAGCACTTCAAATTTAGAAATATGCATACCTACTTCTTTTGCCCATTGAAACTCTTCTTTCATTCCAGAACGGATGCCAAATGAATAAACATTAGTCGGCCCAATTAAATTTGCGACTTTTTTTATCGGTGTGGAATGGGATAAAGCTTCCCCCTCATAATCATCGCGCAAATCTGTGTGTGCATCCATATGTATAATTGCTAAATTTGGATATTTTTTATACATTGCTTGGAAAACGCCCCATGATACCAAATGTTCTCCACCCATTCCAAGTGGAAATTTCCCATCTTCCAATACTTTTCCTACATACTCTTCAATCATATCTAAGCTTTTTTGCGGATTTCCAAATGGCAATGGAATATCGCCGGCATCAAAGTATTTCACTTCTTCTAATTCACGATCCAAATATGGACTATACTCTTCCAAACCTATTGAAACTTCACGAATTCTTGTTGGACCAAATCTAGATCCAGGGCGGTAGCTTACCGTCCAATCCATCGGCATTCCATAAAGAACAGCTGTGCTCTCTTCATAGTTTGGATGGCTTTTTATAAATACATTACCCGAATATGCTTCATCAAACCTCATAATCTTCTCCACTCCTCCATTTAACACGCAAGTCCTTCATTTTTTCTAGCTTAGAGGGACTCTCGCTTTCCTTATAATAAATCTTGCACAAATTTCGGCAACACAAAGGCCGCTTTATGCAGTTCTTTCGTATAGTATTTTGTTTCAATAGGATGAAACCGCTCTTCCTTCACTTCTAATGGATCATATTTTTTAGAACCAATAGTAAATGCCCACATTCCGCTTGGATACGTTGGAATATTCGCTGTATATAATCTCGTAATCGGAAAGATTTCCTTTACATCCTTTTGAACAGATTGTATTAAATCTCCTTTAAACCAAGGATTATCCGATTGTGCTACAAATAGACCGTCTTCTTTTAATGCTTTGGCAATGCCTGCATAGAATCCTTTTGTAAATAAATTCACTGCCGGTCCCACAGGCTCTGTAGAATCTACCATTATACAATCATACTGATTATCACTTTCAGCAATATGCATAAACCCATCGCCAACTGTAACTTCTACACGAGGATCTTCAAGCTTCCCTGCAATTTCTGGAAGATACTTTTTGCTGTATTCAATTACCTTTCCATCAATGTCTACCAATGTCGCTTTTTCCACACTTGGATGCTTTAATATTTCTCGTATTACCCCACCATCTCCTCCTCCAACTACAAGAACTTCTTTTGGATTAGGATGGGTAAAAAGCGGGATATGCGCCACCATTTCATGATACACAAATTCATCTTTGACAGAGGTCATGACCATATCATCCAGAAGAAGCATATTGCCCCATTCTGCCGTCTCTACCATATCTAGCTTTTGAAAATCTGTTTGCTCTGTATGTAAAGTTTTTTTGATTTTCATTGTGATGCCGAAATTATCTGTTTGTTTTTCTGTAAACCATAAACCCATAGTATTGTCCTCCATTTAGTATAAAAAGTACGCGTGCCTTTTTATAAAGTTCTCCTTGTGCAACTTTGTGAAATAATTATGCTGAATTTTGCAGGCTATTATACATGCAAGAAAAATTCACTCATTAACTAGATAGAAAAAGGCTATACAATATAAATTTGTTGATTTTCGGCATATTCAGCTTCCCCGCCAAAAATTAACATGGACTAAAAGATAACAAGGCAGATGCTTCCATAATGGACTAGGCTGTAGAAAATTAAAAAGTAAAAGTGACTTCTGTTTAACATTTATATCCTTTAGTAAAATGTCCATCATCCTTATACTTCCCAAACAAATAAATAACAAACACGAAAAAAAGTATAGAGTAATTATTTTAAAATGCAAGAAAAATTTACTTAACAGAAATAAAAATGTTTAAAACTTTTCTCTCCACTCCATACTGTAGCTATCTATTTATTTTTTTTAGGAGCTATTAAACTTAGCTTTTTATTTCTGCGGGAGTCTTATACCTCTCACTTCAATGAACAAAATAAAAAATCAACAATTAGCTTTTATTTTACTAAGTAAGCATTTATATACCAAATGAAGGTGGTGATAGAGTTTTATGGAGATTATCACAAAAAATGGTCTAAGAAACTCTTCAAAATATATACGTTTTTTCGTTATTATAACTGTTTTTTTCATTATAGTTGCAAGTATCACTCTAGCAGGAATTTTAATTTACGCACGAGTATTAGGGCCCCCTCCCCTTGCTGTTTCTCAATCTACGATTTATTATTCTGACGATGGCAGCATCATTGGAGAAAGCAATAATGGTCAAAAACGCTATTGGGTTTCTATAGAAAATATCAATCCATCTCTTGTTGATGCAACAGTCTCTATTGAGGACAAAAATTTCTTTGCGCATCATGGATTTGACTTTAAACGAATCGGTGGAGCCGTACTTGCTGATATAAAAGCAATGGCAAAAGTTCAAGGTGCCAGTACTATTACTCAACAATATGCCAGAAATCTATTTTTAGAGCATGATAAAACATGGTCAAGAAAACTCTCCGAAGCATTTTACACTATTCGACTTGAGATGTTTTACAGTAAAGAGGAGATATTAGAAGGCTATCTTAATACCATTTATTATGGGAACGGCGCATATGGTTCAGAAGCTGCAAGTCAGTATTACTTTGGGAAAAGTTCCGCTGATCTTACATTAGCTGAAGCAACAATGCTCGCGGGAATTCCCAAAGGTCCAAGCTCTTATTCTCCTCTAGTTTCTTTAGATAAAGCAAAGCAAAGACAAAAAGTGATTCTTGATTCATTGGTAACAAACAAATATATTACAAAAAACCAAGAGGAATCTGCTTTAAACGAACAGTTATCCTATATAGGAAAATTCCCTATAGCCAGTATAAAAGTAGCACCGTATTTTCAAGATGCGGTAAAAAATGTGTTAAAAACCGAGCTTCATATCGATGATCGAACAATTGCCCTTGGGGGATTAAGAGTTTATACAACATTAAATACACAACAGCAAGAAATAGCAGAAAAAACAATCCATTCTGTTATAAATCCTGCAAGTGATCTTCAAATCGGCTTTGTTGCAATGAATCCAGCTAATGGATATGTACAAGCAATGGTTGGGGGAAGGAATTATGAGGAAAGCCCGTTTAATAGAGCTGTACAAGCCAAGCGTCAACCTGGCTCTACTATTAAGCCACTTCTTTATTATGCTGCATTAGAACACGGTTTTACTCCAACAACCATGATGAGCAGTGAAAAGACAACATTTCGATTTGATAATGGCAGCGATCCCTATACACCACATAACTTTAACAATAGATATGCAGAAGGAAATATTACTCTAGCACAAGCACTGGCATTATCGGATAATGTGTATGCAGTGAAGACTCATTTATTTCTGGGAGAAGATACGTTAGTAGAAACAGGGAAAAGATTTGGCATTGATACACCACTCCAGGAGGTTCCATCTTTAGCGTTAGGAACCTCTAACGTAAAAGTGATTGAAATGGCAAATGCCTATAGCATACTGGCAAATGGCGGAAAAAAAGTGAAGCCGATTTACATTACAAGAATTGAAACAGCCAATGGTGAAGTTCTTTACAACCATAAGCAAACAGCACAAAGAATATTAGATAAAGACTTAACATTAGTCATGAACCAATTAATGACAGGAATGTTTGATGAGAAACTAAATGGCTATTCAAGTGTAACAGGCAGTCCAATCAAAAAAGATATTACAAGAATTTATGCAGGAAAATCTGGGTCCACAGAAACAGACAGCTGGATGATTGGATACACGCCACAACTTGTTTCCGCCGTTTGGACTGGCTATGACCAAGGGAAACCCATTACATTAACAGCTGATAAAATGTACGCAAAAAATGTTTGGGTTAACTTTATGGAAGAAAGTTTAAAAGATGAGCCAATTAAAGGGTTTTCGCCGACAAAAGGAACAGTAGGCGTCTATATTAATCCCAAAAGCGGAAAGCTCGCAACAACTGCCTGTCCGACAAAACGATTGATGTACTTTACAAAGGAAACTGTTCCAACTGATTATTGTTCAGACTTGCCTAAAGAGAATAATAAAAGCTCCAATCACCACAATGGCAAAACAGACAAGGATACCCCTTGGTATAAACGAATCCTTCCTTGGTAAGCAAAAAAACGGAACCATTAGAGTTCCGTTTGAGGCTGTTGACAAACGCCCGCTTTCTTTGTTGCTCGCCTTATTCGGATGCTCATTACCTACCTTGGTAACTCCGCTCCTCTCAAGGCTTCGCTCCTCGAAACGCAGACGTTTTCAATCAGCCTGACAATGTGTATTTTTGACTTTTTCTACACTCTGAAACGGAACCATTAGAGTTCCGTTTTTTTTGCATTATCCTAATAAGCCTTTTTTTAATTCCTCTGTTGAGTTATTCCATAATATTTCATCATGATTTCTCAAAAATTCCGCCAATACTTTTTTAGATTTTTCATCCATATGCTCGACCATTATATGACGTTTCATTGATTTATCCATGTTATTAACATGCTCTGGCAAAGATTTATATCCTCTGCGAATCGAACGGTCAACAGTCATCTCACATGCTGTTACACCTGCATAATAAGGACCTTCTAGCTTTCTGTCTATCGTTACCCAAACGAGCCAATATGGCTTTCCATTTGGCACTTCTGCCTTTTCTTTCAGAAACTTAATGCCTTTTTCCACAGCGCTTCTAGCATGCATGGCACCTACATCAACTTCCGCTTCTCCTGCCTCTACATCAATAATAACAGGAGAAACATTTTCTAAACTTAAGGCACCTACTCCAAAGCCCCCATGTCCATCTGTTGGATCATTTTTAATGATATTAAAGCCTATTGTTTTTTTCTTTTTTTCTTCCATCATGCAACTCTCCTTTATTTAAAGCAATATTGATTGAAATAAATTGATAAAGAAACCTTGTACAAATCGGATATAAGGAAATATCGTACTATTTGATAACCCAGTTACAACAAGAACAATAAATAAAATCGATCCATATACTTCGTATTGAGACATCTTAGCTCGAATCCGCGAGCTTACTAAGTCCTCAATAATCCGGTAGCCATCTAATGGAGGCAACGGAATTAAGTTAAAAGCAAAAAGCAGTAAATTCATTTGAATAAAGATTTGTAAAAATGGAAAAAAGTCGAATGGCAATCCATTTGTAATCCCTGTTTTATATAATACAACAAACAACACAAATCCAATAAATGCTAAGATTAAATTGCTCACAGGTCCTGCTAATGAAACAAGCACTCCTGCAAGCCTCGGACGTTTAAAATAATAACGGTTCACAGGAACTGGCCGAGCCCATCCAAAACCGACCAAAATAATAAAAATAGCTCCAAGAGGATCTAGATGCGCTATCGGATTTAAAGTTAATCTTCCTTGTTTTTGTGCCGTTGGATCTCCAAACTTATAAGCGACATATGCGTGTGCAAATTCATGGAGAGTAAAACCTATAATGATGGTAATAATAATATACGGCAAATCTGCCCACGATTGTGAAAATAACAAATGGTAATCTCCCCTCTTAATCAATATCTATTTTCTATAAGAAATAAATCCTATTTTTATCTACTCCAATATAAAATTATACATGATTATAAAAGGGAAAGGAAAATTTTCTATCTAATAGTTTTTTCATCCTGAGTCTAAATTTTTATTTCAAAAATTTTTAGTTACTCTGAAAATGAAAGTTTCTGCTTATCCTTTAACAAAATGGTGAACAGCAGGTAAAGAGACTTGCACTTTTTCTGAAAATATGAAAAACTACATACGAACATCACTAGGAGGGAAAAACATGCCATATATTACTGTTAAAATGTTAGAAGGTCGTACAGAAGAGCAAAAAAGAAATCTTGTAGAAAAAGTAACAGATGCAGTATCCGAAACAACGGGCGCCCCGAAAGAAAAAGTGGTAGTATTTATTGAAGAAATGTCGAAAAACCATTATGGTATCGCTGGCAAACGTGTAAGCGATCAATAAGTTTAGAAATTGCAATAAAAAGAACTATTAAAATGCCCATTTTGATTGTATATGCAATCAATGGGTGTTTTTTATACACTCGTTTATTTAGTAGCAATGATAGTGACCCATGATCAGCGCGTCCTTGATTTATGTGACCGTGTTTTGTATATGGAGGATGGACAACTTACAGAAACTGTTTAAATTCTGATTATGCAGCCCCCTAAACATCTGCTTTGGTTGATACGTTTAAGCAATGTTTTAGGGGCCTCTTAACTCACTGTACGGTTGATTTTACTTTAAGGCCCTCAATATATTGAAAAGCTTGTTCAATTTCTTCATCCGTATATTTTTGTTTACTTTTTAAGGTAAATACCTTTTCCTTAATTTCCGTTTTCTCTAAATTGTCAAAATAGAGTACAGTTGAAACGAGTTCTAAAAACCTTGCGCTTTGTTCGTTCATATCTACTAAACAAGTAGGCAAAAGGGGCATTTCCACTTCATTTAGCTGTAAAAATTCTTCTCCGCTTTCTGTCAGCGAATAACGATATTGAAAATACCCCCCTTTTTTTTCTTTTATTTCATTTAAAAATCCCATATTGCAAAGCTCTTCCACTCTAAGTGTCAACTCTTCTGAATAGGGGCCAAAAAAATGGAATTGATATTTTTCATGGAAAGGAAAATCTAGTTTTTTTGCAATATATATCATCTTTTGTAATTTTTTTC
Organism: Niallia nealsonii; assembly: GCF_002835805.1. Lineage (GTDB taxonomy): Bacteria > Bacillota > Bacilli > Bacillales > Cytobacillaceae > Niallia > Niallia nealsonii. The sequence continues at coordinate 73,584 of NZ_PISE01000040.1, read as the reverse complement.
TGCCTATAATTTCACCAGAAGCAGCAATAGCTTTCATTATTTTCGCATGATCTTTTAACAAAATGGTTCAACTCCTACTCCTTTGTTTCAAAAAGCAGCTGTTCTTTTTGAAATTTCATTCTCGTGCGAAAGATTTCCCGTTAGTTTATATCTAATAATTGGCGAATTTGTTTTTTTATCTTACTTTTTGTTTGATCGTTTTTTAAGATATCTTTTGGAAAATACAATTTATGATCTGTTCTTCTTTTTCCAGAAATGCTATCTACAATTTCCGACTCCCTGGAAAGTTCTCTTATTTCATTGTTTTTCATTAGCAAATGAATAGGAAGCCGTTCCTCTTCTTCTCCAGGACGGTAAAAATCATATGGCAGATCAGAAGAAGAATCTACTACTAGATAATAATCTGGATCTATTCCTGCCTTTTGAAATAAAATAGATAATTCAGCCAGCTTCTTATATTCTTTTGCTGGATCAAATTCTACGTATTTAAAGAGATTTCTATTCATAAATCTACGGCATAGGTCTTTTAATATCTCATCATCTTCTTCTTGCCACATTTGAAAATAATACAGAATAATAGCCTCATCTAGTTTTAAGTAGTCTTCTAATGTCATCTCATCTTTAAAAAGGGAATAGAAATGTGCAGGGTGATGCTTAAAGGAATAGAACTGCTCATGAAGATGCTTGGCGCGATGCAGAATTTTTGTCAAAATCACTTCTGCACTTCTCGTAACTGGGTGAAAATATACTTGCCAGTACATTTGATACCTGCTCATAATATAATCTTCCACCGCGTGCATACCGCTTTTTTTGATGACTGCCTGATCTTCACGGGGGCGCATGACGCGAAGAATTCGTTCCATATCAAAATTCCCATAGCTTACCCCTGTAAAATAAGCATCCCGCAATAAATAATCCATTCGGTCCGCATCAATTTGGCTGGAAATTAAGCTTACTACCAATTTCTCATTAGACGTTTTTCCGATTATTTCTGCAACCTTTTTAGGGAAATCCTTAGAGACTTTTGTTAAAATCTGATTTACTTCCGTATCTCCTAGAATAATATCTTGTGTAAATTGCTCGTGATCTAAGTCAAATACTTTTTCAAAAGAATGGGAAAAAGGTCCATGACCTAAATCATGCAAAAGAGCCGCACATAACGATAATAATCTTTGATCACTGTTCCACTCTTTTCTTCCATTAAAAACATCATCAATTATTCGCCTGACAATTTCATAAACACCAAGAGAATGATTAAATCTGCTATGTTCTGCCCCATGAAATGTCAAATAGGTAGTGCCAAGTTGTTTGATTCTCCGCAAGCGCTGAAACTCTTTTGTCCCAATCAAATCCCAAATAACCCGGTCCCGAACATGAATATAACGATGTACTGGATCTTTAAATACCTTTTCTTCTTTTAACATCTCTGTTGAATAGGACATCTTCTTTCCCTTCTCTCTCTAATAGCTTATGCCAATAGCTTATGCCGTTCTAATCGCATACACTGATGAAAGTGCCGCGTCTTACTAATGCATATAAAAAGAGGTGATTCCTTTAAAAAGAGTTAACAATTCAAATCTCGTAAAGCCATTTCTCCTTACGATTTATGTTAACTCTTTTGATGGAAGCATCCTCTATTTTCTGCATTCTATCTATGTTGATTATAACATCTTTACTCCATTTAGATTAACTACAGATGTCACTTTTTTAGCTTATTGTTTATTTTATCCATTAATTCTTCTTCAGATAATGCTGCAAGTGGACGATTATTTACAAAGGCAAAAGTTTTTTTTCTGCCTGGCCCGCAATAGGATTGACACCCTATTTCAATCTTTGCTTCAGGATCAATTTGCTTTAGGCACGGTATTAATGTTTTTAAATTAACAGCCTGACAATCGTCGCAAACACGGAATTCGTTTGCCATTGGGACAACCCTTTCTTTAAAAGCATTTATGTCGATTTACTATTTACTATATGGTATTTTACCCCTTCTTCTATTTCAATGCAAGATGCAAACTTTTGTCAAAGCTAATTATAAAAAGGGGAAAGGTGTAGTTCTATCATGAAAAAAACGTTTCCCAGCATTCCTCTAAGATTATTTGCCATCATCATTTCCTTTTCTAACGACCTGCTGCCAAAATGTTCAAGCTTTCCTCTATATTAATTTTTCTTCTTGCTGTATAATTTTTATCCTAAGTTCAAGGAGGATTATCGAAATGAAAAACAATAGAATACTTGTTATGGTTAGTATTGTACTAGCAATGCTTGTTGCTTCTATAGATTCAACTATCATGAATACAACAATGCCTATTATTGCTGATGAGCTAGGCAGATTAGATTTATATGCATGGTCATTTGCCACCTATATGATTGCAAGCACCATTCTTTCTCCAGTGGCAGGCAGATTATCTGACTTGTTTGGGAGAAAGAAGATTTTTGGTTTCGGCATTATTTTATTTTTATTTGGAAGTTTGTTATGTGGAATTGCAACAGACATGATTCAGCTCATTATTTTCCGAAGTATTCAAGGAATGGGCGCTGGATTTATGATGCCTTTTCCAGCTATTATTGCAGGAGATCTTTTTCCAGTAGAAAAACGCGGGAAAATCCAGGCTCTCTTTACCGCTATGTGGGGACTGTCTGCTATTCTTGCACCACTGCTTGGCTCTTTATTTGTAGAACTTTTATCATGGAGATGGATATTCTATATTAATATTCCTGTTTGTTTCCTATGTTTTATGACATTGCTGCCATACAAGGAAGAATATGAACCGAAAAAAGCAAATATTGACTATATAGGCGCCACTCTTTTTGCTGCCAGTATTACTTTTCTTCTGCTAATTACGGTAGTAGACAAAAATATCATTCTTTTTTCTATACTTGGTGCAGCATTTTTAGTTATTTTCTACTTTTTCGAAAAAAGGCACCCTTCACCAATTGTTCCTTTTTCCATTTTTAAAAATAAAACAATTGCTTGGATCTTTGTAAACTCTTTTATAGGAACCTTGGCTTTATTCGGAACCTCTAGTTATATTCCATATTTTCTGCAAAAAGTAACCGGATTATCCCTATTTTTAAGCGGTGTTTCTTTGTTAGGTGTAGCAATAGGATGGATGGCGGTTTCTGTTCCTGCAGGAAAGTGGATATTAAAATATGGCTATCGTATTCTATTAATAATCGGGAATACATTATTATTCATTTCTGGAATAATGTTAGTGTTATTAAATGAAACACATGGTTTTTGGTATACCTTTATCATTATGATCATTCAAGGACTTGCTTTTGGCTTATTAAGCACAGTAGGTGTTATCGGTGCACAACAACTTGTTGGAAAACATGAAAAAGGCATCTCTACTTCTTTTCTGATGTTCTGCCGCAATATGGGTACTGCTATTGGTGTAACCATTATGGGCACACTATTAACAAGTGGATCCAGCATTATGGATGGTATTCATCATCTTTTCCTTTATGGTTTTATTGCAAGTGTATTTGCTTTTATTTCTGCATTTTTTATTCAAAATGAAAAATCTGCAGCACAAGTAAAGTAATTCATTATTAACTGCAGTTGTTTTAATAAAATGAAACCTCAATCACGCATTAACGTGCAAGTTTCTCTCCACCTAGATTTCTCGTTTTCTCTTATAATTCCTTAGGTGGTTCCAAAAGCCCGTTAATGCGCGATAAACATCATATCTGACTCTTCATTTCTTTAAAAATAAAAGAAGAAAGTACTATTTAAAGAGTTTCAATGGCTAGTCAGACATCCTTATCTCCTCTCTCCAATCCCCTCTTTTTCACCATTTTCCCCATGTAATTTTAAAAAAATCTACTATCCTTTCAATTTCCTGTATAAATAATCAAAGTTTGGAAAAGATGTTACTAGAAATATTATTATATTGTTATATTCGGGAGTTGAGTGAAATGAAATTACGCCAAGATGCTTGGTCAGAAGAAGATGATCTGTTGTTAGCTGAAACAGTTTTACGCCACGTTCGGGAAGGAAGTACTCAATTAAACGCATTTGAAGAAGTAGGAGACAAATTAAACCGAACTTCGGCAGCTTGTGGTTTTAGATGGAATGCGGTTGTACGCCATCAATATGAAAAGGCATTGCAGTTAGCAAAAAAACAGCGAAAACAACGCCAGCGCATTTTAGGAAAAGACCAAGGTGGAAAAAAGAAATTGCTTTATTCACCGCCAGTGCCTACAGTAGATGAACTAGAAGCATTAACTGCTGCCTCCATGACGGAATTGGGATCGATAGAAAATGACTCAATGGATATATTAGGAGAAAGTATTACCAGCAGCTTAACAGAAGATGTTATATCAAGCTATCAACAAGCCTTATCTGAGGAAGAAAGACCGATCGTACAAGCAAATTCTAGCATTTCTTACAGTTCAGCAAATTTAGACTTCGATACAGTTCTTTCTTATTTGCAGAACTTTAAAAATTCGCAAATACAAGTAGATATTTTAAAAAGTGAGAATGAAAGATTAAAAAGAGAGCTTGCCACGATAAAAAGCCGCAATAAGGAATTAGAAGAAAAATTAAATAAGATGGAAAACAACTCAGAAATCATTCAAGAAGATTATGAAACATTGATGAAAATAATGAATAGAGCAAGAAAAATTGTATTATTAGAAGAAGAGGAACGGCCTGCAACAAAATTCAAAATGGATAGAAATGGTAATTTAGAAAAGGTAGCAGAATAACACTCTAGTAAATAAATAGAAACCCTTATCCCACCGGTTTGGTTTTCTTCATCTAAAAATGAGTAGCATAAATCGTATTAGCTTTTATTAAAGAGGACCATTACCTGCACAGTATTGTCATTTACATGATTACTGAATAGGAAATGTCCTCTTTTTGCTTATTAAATAAGATTTAAAATTTTTCCATTTCTTTCTGTTACTCGTTGATAATAAGCTTCAAATAATGTCAATTCTTCTCCTTGAAGAGGTTCTGCATACAAATAATCAGCGTGGTTTTTGATTGCATATAGCAATCTAGTCATTATTTGCTCTACTGTCAATTCTAGGTTCAACAATTCTGACAAAGATGCCATTACTTCCGGCTGAATAACTGGATAAGCAAACTTGGTTTGTTCTCCTCCAACACCTATTTTGTAGAATTGCTGAATTACTTCTCCCCGCTTCTGTCCGCTTCCATTTACACAAAGATAGATTTGCACTGCTACTCCGCCTCGAATGCGCCGTTGGGATATACCAGCAAATTTTCTTCCGTTTATACTTAAGTCATAGCTTCCAGGGCAATAAGAGCCAATAATTTCTTTTGCTTCAATCGTTTCGCTATAATCTGCAAACATTATCCTTATTAATTCCCACATCGTATCATATCCGCTATTTATATCGATTCCTTTTTCTCGTTCAGGCAAGATTAAAGAAATATTCAGCACATCTTTATCTAACACTACCGCAAGCCCTCCAGAATTCCGGACAATTGTGCGATAACCTTGATTTCGCAAAAACTCCAGCGCCTCTTCTAAATGAGGCAACCTTGTATCTTGAATTCCCAATACAATTGTTTTGTCATGCACCCATGTACGAACCGTTGCAGGAGCACTGCCTCCTCCAACTAAAGCACATAAAGTATCATCCATGCCAAATGAATAAAGGGCAGATACATGCAACCCTGTTCCAGACTGGTCAATAATTCTCCATTTATCTTGATGCAGTAAACTATGATTACCTATCATAAATCTAGCTCCTTTTAAAGAAACAAATAATACATAATTATATCGAAAAAATTCCAGTTAGTAAAAGCAAAGAAATAGCCCGCTAACCGCGGGGGCTAGCAGGCTATTTTATGTAGCTCTTAATTGTTTAAGCTTTGTGCTGCAGTAATTAATGCTAATTTATAAACATCTTCCTCATTGCATCCACGAGAAAGATCATTTACTGGACGATTTAATCCTTGAAGAATTGGGCCAACTGCTTCAAAATTACCAAGTCTTTGTGCAATTTTATAGCCGATATTTCCAGCTTCTAGGCTTGGGAATACAAATACATTTGCATCACCTTGCAGCGGAGAATCAGGAGCTTTTTGTTTTGCTACAGATGGAACAAATGCAGCATCAAATTGGAATTCTCCATCAATTACTAAAAGAGGATCTCTTAATTTTGCTTCAGCAAGCGCTGCTTCTACTTTTTCCGTTTCAGGAGATTTTGCTGAACCTTTTGTAGAGAAGCTTAACAACGCTACACGAGGGTCTACATCAAACATTTTTGCTGTTTTTGCACTTTCTACAGCGATCTCTGCAAGATCTTGACTATCTGGAGAGATATTAATTGCACAATCTGCAAAAACATATTTTTCTTCTTCACGAACCATAATAAATACACCAGATGTTTTCTTAACACCTTGTTTTGTTTTAATAATTTGCAATGCTGGTCTAACTGTATCAGCTGTAGAATGAATAGCTCCACTTACTAAACCTTCTGCTTCATTTGCATATACAAGCATTGTTCCAAAGTAATTTTCATCAAGAAGAATTTTTCTAGCATCTTCTTCTGTTACTTTTCCTTTGCGTCTTTCTACAAAAGAAGCTACAAGAGCATCAAATTGTGCATATTTTTTTGGATCATAAATAGCCGCTTTTTCTAAAGAAACGCCTAGATTTTGAGCTTTTGCTTGAATTTCTTCAATATCTCCAATCAGAATAGGCGTTAATACATTTTCTTCTGCTAATCGAGCAGCTGCTTTTAAAATTCTTTCATCTAAACCTTCCGGAAATACTATTCTTACATTTTGACCAGTCACTTTTTCCTTTAACCCTGTAAATAAATCACTCATAACTTTTTACTCCTCCTTTTTCTCTACATATTATAGGATACTCTTACCTAGTAAAATTTCAAGGAGTTACCATCATATTTATGAAATCCTTTATTATTTTAAATTATCTGATTTAATTTACCCCATTTTATTCTTTTTATTCTTTCCCTTTCTTTTGTTCAAAATTTGTTCACATTTTCTATGAGTGTTATTCCATCGGATTATGGAAAAACTATGCTATAGTAAGTTTATATGTTTAAGCTAAGATTTAGGAGTGATAGAATGAGCGAAGCAGCAAAAACATTAGATGGTTGGTATTGCCTGCATGATTTCCGCACAATAGATTGGATTACTTGGAAAATGCTATCAAGCGAGGATAGACAAGCTGCTATCCATGAATTTCTTGGACTATTAGAAAAATGGAATAGTGTCCAAAATGAAAATAAGGGCAGCCATGCATTATATACAATTGTTGGTCAAAAAGCAGACTTTATGATGATGATTCTTCGACCAACCATGGAAGAATTAAATGAGATTGAAACAGAGTTTAACAAAACAAAATTGGCGGAATTTACAATACCTGCACATTCTTACGTATCCGTAGTAGAATTAAGCAACTATTTGCCAGCAGGTTCTGATGAAGATCCCTATGAAAACCCGCATATTAAAGCAAGGTTGTATCCTATTCTTCCACAGGCAAAATACGCTTGCTTCTATCCGATGGATAAACGCCGCCAAGGAAACGACAACTGGTATATGCTTCCAATGGAAGATCGCAAAAAACTTATGTATAGCCATGGCATGATCGGCCGCCAGTATGCTGGAAAAGTAAAACAAATTATTACTGGATCTGTTGGTTTTGATGATTATGAATGGGGCGTTACCTTATTTTCAGAAGATGTTCTTCAATTCAAAAAGCTAGTATACGAAATGCGTTTTGATGAGGTTAGTGCCAGATATGGTGAGTTCGGATCATTTTTTGTTGGAAATATCCTAAAAACAGATTCTATTTCATCATTTTTACATGTAAATTAAGACATTTTATTAAAAAGGATAACTTAAAAAGGATCTTTTCCTTTAAAGTTATCCTTTTTATTTTGTTGATTCCTTATTAGATTTTTCAGCAAATCTTACGCATAAGTTATTAAAGCGAATCATAGGATGAACTAGTGAGTTTATAAAAAAAGAAATAATGGGGGAAAGCTTCATAAACTAGATGGTCTCCCACTAAAACACACTTTTAAACATAAGCATATGGAAGAATTCAACTTCTTTTCGGATTAAATGGAGGGATGAAAATGAGTCAGAATTACAATCAAAATCCTGAGTATCGAACTTACGGCTATCCACAAGGTTATGGAGCTACACCTGGTCAGACGCCGGCGTACGGCACACAGCAATATATTCCGCCACAAACGCAAGTTCCACCCCAGCCAGCTCAACAACCTCAAGTCTCACAAGCTTTGCCTGGGCAGCTTCCTATTGAAGCGTCCTATATCGAAAATATATTGCGTTTAAATAAAGGAAAACTCGCCACCGTTTATGCAACATTTGAGAACAATCGGGAATGGAACGCGAAAATATTTAAAGGAGTTGTGGAGGCAGCTGGCCGTGACCATCTTATTTTAAGCGATCCACAATCAGGAGTACGCTACTTGCTTCCAATGATATACTTGGATTACGTCACATTTGATGAAGAAATAGAATATGAATACCCATATGGAATGGCACCAAATCTCTCTACCTATCCTCCAAGATGACAAAAAGCTGGCGAAATTTGCCAGCTTTTCATTCTCTACTTTTATAAAAATTTTACTGCTGCGATAATTAATAGAATCCATGCTGTTAAAAATGCCACTCCCCCTAAAGGAGTAATGGCTCCTAACACACTGATTTGTGTAACAGCCAATACATACAAACTTCCGGCAAATAAGATAATTCCTGCAACCATCAGCCATCCTGACCAAGTTAGTAAACTACTTTGAGGAATTTTCATCATCAATGCCCCAATGATTAGAATCCCCATACTGTGAAACATTTGATATGTAACACCTGTTTTCCAAATTTCTAAATACTTTGCACTTATTTTCCCTTCTAAACCATGTGCTCCAAATGCCCCCAATGCTACCGCTAAAAAGGCATTGACTGCACCAATTATAATAAATATTTTCATTATATCCTCCCCATATCTTAAGACTTATTGAAGATACCTCCTCTAAAAGAAAAGGAATAAAGTTATCTAAATTCACCTATTGGCATGCTAAACTGCCAAAAAACAGCTCCTCTTAGAAATCGAATAAAGAGTCGCCATTCCCTTCGTCTGTATTTAGTTTTTGCGTTTGAATTGGCTGTTGAATCGGCTGTTGTGCAGGGCTAAAGGAAACATGCTGGATTGGTGCATCCTGTGGAACCATTTGTTGATAAGCAACTCTATGCTCCGGCTGCTCTTTTTGTTCTAATATCAGTTCGCATAATGACTTAATTGCATGCACTCGTTCCCTAATGCGAGAATCTGATTCACTTGCTTTTGCTTCTTTTACTTGATCTTCCATTTTCATTAAAAGTTGCTGAACAGAAATATTCATTAGTTTCACCTACTTTTCCCTTTAAATGATACACTGCATTATTTTGTAATATACCTTAAACATTCTTGGCCAGATGCCTTTTTCACTTCTATAGAAGGCATTGTTCTTCCTTTAAACTGAAATGCTCTACAGCCCTTCGGAAAGTTACGGTCCCATGTAACATAATAGAACTTACATTTATAACAGTCTACTTTATCTTCCTTCATCTTCTTTTCCTTCCACTTCCATTCAAAAGCCATGTAAAAAAGCAGACTAATTACAAGCCTGCTACTTTATTTACGTATTCTTCTATTATAGTATTACTTTTTCTAAAAATCATCTATGCAGCCATCAAGAAGTAACAATCCTTTTCTTACAATTGGCACCAATCTATTCCCTTCTTCCCCCAGCGATCTAAAATATCATTTATTTTAGAAAATGGTTTGCTGCCAAAAAAGCCTCGATAGGCGGATAGTGGCGATGGATGGCTAGACATAATTATTTGGTGTTTATTCGAATCAATCAAGCGTATTTTCTCTTGAGATGGTTTGCCCCATAATACAAAAATCACTGGTTCTTCTCTCTTATTCAGTTCTTTTATTATTCCGTCTGTAAATATTTCCCACCCTTTTCCTCGGTGTGAATTAGCCAGACTCGCTCTAACTGTCATTACTGTATTTAATAATAGTACTCCTTGTTTTGCCCAATTCTTTAAATAGCCATTACTTGGGATAGGACATCCTATATCCTCGTTTAATTCTTTATAAATATTTTTTAAAGAAGGAGGAATAGACACACCTGGCTTAACAGAAAAACTTAGTCCATGAGCTTGATTTGGTCCATGGTAGGGATCTTGTCCCAATATCACAACTTTCACATCTTTAAAGGAAGTGTACCGCAAACAATTAAAAATATCCTCTTTTTGTGGATAAATCAACTGCTCTTCATATTCTTTCTGCAGATATCGTTCCAATTCTTGAAAATAAGTCTTCTGTTTTTCTTGCTCCAACAATTCCGTCCAATCATTTTGCAATTGTAAATCGATCATTTTAGTTTATTGCCCCTTTACTCTTGACTAAATTGTACAGTAACAGCATACCCTAACTCTTCATAAAGTTGTTCGATTGTTTTTTTGGCACTTTTTTCGGCATTAGCTAATATACCTTGTTCGATAGCTTCTTTTTTTATTTCTTCTTTTGCTTCATTTGCTAATGAATAACCTTCCTTCCAGTTGACCTCTCCACGAAAAATCCCAGATACCGAATATGTTTCTACCTTTTCAAAATCAATAGAAGGTTCCTGGAGAAGCTGGGCATGAGGCAATGTAATTGTTATTTGTTTATTCTGTTCATCTAATTTCAGTTTATCCTCAGTCAAATCGTCTATATTAACTCCAGCTGTTACAACCCCAGGCACCACTAATAGTACTTTCCTTTTTGTGCCTGGTATATCTGCTTGAATTTCTTTGCCGAATATTTCATTATCTTCTTTTTCCATTATCACTTTTACAAATGCCTGTGAGGATGCAAGGGAAGATATATTTTTCATTTGTTCTAGATAGCCGCTTTTTCTTATTGCTGCTTTTTCTGAAAAAGACATCTTTCCAATCCCAACAATCACTGCTAAAAGCACCATAATAACAATACATAGGAAAAACAATAATTTAAATTGTCTTTTTTTATTATGTTTTAAATAGATAGATGGAAAAGACAATCCCTTTGTTTCCTTCCAATCCGTCGCAGCACTCGCCGTTTCTTTCCAAGATGTATCTATCTCTTTGTTTATAGCCTTTTTTTGCTTTTTGCTAACCATTAATTCTCTCCCTTAATACGGTGGTTTTACCTCTATTTTTCTAATATTAACTTTTGACTGCTATACTTCGTTTTAGCAAAAAAGCATGATTTTCACAATACTTTTTATATTTAAGAATAATTTACCAATCTATAAAATGTTTATTTTTTATAAGAGCGGATAAATAATAAACATGCAATCAGAAAAATAGATTAATAGAATTAAAGGAGGAAAACAATATGTATAAAGTAGAAGTAGTAGAAAATGGAGTACAAGCAGATAATGTTATTAGAGGATTAGAAAACCAAGGATATGAGAAAGAAAATATTTATATTTTTGCTCATGATAAAGATCGTTCAGAGGATTTAACTGCAGCAACAGAAACCGCAGAAGTTAGCATGAAAGAACAAGGTCTTCTTGATTCTTTAAGCAATGTTTTCCGAAAAAGAGGAGATGAGCTTCGTTCTAAAATGCAATCTGTTGGCTTAACGGAAATGGAAGCAGAACAATACGAAGAAGTTTTAGATACCGGCAAGCTTGTCATTGTTGGATCTACTAATTAATCTAGCTATTTTCTGTGATCAATCATTTCACTTACCTACCTTTTTCACACTATAATTGTTTAAATCAGGTTGCTCTAAACGGATATTTATGTCCTTTTTCCTACTAGACATAAATCCCATTTAGAGCAATCTATTTGTCTTGTCTATACTAACCTAAAAGTTTATCATACAGTGATTTAGCATAGACGGTATCTTTTGTATGATGAATAAGTGCCCTTCCATCTTTAAATATTACCATCCTTGTATGTTCCATTTGCACAGCAACTAAAAAAGGATTTGCTTTCACTTCATAGCCATTATTTTTAAGACTTGCTGCCACTGTTTGCAAGTTTAGCTGTTTTTCTTTAGAAGGGCGTATCTGCACAGTATCCCTTCCACAAAGAATAGCTGTTTTTGTATGATTTTTTTTGTCTAAAAAAGGATAAGTTCTTTCGATACCGCATGATGTACAAGTTGATGTTTTTATACGGTCCACTTTTATGGACTGATACTGATTATTCCATAAATCAAAGCTTAAAAAAGTTCCTCTCAAGGCATCATGGTCTTCTACTAAAAGCTTCATTGCCTCCACCACTTGATGCGTCACTACCATCTGCACAGCTGGAGAGATAATCCCTGCTGTATCACAGGTCATTCCTTGCAATGGAATCCTTTGCAGCAAACAATGCAGACATGGAGTGACGTCCGGGATAATAGTGTAACTCATCCCAACGCTGCCAACACAGGCTCCATAAATCCATGGCTTATTATATTTTTGAGTCAAATCATTTAAGATCATTCTTGTTTCAAAATTATCTGTAGCATCCATTACAAGGTCTACCTGATCCATAAGTCCCTCAAGGAGTTCAATAGTAGCTTCTCCAACAATGCCTTCTACTTTGCACAAAGAGTTAATAGCATAAAGATGCTTTTTGGCTGCAACAGCTTTGGGCATTTTTTGTTCTACATCAGCCTCTGTATATAGTGTCTGCCTTTGTAAATTGCTTATTTCAATATAGTCTCGATCAATTATTGTCAGTTTTCCAATTCCTGACCGGACAAGCATTTCCCCTACACTAGACCCTAATGCTCCGGCGCCAATTAGCAATACATGCTTTTTCTCTAGCAGCTCTTGCCCCTTTTTGCCGATAGGAGAAAATAAAACTTGCCGGGAATAACGGTCATCCTTCACCATTTATTTCTCCTTTCTATTAAAATTATTATCAACCTCCACTTACCGGTGGAATAAATGCAATGCTATCCTCTTTTTTAATGATATCCTCATCAAAAGCAAATTCTTCATTAATAGCAGTCATCGCCACTTCTAAAGGTAATGCTGGAAACTTGTCCTGCAAGATAGACTTTGCTTCGCCAACTGTTTTTCCGTTTAAATCCATTTGCAATGAATCTTCGCCAATCACTTCTTTTAATGCTGCAAAAAAAAGTACTTTATTCATCTTATTCCTCCATTTCCGGTTTTCCAGATGGATATGGAATCGTTCCTTTTTGGTTCCCTATCCATTCTTCACCATCTTCCCAATGCTCTTTTTTCCAAATAGGCACTATTTCTTTAATTCTTTCAATTGCGTATTTATTCGCTTTATATGCATCTTCTCGATGTGGAGTCGAAACAGCAATTACTACGGCAATATCTGTTATTTCCAGCTTGCCAATTCGGTGGGTAATCGCCACTTCTGAATTTTTCCATTTTTCAGTTATTTCAAATCCTATTTGTTTTAGTTTTTTTACCGCCATTGGTTCATATGCTTCATAAACTAAATGCATTGTTTTTCTGCCGTGAGTCAATTCTCGTACTGTCCCGATAAAGGTCGTAATAGCACCAGCATTCCTATTCACTACTTTATCTATTACATCTTGCACCAAAATAGGCTTTGTTGTTATTGAAAAATTCATTTGTTTGCTCCTTTTTATACTTCTTATTTATTATTCTACCAAAATTGAGAATCGATTGTTTAAAATAAATAGTACAAGTTTGCAAATTTATTTGGAATTGTACAAACAAACTATATTTTCGCACGATAGAGGCACAACTTCTATTCTCCTCCTCGATTAAATGCGCTAAAAAAAATTCCTGTTTTTTACTAAAAACTTATTGCTCTGCTCTTTACATGCGAACTTAATGAAAAAAGTATGGAATAGTTGTATGATTAGTTTAGAATAGACTACAATTATCCAAAATAAGGTGTGCAGCAGAATAATCGATAGGGTTATCCATATCCTAAAAAGTTTAAAAATGCTCACAAAACCTTTTAGATTTTTTATTTATAGGAGGCAATTCACCATGAAAAAGGTATTAACATTAGCAGGCTCTGATACAAGTGGCGGTGCTGGTATCCAAGCAGATTTGAAGACATTCCAGGAGTTAGGTGTATACGGAATGACAGCACTAACTACCATTGTAACAATGGATCCTAATAAAGGATGGCACCATAATGTATTTCCACAGGAAACTAAAACCGTAGAATCCCAATTAGAAACAGTTCTTTCAGTAGGCATCGATGCCATGAAAACTGGTATGTTAGGTTCAGTTGAAATTATTGAATTGGCAAGCAAATTAATTGAGGAAAAAAAACTAGATAAAGTAGTTATTGATCCAGTAATGGTTTGCAAAGGAGAAGATGAAGTATTACATCCTGAAACCGCTGATGCACTTCGCGAATTGCTTGTGCCAAAAGCAACTGTTGTTACGCCTAATCTATTTGAAGCATGGCAGCTTGCCAAAACAGATAGACCAATTAAAACAATCGACGATTTAAAAGAAGCAGCAGTTAAAATTTATGCTTTAGGGCCTAAATATGTTTTAATTAAAGGTGGCAGCAAATTAAAGCATGAAAAAGCAATTGACCTTTTATATGATGGACAAGAATTTACTATTTATGAAAGTGAACTAGTAGATACTACATATACACATGGTGCTGGCTGCACTTATTCTGCTGCAATCACTGCAGAATTGGCTAAAGGAAAAACAGTATTAGAAGCAATTCAAGTAGCAAAGGAATTTATTACTGCAGCAATTGCAAATGGATTTCAACTAAATGAACATGTTGGTCCAACGATGCATGGCGCTTATCGGAATAATAAAAAACAAAAAACAACTGTCAGTTCAAAATAATGACTCAAAAATATTTGCGGAGGGAGGACCAAAATGGAATTTATCCACATAGAAAATGTCCAACAGGAGTTAGATAAAAAATCCAATAAAGAAGTCTACATTCATTTGGAAACAACAAATGGCGCCTATGCAAACCATGAAGATGAAACATTTTTTAATTCTGGAGCATATATACGCAATGCAAAATTAAGCTTTGAATACGGCAAAATTACTGGAAATGGTCCATATCGAATTGGATTAAAAACAGAATTCGGCTGGATATATGCAGAAGGAATCAACCATTATGAAGTGGATGAAAAAAATCGTCTCCTGCTTGCAGGACTTGATTTTTCTGGTAAACTAGCCGTTGCACTAGAGATTAGTGAAACACCATTTGAATAAATAGTTTAGAAAGGAGGATACAGCAATGGAAAAGGAAAGACATGTACTTGTCATCTTCCCTCACCCTGATGACGAAGCTTTTAGTGTTTCAGGAACAATTTCAAGGCATATACATGAAGGCACTCCGGTAACATATGCTTGTTTAACGCTTGGCCAGATGGGAAGAAATTTAGGAAATCCCCCATTTGCAACTCGAGAATCATTGCCATATATTCGTAAAGAGGAATTGCAAGAAGCTGCTAGAGCGATGGGATTAAAAGATCTCCGTATGCTAGGATATCGTGATAAAACGATAGAATTTTTAAAAGATGACATGCTAGTAAATGAATTTACTGCTCTTATAAAAGAGTTAAATCCTTCTCTGGTTATTTCTTTTTATCCTAGATATTCTGTTCATCCAGACCATGACGCAACAGCAGAAGCCGTTGTAAAAACACTAGAAAAAATGGAGGCACCAAAACGTCCTAAATTACATTGTGTCGCCTTTGCACATAATTCTATCGAAGATCTTGGTGAACCTGATATAGCAATTGATGTTAAAAACTATGCGGAGAAAAAAGTAGCCACAGTAGCAGCTCACCGTTCTCAAACTCAACAGTATACTCAAACATTGCAGGAAGGCATTCAACAGCAGAATCCAGCTGTGCTTGAACGCCTCTATACAGAACGTTTTTGGTCCTATAAATTCAATTAAAAAAGTGGAGAAGAGGTATGCCCTCTCTCCACTTTTCTTTTACTTAGGACTATAAACAAAAAAATAAAATTATTTTTATAATTTTATACAAATTAATTCCTTTTAGTAGTATCTTTAAATAGAGACAATATTATAAAAACTTTTATTATTCCAATTAGAACTAGCTGTATTTCCTTTTTTTTTGCATTCAGCTGCTTTGGTTGGAACACTACTAATAGTACATCAAGAACAGGGAGAGAGAGAAATTGACAAAAACAATAGTAAAAGGCCCTTTTAGAGGGGATCATGTAGGAAGCTTCTTAAGACCTGAACGTTTAAAAAATGCACGTTTGCAAAAACAAAATGGTGAAATAACCGCAGAACAATTGCGCGCTATTGAAGATGAGGAAATAATTCGTCTAGTAGAAAAACAAAAAGAAGCAGGACTTGAGGCTGTATCTGATGGTGAATTAAGACGTGCATGGTGGCATTTTGATTTTTTGGCTGCTCTTGATGGAGTGGAACTTTACCAAGCAGATTCTGGTATTCAATTTCATGGTGTCCAAACAAAGCCACATGGTATAAAAGTAACTGGTAAAGTTGATTTTACTAATCATCCAATGATAGAAGATTATAAATTTCTTCATCGCATTGCTGGGGATCATGTTGCCAAATTTACTATCCCTAGTCCAAATATGCTATTTTTCAGAGGAAAAATCGACCAAGATGTCTATCCAGATCAACAAGTATTTTTCGATGATTTAATAGCAGCATACCAAAAGGCTATTCAGGCATTTTATGATGCTGGTTGTCGTTATCTACAATTGGATGATACATCTTGGGCAGCGTTCTTTTCAGAAAAAGGCAGAGAACAAATGCAAGAAAAAGGACAAGACCCAGAACAAATAGCCTTATTATCTGCTAAAGCAATTAATGAATCAATTGCTAAAAAACCAGATGATATGGTAATTACGATGCATATTTGCCGTGGAAACTTTAAATCTACTTACACAGCTAGCGGCGGTTATGACAGTGTATCTGAAATAATCTTCGGGGGCTTAAATGTGGATGGGCTTTTCCTTGAGTTTGATGATGAGCGTTCTGGCGGGTTTGAACCTCTTCGCCATGTGAATAGAAATGACCTGCAAATTGTATTAGGCTTGATTACCTCAAAATTTGGGGAATTGGAAAATGCCGAAACAATTAAAACAAGAATTGCAGAGGCAAATAAATATGTCAGCCTAGACCAACTTTGCTTAAGCCCACAGTGCGGATTTGCTTCAACAGAAGAAGGAAATCTTCTAACAGAAGAACAACAATGGGAAAAAGTGCGCCATGTTGTCCGCATCGCACACGATGTTTGGAAATCATAAATAGCAAGTATTTCCTTAACTTAAGAAAAGGCTGTTTTTTACAAGATTATTTTTTTTCGGATAGTTTCCATGAGTAAATCCATGGTTAAAACAGGTTGATTGGAGTGAACGGTGCGAGACTCCTTTGGAATTAGTGGGACAGGTGAGACCCCGCAGGCGATACGCCGAGGATGCTCACCGCCCGCCCCACGGAAAGCGAGCATCCTGAAACGGAAATCAACTTACTCCTTTAAAAGCAACAAAGTTTACGAAAACAGCCTAATAAAAAAGGCCTGATTTATCGGCCTTCTTTTATTTCCCTATATTATATCCAGCATTAACAGGCAATAAGACTCCCACTGATTGAAGTTTCACTTTATATAGTATCTTCTTTCTCAAAGTTAACTTTTACTTGATGAAGATGATCGCCATCTTCCCCTTTTAAAATATTAATAAGGAACCTTTTCGTCAATTTCATCCAAAAACCTGTAACCTGTACCTTAGCTGTAAATTCTACTTTTGTGCCTTCTGCAATCTCAGTAAAACGATAATGATAATCCACTAGCAACCCATTAGAGTGACTTCTAGTAGTATATGTTTTATTTTCTTCATAGGATAAAAACTCAATCTCTGCGACCGCTTCTTTGCCCCGAACTATTCTTATTTCCTGATATTTGGCCCCTATTCCTATTGGACCTTCTGTTAATTTCGTTGTCTTTTTCACGTTATCCATGTAATCAGATGCATTTTCTAAATTAGACATATAAGAAAATACAACCTCTACTGGTTCCGCAATAATTACATTAGCCTGAAAATCAGCCATTTTCATCCACCTCAAAATAATAAATAGTCTATTTCCTTTGATTCGCTGATCTTTTTAGTATAACTGATTTTCTGAACCGGGTAATATAAACAAATATTACTATTTAAAAATGAGTGATTACTCACTTTACACCTCCTGTGCATATCGATATTATAGAGTGAGTAATCACTCATTTTATAAAGGTGGGATAATAATGACAACAAAATCAATAGTCTCGATTCAAGCTGTTTCTAAATCATTTGGTAAACAGTCTGTTCTTCGCGATATAAATTTAACGATACAAAAAGGAGAAATTTTTGGCTTATTAGGCCCTTCTGGCTCAGGAAAAACAACGCTTGTTAAAACACTTATCGGTTTAGATAATCCTGATAATGGAAGCATTACTGTATTAGATAACAAGATGCCCAATTTAAAAGCAATGGAAAAAATCGGTTATATGGCACAAGCAGATGCTCTCTATCAAGAGCTGACTGCAATGGAAAACCTAGATTTTTTTGCTACTTTATATGGAATTAAAGGACACAAGAAAAAAAAACAAATTGAAGCATCAGCTTCCTTAGTAAACTTAACCAATCATTTAAATACACCTGTCAGCAAATTTTCAGGTGGAATGAAAAGAAGATTATCCATTTGCATTGCATTATTAAACGAACCCGAACTTCTTATTCTAGATGAACCGACAGTTGGCATCGATCCTGTCTTAAGAAAAAACATATGGAATACTTTTGAACAATTAAAAGAAAAGGGAACTTCTATTATTGTAACGACACATGTAATGGATGAGGCAGAAAAATGTGATACATTAGGAATGATTCGTGGCGGTCAATTAATCGCAGTGAATACTCCCCAAAATTTAAAAGAAACCTGTCATGCTCAAACACTGGAGGAAGCTTTTCTTTATTATGGAGGAATGTCTTATGAGAATTAAAGGTCTTATTATTCGTATATTAAAACAGTTTTACCGAGATAAACGAACTGTAGCAATGATGATAGTTGCTCCTATCTTTGTGCTAACCCTATTAAATTTAATTTTTGACAGCAATGCTTATACACCTAAAGTAGGAGTTGTTCAAGTTTCTGAACAAATCACCACTAAATTAAAAGAAAATGATGTGAAAATATATGCCTATTCCACTGTTTCACAAGCAAAAAAAGCTATAGTCGATAAAAAAATCGATGGGTATCTTTCTTTTGAAAATAAAACCCCTGCCATTTTTTTAGAAGGCAGTGATCCAACTGTTACAAAAGCAACGATTACCATGATACAAGACAGCATAAAAGCCGAAGACACTCTAAAACCAACTGTTCAATTTCTATATGGTTCTGAAGATATGAATCAGTTTGATGCTATCGGCCCTGTACTATTAGGTTTTTTCGCCTTTTTCTTTGTATTTTTGGTTGGAGGCGTTGCTTTTTTAAGAGAAAGAACATCTGGAACACTAGAACGTCTCCTTTCTAGCCCTATTCGCAGATGGGAAATTGTTATTGGCTATGTCATTGGATTTGGCATTTTTACAATGGTGCAATCTATTATTATTGTCTTTTATTCTGTTTATATTTTAGATTTAATTCAAATAGGCTCCATAGTGTATGTGATTCTTATTACACTATTACTATCGTTGACTGCTTTAACTTTAGGAATGCTTTTATCATCTTATGCAAAAAACGAACTTCAAATGTTTCAGTTCATTCCGATTATTGTTGTTCCGCAAGTATTTTTCTCTGGATTATTCAATTTAGATGGCATTTCATCCACTATCAGTTGGATATCTACTATTACTCCACTGTATTATGCGGCCGATGCATTAAAAAATGTAATGATACGAGGACTTGGCATAGAAGAAATTTTTATTCCACTTGTTGTATTAAGCATCTTTTCTCTAGTATTTTTATTATGTAACGTATTATCTTTAAAAAACTACCGCAAAATATAAAGTAAAACTTTAATCAACGGGGCCAAACTCCTGTTAAATAAAGAGAAATAATGAATAATCCAAGACTTTTTCTTTTTTTTATACTGTACTTTATAATAGAAATAATTCGGTTTAGTAGAAGGAGCCTTTTATGAGTAGTCAAGAATCCATTTTAGATCTTATTCTAAAAGAGGAAAAAAACATTACCAATAAACAGAAAAAAATTTTAATTGCAGCAATCGAGGCTTTTAGCGACAAAGGCTATGCTGCAACCTCTACCAATGAAATTGCCAAAAAGGCAGGCGTTGCAGAAGGTACTATTTTTAGACATTATAAAACGAAAAAAGACTTGTTGAC
This sequence comes from Niallia nealsonii, assembly GCF_002835805.1. Taxonomy (GTDB): domain Bacteria; phylum Bacillota; class Bacilli; order Bacillales; family Cytobacillaceae; genus Niallia; species Niallia nealsonii. Next base: position 53,262 of record NZ_PISE01000040.1, on the reverse strand, counting down.
GGCCATTTTGACCCCATTAGTCCATACATTGATCGCTCCATTTATTGTGAAAGATTTTTTCAGAAAAGTACTCGACCTTTCCTATAATACATTTGAAGAATTTATTCGGGCAATTGTATATAACAGATTAGAATTTCTAAAGAAAAACCAAGCTTTATTTAAAATATTAATACAAGAGATACCTTTCCATGAAGACTTGCGAGAACTTTTTAAAGAGCAAATTGCAAAAAAAATATTTAAACGAATGGAAGAATTAGTAGACTCCTTTAAAGCAAAGGGCGAAATAATTGATATTCCAACATATAGTTCCATTCGTCTTACCGTCACTTCGATTTTCGGCTATTTTATTGCCCGCTATATTTTGCTTCCTGAGGCAAAATGGAATGATGAGGAAGAAATCGAAACTACTATTCAGTTTATTTTATATGGCTTAACCCCTCGGAAATAAGAAACTCCACTAATTATCTTGCAAAAAACAGAAAACTAATGATTAGCTTTCTGTTTTTTTTGACTATATTAATGTACGAAGATTTGTTTATTGATTCTATTAAATCAGAATAGTTTTTATAATGCTAAAGCTTTATATATAGCCTTAGCTACTCCACTTTCTTCATTTGTAGCTGTTACAAAATGACATTGCTTTTTTATTTCCTCTTCTGCATTTCCCATTGCAACAGCTCTGCCTACTTTAAGCATCATCGAAAGATCATTAAAGTTATCCCCAATAGCCATTGTATCTTTTAAGTCTATCTCTCTTGTTTTTACAAATTCCTCTAATGCGATACCTTTTTGTGCATTCACTGATGTTATTTCAAGGTTTTCTTTCCCTGACGCACTAATGGCTATCCCATCCATCATACTTAATAATTCTTCTTTGACTTTGGCTAGCAAAACTTGATCATAGTTGAAGGCTAAAAACTTGTAAATAACTTGGTCTTTATCTTCTATTAAAGGCAAATAGCTTTCTACTTGATGAATATCATTTAATCGTTCTTCTGCTGCCTTTTTAATTTCCTCCATATTTTCTGTATGGCCGTTCACAGTAAAAATATCAATTATTAGAGATCTAGCAGTATTTTTATCTAATGTATATGTACCTCTATTTGTATAAACTTCATAATATACTTGATTATCATGTAAAATATCTGCTATTTTTTTTGCGATGTCTTTTTCTAATGGGTTTGTCCCAATAATTTCGTGTTGATTTGTACGTATTTCTGCTCCATTTGCACAAATCATTGGTGTAATAATCCCTGCTTCTTTTAATAAATCTCCGGATTCTTCATAAGCGCGCCCTGTCGCAATAACTACTTCGACCCCCTGCTGTTGAGCCTCTTTAATGGCTGACTTGTTCTCCTCTGTAATTTCTTGTGTAGAAGTTAGTAGTGTTCCATCCATATCAATCGCAATACATTTTATCATTTTTTGCATCCTCAATTCTGTCTTAATGAAAAGTAATAGCTTACAAAAGCATACAATGTTCATTCTTTAGAAGCAAAGCTTCTGCACATAATCTTTTCTTTTTTATATTTCCCCAAATTTATTAGACAAAAAACCGAAGCAAATTATTAGTTAACATATTTTTATATAACATTTATTTCCGATATGCAATATGCTTTTATGCCCATAGAAAACTTTTATGTGAAATTGTGAACTTTTTTCTAACTTTATGTGATTTTTAACTCAAGGCATAAATTTTTCATTATGATGTATCTAGAATTTAAAAAAAGGGAGACGATTGGAAAACCGAAGCCTATTTTAAAAAAACCTTTATATGCCAACATTTATAACTAGCTTGTCAAATCGCTCACTAAAAAATAATGTTAAGATTATTGCATTTGTTACACGCTTTCATATTTGAACAATAGACTTTCATTTATACGTTACATTTATTTACGCAACGATGTTTATCGCTTTTTTCCATTAGTAAGTTCACAAAATATTTTAAACAAAAAGGAGGAGAAATACATGGATATGGTATTTCTATCGCGTTTACAATTTGCGTCAACGACCATTTTTCACTTTATATTTGTGCCAATCTCCATTGGTCTTGTATTCTTAATCGCCATCATGGAAACAATGTATGTGAAAAGCGGCAACGAAGAATATAAAAAGATGGCAAAATTTTGGGGTAAATTATTTCTAATAAATTTTGTAATCGGCATTGTTACTGGTATTCTTCAAGAATTCCAGTTTGGTATGAACTGGTCTAACTATTCTCGTTTTGTTGGAGATGTATTCGGTGCACCGCTCGCTATCGAAGCGCTGCTTGCATTTTTTATGGAATCAACATTTATCGGCTTATGGATTTTTGGATGGGATCGCTTATCGAAAAAAGTTCATTTAGCATGTATTTGGCTAACATCTATCGGAACCATTCTCTCTGCTTTCTGGATTTTAATTGCCAATTCTTTTATGCAGCATCCTGTTGGCTATGAGATTAACAATAACCGCGCTGAAATGAATGACTTTTTTGCTCTTATTACAAATGGGCAGGCTCTTGTAGAAATTCCCCATACTGTTTTGGGTGCATTAGCAACAGGTGCGTTTTTAGTAACAGGCATTAGTGCGTATAAGATGCTTAAAAAGCAAGAAGTTGAATTCTTTAAAAAATCATTCCAAGTCGGTATAACCGTTGCTTTAATCTCTACCTTCCTAACAATGGTAGCAGGACACGCACAAGCACAATATCTTGTGGAAACACAGCCAATGAAAATGGCGGCAAGTGAAGGACTTTGGGAAACAAGTGAAGACCCAGCGCCTTGGACAGTATCAGCTTTTATTGATGTAGATAAAAAAGAGAACACTGGTGAAATTAAAATACCATATCTTTTAAGCATTCTTTCTTACAATACTCTTGATGGAAGCGTAAAAGGCATGAATGAACTGCAAGCAGAGTATACCCAAAAATATGGAGAAGGAAATTATATTCCACCAGTTAAAACAACTTTTTGGAGTTTCAGAATCATGGTAGTTGCCGGAACTCTAATGCTTTTATTTGGTATTTATGGAGTATATCTAGCATGGAAGAAAAAATTAGTTTCCAAATCAAATAAATGGTTTTACCGCTTCATGGTAGCAGGTATATCTTTACCAATTATCGCTAATACTTCAGGATGGATTATGACAGAAATCGGCAGACAACCTTGGACCGTATTTGGATTAATGATAACAGAAGACAGCATTTCACCAAGTGTAAGCGCTGGTCAAGTCTTATTCTCTGTTATTGCATTCTCCTCTATCTATGCAATTTTAGGAATTATCATGGTGTTTTTATTTGTAAAAGTCATTAAAAAAGGACCATATTTGATGGATAAAAAAGAGAAAAAAGTAAATAACGACCCATTTGCAAAGGAGGGTTTTCATGTTTGATCTAAATGTACTTTGGTTTATTTTAGTTGCTGTATTATTTATCGGCTTTTTCTTCTTGGAAGGATTTGATTTTGGTGTAGGCATGTCCACACAAATCATTGCTAAAAATGATATGGATAGAAGAATTTTAATTAATTCAATCGGTCCTTTCTGGGATGCAAATGAAGTGTGGCTTATTACTGCTGGGGGGGCATTATTTGCCGCCTTTCCCCATTGGTATGCAACACTTTTCAGCGGTTTCTATACACCTCTTGTAGTTGTATTGCTTGCACTGATTATACGGGCAACTGGTTTTGAATTTCGCGCCAAAAGCGATCATCCCTTATGGAAAAAGTCGTGGGATGTGTGCATCTTCCTAGGCAGCCTATTGCCTCCTCTTTTATTCGGTGTTGTATTTGCTTGTTTTATGCAAGGACTGCCGATTGATAAAAATATGGAATTAAAAGCAAGATTTTTTGATATCGTCAATTACTATACACTAGTTGGAGGATTAACGGTCCTTGTCCTTTGTTTAGTTCATGGTCTTATGTTTACAACATTGCGCACTGTTGGTGATCTTAGAGATCGCGCTCGTCGTACAGCACAAAAGTTATTGCCTGTTCTAGGAATTTTATTAGTTGTATTTTGTTCATTAACCTATATCAAAACAGATATTTTTAATGAACGAGGCACAATTCTTTCCTTTATCTTTGGGTTAGCAGTAATTGTGTTTGTACTTAGCGGCTTCTTTATTTCAAGAAAAAAAGATGGCTGGGCATTTGGCATGACGGGCGGTGTCATTATTCTTTCATTTACAGCAGTATTTATCGGCTTATTCCCTAGAGTAATGATCAGTTCCATTAATGATGCCTTCAGCTTAACAATAACAAATGCCGCTTCTGGGCATTACTCTTTAAAAGTAATGACAATTGTTGCTCTTTCCCTGCTGCCTTTTGTACTAGGCTATCAAGTATGGAGCTATATTGTATTCCGCAAAAGAGTTACCGAGAAGTCACATCTTGAATACTGATGAAACAAGATTTATTTAAATATAAAGGGATTAAGCCGATTTTAATTATTTTGACCATTTTAACGATATTACAAGGAATCACTATTATTCTGCAAGCCAAGTGGCTTGCAGAAGTCATAGTCTCCTTATATAAAGGCGAATCTTTTTCAAAACAATATGAATTAATCATATTGTTTTTGTTAGCATTTATGGGTCGCCATTTGCTGCAATTAACGCTGCAAAAAATTTCAGCTGATTTTGCTGAAAAAACAAGTAAACAATTGCGTTTTCAATTAGTGTCTAAACTATTTGAATTAGGACCAAAATTTACAAAGAAACAAGGCAGCGGCAATATGGCTACACTTGTTCTGGAAGGAATTTCTCAATTTAAAAACTATTTGGAGCTATTTCTTCCGCGCATGATAGCAACCTCTGTTGTTCCACCTATGGTCCTTCTTTATGTTTATTGGATGGATTGGATTTCTGGTATTATCTTAACCATTACCATGCCTATATTAATAGGGTTTCTTATTCTTGTAGGCCTTGCTGCAAAAGGGCAGACTACACGTCAGTGGGCAACCTATCGAATACTATCTAATCACTTTTTAGACTCCTTAAGAGGACTCGAAACACTTAAATTTTTGGGAAAAAGCAAAAAGCATAGTGAAAATATTGAAAAAGTCAGCGAACAATACCGTTCTGCCACAATGAAAACATTAAGAGTAGCATTTTTATCTTCTTTTTCATTAGATTTCTTTACATCATTGTCTGTTGCATCTGTTGCTGTTAATTTGGGAGTAAGATTGATCAATGGCGATTTAACTCTGCTGCCAGCATTAATGATTTTAATTTTAGCTCCAGAGTATTTTCTGCCTGTGCGCATGGTTGGAGCTGATTATCATGCTACATTAAATGGAAAAGAAGCAGGAGCATCGATTCAAGCAATCCTTGATGAAAAGAAAAGAGCAAGTAATAATTATCAGGAAAAAACTCTACCGACAGCTATCAATGAACTTGGTTTTCACTCGGTAAATTTTCATCATCCTGGTGAAGAAATAAATACTTTAAATGATATTTCCTTTTCTATAAACGGTGCAAAAAAAATTGGCATTGTTGGAGAAAGTGGTGCTGGTAAATCTACTCTCATTGATATACTAAGTGGCTTTGTGGAAAACTCTTCTGGCTCTATTAAAATAAACGGAAGCGACACAAACTTAACTAGCAGCACATGGAGACAGCGGACTACTTATATCCCTCAATCTCCATATATCTTTAGTCTCTCCCTTCGAGATAATATTCGTTTTTATTCGCCGCAAGCGACGGATAAGGAGGTAGAAGAAGCTCTAAAGGCTACCGGTCTTTACGAATTGTATAAAACATTTCCTAAGAGGCTTGATGAGTGGTTAGGCGATGGCGGTCGCCGTTTAAGCGGCGGCCAAGAGCAGAGAATTGCATTAGCTCGCGCTTATTTAAGCAATCGTCCTATCATGATTTTAGATGAACCAACTTCTCATCTTGATATCGAAACAGAATACGAGTTAAAGAAAACAATGTTGCCACTATTTAAAGATAAATTAATCTTTTTAGCTACCCATCGCTTACATTGGATGGAAGATATGGACTTACTATTTGTTCTAGATAAAGGAACACTTGTAGAAGTGGGGACACATAAGGAACTAGTTACAAAAAAAGGCGCCTATTTTAGGCTACTGCATGAGTAAGGAGGGAAAACAAAAATGAAACAAGACAGATGGATTCTTCCCTTTTTAAAAGGAAATGGTCTTCGCATTATCTTAATTATTGCACTTAGCTTCCTTACTGTATTTACTGCAGCAATGCTTACCTTCACGTCTGGCTATTTAATATCAAAAGCCGCCATTCCTGTAGAGAATATACTATTAGTTTATATTCCAATAGTTGGTGTTCGCACATTTGGAATAAGTCGGGCAGTTTTTGCCTATTTAGAAAGACTCGCCGGACATGATACTGTTTTGCGGATTCTTTCTAGAATGCGGGTAAAATTATACCGCATTTTAGAGCCTCAGGCTCTTTTTCTTAAATCCCGCTTTAAAATGGGGGATATGCTTGGAATACTAGCAGAAGATATTGAACAGCTGCAATATATTTATTTGCGGACTATTTTCCCTACCATTTCTGCCGCTTTTATATATATCATCGTCCTTATTGCCATCGGAACGTTTGATATGACATTTGCTTTTTTAATTGGCTTTTATTTATCTGTATTGCTTATTATCCTGCCAATTTTGTCTCTTCTCTTTATCCAGAAAAAACAAAAGGCCTATAAGCAAAAAAGAAATGGTTTATATCAGAAGTTGACAGACAATATACTTGGGGTAAGTGATTGGGTAATCAGCGGCCGTGCAGAACAATTTATCGGTGACTACGAAAAGGAAGAAGCTGCCGTTGCTTCTATCAGTCGAAACCTTCAAAGTTTTTCTAGATGGAGAAACCTTTTTAGTCAAGGGATTGCAGCAGTCATTATTATAACGCTTGCCTTTTGGTCAAGTGAACAATATGCTCAAGGGGCTATTTCTGCCACAGTCATTGCAGCGATCATCTTAGTTGCCTTTCCTGTACTTGATGCTTTTTTAATTATTTCTGATGCTTTTGAAAAAATTCCAGGCTACCAAGATTCACTTGCACGATTAAAAAAATTAAAAGAAGAAAAGAACATCGCTCCCAATAAAAATCTTACAAGCACCGATACAACACGGATTGATATTAAAGTGGAAAGGACATCATTTTCTTATTCGTTTGAAGATAAATTATCTGTTTCTAATATTCATCTTGCTATTCCTCAAGGGAAAAAAATTGCAATAATCGGCAGGAGCGGTGCTGGTAAATCTACTTTGCTGAAGCTGATTCAAGGTGCTCTTATTCCGACAAAAGGGAAAGTGCTAATTAATAACCAGGATGCCTATCACTATCATGAGACTAACGCTTCCTTCCTATCTGTGTTGAATCAAAACCCCCATTTATTTGATACAACATTGCGCAGCAATATAACCTTAGGGGTAGATGATGCTACAGAAGAAGAAATAAAACAAGCGATAAAGCTTGCCCAACTTGAAACTCTAATAGACAGCTTGCCTGATGGTGTAAATACATTTATGCAAGAAACGGGACAGCGCTTTTCTGGTGGTGAAAAACAACGAGTTGCACTTGCAAGAATTCTTTTGCAAAATACCCCGGTTGTTCTTATGGATGAACCGAATGCTAGTTTGGATCCAAAAACAGAAAAGGAGCTTTTAAAGACCATTTTTACAAGTTTGCAGGGAAAATCCATTATATGGATTACCCATCATCTAGTTGGTGTGGAAGAAATGGATGAAATTTTATTTATGGAAGATGGAGAAATAATAATGCGGGGAACTCATATGGAATTAATGGCGAATTCTCGATATAAACAGCTTTATCTTCTTGATCATCCTGCCTATAGATAAAATGAAACTAACAATCAGTGGGGGGTCTCCATATCCCCACTGATTATAGCCTAAGGCCTATGGATATAGGTCAAACAGACATTGCCACAGGAAAAGGGGTACTATAGTCTTGTACTTTTATATCAGGATTTCACCTAGAGTTATCGTCTGTGAATCGATATCCTTTGTGCATAGTTTTTCATCAAATAAAGCAAAAAACGCTTTCTTCTCTTGTAAGAAAACCCTACATAGAACGAGGGTTTATTTAAGTAAATATTTAATGAGTAATATCTGCAAACTTTCCCTCTATTGTTTCTTTTAAATCTGCCACTTTCAGCTCGATTTGAACCCCAATTTTTCCCCCGCTCACAATAATAGAAGAAATTTCTTCAGCACTATCGGCAATAATGGTTTCGTATTGCTTTTTCATCCCTAATGGTGAACAACCGCCCCTTATATAGCCAGTTAATTTTTGAATATCTTTTACAGCAACTAGTTCGACTTTCTTCTCTTTTACTGCCTTTGCCGCCTTTTTTAAATCAAGTTCTTCTGCTACAGGTACAATAAAAACATAAACATTCATACCTGTTCCCTTTGCTACTAAAGTTTTATACACGATATCGAGATCTTTATTAATTTTGTTGGCAACCGATATTCCATCAATTTTGCCATCTTTGTTTTCATATGTATACACTTCATAATTAATATGACAATTATCTAAAAATCTCATTGCATTTGTTTTTGGTTGGGCCATAAAGCAACTCCTCTCCTTATACAAACCTCTTTTTTCTTTCATTATAGCAAAGCAATTTCTATTTGCTGTTATTAGTCTAGTTTAATATATGAACAAATAGATAAAATCCCCATATAGTATAAAAAGCAATTTATTGTTTTATTTAGATACTTAGGAGGAATATTATGAAACCATCTTATCAAGATGCCCTTGCTTATTTTGGGGTAAATGGTGCTCATCCAGGAGGATTATCCTTAACAAAAGCATTATTGGAAAGGGAACAAATTTCAAATGCTACACACTTGTTGGATGCAGGATGCGGAACTGGTCAAACCTCTGCTTTCATTAAAAAAAATTATCCTTGTCATGTAACAAGCATCGACTACCATCCAACTATGGTCAAACGCGCAATGGACCGATTTCAAAAAGAACAGCTTTCCATTCATCTTTTGCAAGGCAGCTTGGAAAATCTCCCTTTTCCCCCTAATAGCTTTGACATTATTCTAGTCGAGTCTGTTCTCATTTTTACTAATAACAAAAAAACTTTGAAAGAATTGCAACGAGTATTAAGACCAAATGGGGTACTTCTTGCTTTAGAGATGACTGCTGAAAGAGTCTTATCTCCATTGGAGCAAAATAATATGTGTTCTGTATACGGAATTAATCAAGTCTTAACTGAGCAGGAATGGGTAGCCGCCATGAAGGAAGCTGGCTTTAAAAGCGTCGAAATCAAATTGGCCCATTCTGTTTTCTCCCACATGTTATCCACTCCAGAAGTCGAAGAAGAAGAAATGGATCGAAATGTTCCTCACAATATGGAAATGGAGCAAAAGTTAATGGAACATTCTTTTATTTTATATACGTATGGAAACATTATTGGATATAGAGTATACCGAGCAATCTGCTAATTTTCTTCTAATAAAGATTTATGAATCCAAATCGCTGCCTGTGATCCTTCCCCCATAGCAATAGTTACTTGCTCGGAATGAACGGCAACGTCCCCTGCTGCAAAAACATGCTGAATATTTGTCTCCTTTGTTCTGCTGTCTGTATCAATATGCCGATTTTCCGCAAGCTTTACACCCAATTGGCTAGCTAAGTCTGATTTCACCTTATTTCCGCCAAATGCAAGAAAGCTTTTGTTTGTCTCTATTCTAACATCCCCCTCTAAAACATAGCTTTTTAATTGTGATTCTTGTGATTCCACTTCCACAATTCGGTTATTTATATAAGGGATATTCTGCACTTTTAGCCTATTTAGTAAGTTTTCATCCACATCTTCTCCACCATGATTTATATAGATAATTTCTTTTGTCCAGTACGTTAATGTTAACGCCATATTTGCCCCAACATTGCCATTTCCTATTACAACAGTCTTTTTCTCCTTGACTTCATATCCATCACAATCTGGACATACATAAACACTGATTCCTAGACATGGAAACAAGTTTGCAAAGGGCGGAATTGTATCCATTATCCCTGTTGCCAAAAGCAGTCTTTTTGCAGCATGTCGTTTATTTAAATCAGTTTCAATAATAAATTGGCCATTTTGCTTTTCTGCATGTATTGCCATTGCTGTTTCAAATAAAATGCCTAAATCCACCGCTTGTTTTTTTCCTATTAATCGTAATTCATCGCCACTGACTCCACTTGGATATCCTAATATATTATGATAGCTTCTGCATAAGGTAGATCTGCCATGTCCTCCATCGATTACTAATACTTTATGCTGATATCTCCCTAATTGTATGGCGGCCTGCAATCCTGCCATTCCTCCTCCTACAATTATGCAATCATATGTATACATATAATCTCCTTTTCATTATGATTTTATTTTATAAAGGGCATTATCTTGCCCCTCTCATACTAGCCTTGCATAATATAGGTTTTTTATTCCTGAATGATTAACGTGTACCATATTGTACATAAACGAACCACTTATACCCAAACCAATTAGACAGCTTTTTTGCAAGTAAACAATATATAGAGATATATTTTCTAAAAAAAAAGCAATAAATAGTCGCTATATCAGCTATTTACCGCTTGCCTTCACTCTTTTATTTACTTTTGTTATTATTTGATTGATTACCTCGGAAAACATTAATCCCATTGCAATCGACCCAGATATTAAAAATGCCTTGGCAGCTAAACTAACTGCTGTACTATAATCATTTTCAACAAAATTGCGCATAGCATCATAAGCCATCCCACCTGGAACAAGAGGAATAATGCCTGCAACACTAAATATAATGACAGGTGTTTTATATATTCTTGCAAAAACCTGGCTGATTACAGCTGTTAAAAAAGCGCCAATAATGGTTGCTGGAACAATATCTAAATGAATATGAACCGTATACCAGTATGCCAACCAACCACACATCCCCACAAATCCACATTGCAAAAGCTTTTGTCTGGGGGTATGAAAGATCATGGCAAAAGCATATGTTGCAATAAAACTGGTAAACCCTTGCTCTAAAAATGTAATCATTGTATGCTTGCTCCTTTATAAAAGTACAAAAAGCACGGCAATTCCTGAACCGATAGCAAAAGCAGTTAAAAAAGCTTCAGCACCTTTTGAAATGCCTGATACTAAATGGCCTGCCATTAAGTCTCTAACAGCGTTTGTTATTAGTAATCCTGGCACTAGCGGCATAACAGAACCAATAATAATCTTATCCACTTCGGCTCCAACTCCAAACCTAACAGCTGCAAATGCAATAAGTCCTATCAGAAAGGCTGCTAAAAATTCAGCAAAAAACTTAATTGGTACGAGACGATGAAAATAAACAGAACATAAAAAACCTATTCCCCCAGCTGCTACTGCTGGCAAAAAATCTCCCCAAACGCCTTGAAACATAATAAGGAAACAGCCGCTTGCAATTGCGGCTGCCATTACTTGCATAAAGTCACTGTACGTTTTTGGTTCATTTTCAATTTCATTTAATAAATAATATGCTTGTGCAATAGTTAACCCACCAGCACTGATTTTTCTGGAAATATCATTAACTTTCACTACTTTTTCTAAGTTTGTAGTCCTTTCAATAATTCTAATCAGCTTTGTTTTTGTAGGCTCTGTACCTTCCACTGAAAAAATAATGCCCGTTGGCGTAACAAAGCTATCAGAATATTCAGCCCCGTAAGCAGTTGCGATTCTAGTCATTGTATCTTCTACACGATACGTTTCAGCGCCATTTTTCAACATGATTTTTCCTGCTAATAAACAAATTTCAATAATCTCATATGTCTTTTCTTTCGATATTAAATCCATATAATCTCTCCATTAGAGCTTGTAATATATGCATGATTTGTAGACAAATAGTATACAGGATAAAGTGAAACTTCAATCAGGCTTTTACTCAGCAAGTTTCTACCCACCTAAATTTCTCATTTTCTCTTATAATCCCTCAGGTAGGGGTCAAAGGCTCGTTAATGTGTGATAAAACAATTGGATAATCATTGCCGTTATATTCACCAGCAATATATGCTTCCTAGACAACTTGTCATTTCCCATATTAAAGTTTATATGAAAGGAGCGTGTAGAAGCAATAGGAGATTCACTTTGCGAAGAATAATGGATGGAAAACATAATAAAAAAAGCCCTTTGCTTACTTTACAAGGACTTGAAGATAATATTTTTTAAGCTATATAAAAAAATGAACAGAATAGAGGGAATTTTTAATCTTTTTGTATTCCAAATCTGGCATTTATTTGCCCACGCAGCATTTGTTTTTTTATCTTTCTCTCTTCATCTTCTCTTGTCTTTTTAATTATTTCTTGCCTTATTTCGTGTGTTCGAACACCTTCCTCTCTTTTGTTTGCAATTTCAATCAATCGCTCTACATCTGAAAAGGAGTACTTCCTATTCCCTCTTTCTGGCCTTTCAGGAAAAATTAATTTGCGCTGCTCATAATATCTAATCTGTCTTTCCGTTAATCCCGTTAATTCGCTGACAACTCCGATTGTGATAACTTTTCTTTTTTTATAGGATGGTTCGTTATCCATTTTATCATCCACCTCATGAAGTAATTATTTATCTCATTTATTGTAATTATAATACGATTCTATAAAAATAAAGTATATTTTGTTAGAATTTCTAACATCAATTCAAAAAAATAGGTAAGATTACCTGACATTTTAGATGATATTTTTAATGTTTTCTTATACAATCCTAATTGTATCTGCTACATTATCTTACAAATATAAAATTCCGCCTAAAACGAGAGGAGCACTTTTGCAAATGATTAATAAAGAAGCGATTGAGTTAGCGAAAAAAATTGTTGAACTGGATTTACAACGCGACGAAATTTGGGAAAACTTCGCTGCTGTTGCCGGCGATTATGCACATGATTTATTGCGCATTGTCCAAAACAGCTAATTACTTATATCTTTTTCTTTATTTCATATAATATAAATTGACTTTTTATAGTCTAATTCTGCAAATAACTCCTACCTTATTTACAGAATTAGACATTTTATTTTCTCACACTGAAAATCCTCTCACTAATTCCCCCAACCACTTTCTATTCGCCAACTTTATCTGCTTATATTCTTTCCTTCACTTTTTTAAAAATCTGCTCTATCTCTTTTTTTATTCGGGGAAGATTAGAAGAAAGCCATCTTACTAGTAAACCGTTATTTTTTAAATTAGTTACGCCAACCACATGATTTTTATCCTCACTCGGCAATAATGCCTGCAATTGATTTTCTGTCCATTCCAACTTCGGAGTAATTACCCAGACAGATGCTATATACATAAAACCTTCTAATAGTCCTATTTTTTCTATTTGCATTTTTTCAGGAAAAATTTTTAACGGATCATATACCCAACAGCTATCTTCCACCCAAATTTGCAATTGAGTGGAAAGCATCCTATAACGAAAGCTTTCCCCTCGCTTTTCTCGCCCTGGATAGATAATTTCAGCAAACAAAAACGTGGAAGTATCCTCCATTCTCACAAGAGTACTTCCCTCATATTTTGCTTGTTCAAATGGAATAATTTCTTCCTTGTTCCATTCAAGAAAAGTATGCTTATCAAGAGTAATCATTATTTTCTGTTTACTTGTTTGCTCATTATAAGAAGGGTACACCTTTGTTGCCGATTGGGGGATTAAACAAACACGAGCACCTTCTTTAAGTTTTATCTCGTATTCATTAAGATCGCCTGCGACTAACCCACCTGAAGTTTCTACTAAGTAAACAGTTGCCTGATCATCCCCTTCTGAATACAAAGTTCTGCTCGCCTTTAATGGCGGAGCTTGAAAGCAATCTACTAATCTTGTTTTCTCTCTTCGTTTTTCAAACGTTAATGCCAACTTGCCAGTTACAACTGCTTTATCCTTCATCAGCGAATTCAACAGAACCTTCTTCTAGGAGCATATAGTAACGGATCCATTCCACTACTTGATCAATACCTACTCCCTTTTTCACATTAGTGAACACAAACGGGCGCTCCCCTCTTGCATTTTTTGTATCAATTTTCATTTTATCTAAGTCCACTTCCACATACGGCGCCAAATCAATCTTGTTCACTAGCAGCAAGTCAGATCTTGCAACTCCTGGCCCACCTTTTCTTGGAATATCTCCACCCTCTGCAACATCGATTACATAAATATATCCATCGACTAGTTCAGGGCTAAAAGTCGCTGATAAATTATCACCGCCGCTTTCTAGAAAAATGATATCTAAATCCGTAAATCTTCTCGTCAATTCATCAATCGCTTCAAAGTTCATCGATGCATCTTCTCTAATTGCCGTATGAGGACATCCACCTGTCTCTACCCCAATAATTCGATTCGATTCTAATACACCATTTTTCTCTAAGAACTGGGCATCTTCTTTGGTATAAATATCATTGGTAATAACAGCGATATTATATGTGTTTGCCATAACCCTTGTTAATTTCTCCACTAAAGCCGTTTTGCCTGAGCCTACCGGACCGCCAATTCCTATTTTCACTGGCTTCACCATTTACAACACTCCTATTCGCGTAAACTATCTATAGTTAAGAAATAAATAACCTAGATCCTAAAAACCGATGTTTCATGGAGGCAATTTCCAAACCAATACTATGATTCGATAAATCTTGCAAACTCTTCTTTTCCGCTTCCTCTACACACTCTCCGATAAGGGGAATCAGTTGATGGATAATTTCTATTCCCGCATTTTGTCCTAAAGGGATTGCTCTTATCCCATTGTGAATAAGCGATACTACTGATGAATACATAAAGGTCATAATGGTTGTACGCAAATCGAATCCCATATTAACAGCATATATGCTATAAACAATGGAATATTGACCTTTTGCTTCGTTATTCTTCACTTTATTTGCCCAATACTGTAAATCATCGAATGGTGAAACTGGCAAAATCCCTTTTAAAAACTGTTTGCCGATCATTCTTGAAGCATCCCTTGATTCACTGGCGACTTTCATTGCTTCATAGATACTTTCTAGCTCTATCAACTTACGCCAATTCTTTTCCTGACATAGATTAAATGCTTCTTTCACAATAATAGCATCGTTATATACTAAATTTTCCTTTATATAAGATTGACAAAAATTCAATAAATCTTCTTTTTTAGAAATTTTATCACTTTGTATATAAGTCTCCATGCCAAAAGAATGTGTATAGGATCCCATTGGAAAAGCAGAATCATGTATATGCATCAAATAGAGCAGATTAATGTTTGTGTCCACGATATTTAAATGGTTCCTTAAATCTTCTCGCTGTTTTTTCATATACTACGCCAACCTCGTCAAACAGGCGTTCCAATGTTTCATCAAAACGAACCACTACTTCTGATTCTGAGACTAAACAAGGTGTGTGACGATTCCCCAGTTCAAATGCTACTTTTCCCATCTCTGTCATAGATGCTGGCTTAATAACATATACTTCTTCTTCCTTTGTGCGAACTACCACTTGTATTTGATCATCTTCAAATACAATATCCCCCACCTTTAGCGGTTTATGATCATCCAGCGCAATCGCTATATCTTTCCCTGTGTTTGTTTTTTTGCGAAGAATCCGTTTATTTAATTCCTCCCAATCAAGTTCAATCCATTCACGATTTTTATGGGCATTATGATTTTTTTCTACATTTCCAATAACAGCAGTTGTTTTCATTTACAGCACTCCTCTAAAAAAGAAAGTATTTTTGCGCAAGGGGCAATTCTTTTGCAGGTTCACAAGTCATGAGCACACCATCTACTTTCACTTCATAAGTTTCTGGGTTTACTTCAATTGAAGGCGTTTCTTGATTTAAGCGCATATCTTTTTTGCTAATATTACGACAATTCCCCACAATGCCTATCCTCTTCTCCAATTGCAGCTTTTTATGAATTTTCTTATCATATGCAGATTTGGAAATGAAGGTAATTGCAGTATCATACTTCGCTTTGCCAAGTGAGGCAAACATCGGACGCATAAACACCGGTTCTGGCGTTGGAATAGATGCATTAGGGTCACCCATTTGAGCATAGGAAATGAAGCCCCCTTTAATTACCATATCTGGCTTTACGCCAAAAAATTTCGGGTCCCATATGACTATATCTGCAAATTTCCCCGCCTCCAAAGATCCTACCTCATGGCTAATCCCATGGGTAATAGCTGGATTAATCGTATATTTGGCAATATAGCGTTTCGCTCGATAGTTATCATTTGTTGATTCTTCATCTTCCTTAAGGGGCCCAAACTGTTTTTTCATTTTATCCGCTGTCTGCCATGTTCTAATAATGACTTCACCAACACGTCCCATTGCTTGGGAATCTGATGAGATCATACTAATGATGCCTAAGTCATGAAAACGATCCTCTGCCGCAATGGTTTCAGGGCGTATTCTTGAATCCGCAAAGGCTACATCTTCTGCCACATTGTGATCAAGGTGATGGCAAACCATTAGCATATCTAAATGCTCATCAATGGTATTTACTGTAAAAGGACGAGTAGGATTCGTTGACGAAGGCAATATATTTGGCAGTGCTGCGATTGCGATAATATCAGGGGCATGTCCTCCGCCTGCTCCTTCTGTATGATACGTATGGATAACACGATTCCCTATTGCATTTACCGTGTCTTCCAAAAAACCTGCTTCATTTAACGTATCTGTATGTATAGCCACTTGAATATCCATTTCGTCTGCTACTGCTAAGCATTCATTGATACTTGCTGGAGTTGTTCCCCAATCTTCATGGAGCTTTAAGCCAATAGCTCCAGCATTTATTTGTTCCCTTAAAGGATCTTTGGACGAAGCATTTCCTTTTCCTAAAAACCCAATATTTACTGGGAATTCTTCAGCGGCTCTTAACATCTGCGCCAAATTCCATTCACCAGGGGTGCAAGTCGTTGCATTTGTTCCTGTTGCAGGACCGGTTCCACCGCCAATCATTGTTGTTATTCCTGAGGAAATAGCCGTTTGTACTTGCTGGGGACTAATAAAATGAATATGTGCATCAATTGCACCTGCTGTTACAATCTTTCCTTCACATGCAATCACTTCTGTTGAAGCACCTACAATCATATTAGGTGCAACACCTTCCATAATATCTGGGTTTCCACTTTTTCCCATGTTGACTATTCTGCCATCCTTAATCCCAATATCAGCCTTCACAATGCCGGTATAATCAACAATAAGCGCATTTGTCAACACAACATCCAATACCCCTTCGCTGCGGACATGGATGCTATTTTGGCCCATCCCATCTCTTATTACCTTTCCTCCACCGAATACACATTCATCTCCATAAGTGGTATAGTCTTTTTCTACTTCAATCCAAAGGTCCGTATCGGCTAGGCGCACCTGATCACCTGTTGTAGGGCCATAAAGACTTGCATATTGAGAACGACTTATTTTCACTTACTGCCTCCTCCCTTAAATCCCTTATTTTTAATAGCCTGAGAGATGCCCTCCACATCATCTACACTGCCATTCGCTAGATTATTTAAACCATAGACGCGTTTTTGCCCGCCAATTTGGACCATTTCTACTTCTTTTTCTTCTCCTGGCTCAAAACGCACTGCAGTTCCTGCTGGGATATTTAAGCGCATGCCGACCGCAAGCTTCCGTTCAAAAGATAGGTGACGATTTACTTCCGCAAAATGAAAATGTGAACCTACCTGTATTGGCCTATCTCCTGTGTTACTGACCAGAATTTGAACAACCTTTCTTCCCGCATTTAGTTCAATTGCATCTTTTTTTAATCGATATTCTCCTGGAATCATGCTATTTCCTCCTAGCATTTTAGCAAATAGGCTGATGTACCGTTACTAGCTTCGTGCCATCTGGAAAAGTTGCCTCAATTTGTACACTTTCAACCATTTCAGGCACTCCTTCCATAACGTCATCCGCTGTAAGCACCTTTTTCCCTCCTTGCATAAGCTCTGCAACGGTTTTCCCCTCTCTGGCACCTTCTAATAAAAAACAGCTTATGAGCGCAACAGCTTCTGGATAGTTTAGCTTTAATCCCTTCTTTTTTCTTTTTTCCGCAAGTTCCCCTGCCATAAAAAGATACAGTTTTTCCATTTCAACAGGTGTCAGCTTCATCTTTAAACAACACACCTTTCTATTTAAAAAAGCATATTTAATTTCAAATTCTATCTATACCACTTTCCCAATGTTAAGAAATCTAACATAATTTTAATGGAATGGATAGATAACATCAAGTAAATATCGAAATTTTTTTAATTATCTTTCTATTTTTACAATTTTTTCTCTTTCCCAGCAGTATCCCCTCTACTTTTAATCAAAAAAGGCAGCTAGTTTTAACCAGCTGCCCCAACAATTTAAATACTAATATCTCGCTTTTGAAAAAATATAAACGTAATGACCATAAAAACAACATAATATCCACTTAAAATGCCTAATGACATCGGCATGGTAATAGTTTCTAAAATCTTATCTTGTAGAACAAAAACAGTCTGATCTAAATGTGGGAATAGCAATACTTTTGTCCATGAATATTTTTTAGTCAACAATAATAATATACTTCCAATGGTAGAGGAGAAAAACAAAACAAAAATTCCTATTCCTACAGCAATTGCCTGATTTTTAAATAAAGTGGATAACATAAAAGCAATCGTCAAGACCATCAGCAAGCCTGGCAAATAATATAAAAACAGCTGAAAGAAATATTCCCCGCCGCTCACCGCTACAATCCCATTTATACCATATGCCACTATTTTGTTGTCAAATCCACCGTTTCCAAAAAAGAGCAAGCTGATAATATAGCCAAAAAGAAGCAAAACAGTACATAAGAAGGCAGAATAAACAAGCATGGAAATATATTTAGAAAGCAAAATGGCCCATCTTTTATGAGGTCTTATCAGTAATTGTTTAATTGTTCCATCAGAAAATTCAGATGAAATACTTCCAGCACAAACAATTACAATAAATAAGGTAACTAAGGATTTCATTGAGATGACTAATTCACTCATAAAACTCCAATTGGTAGGAAAGGGATTTACCTTTTCATCTAAATACCATTGCTTTTGAGCTATTTCTTCTCCGATATAGCCCTTTTCTTCTTCATTTGCGGCTTTTTTTTGCTGTTGCTGAAGCTCTTTAATTTCTAGCTGCACCGACTCCTGCCATGTATCTTCCTTTTGTTTTTCTTCTGTTTTTTGATAAATAAAAGCACCTGCTACTAATGCAATAATTAAAATAATAGCAAATATCCAGCTTGCTTTTTTCTCAAATGTTTTTATTAATTCATTTTGTACTAAACCAATCATAATTGCTGCTTCCCTCCTTGAGGGCTAGTAATCTCTAAAAATCTGTCTTCAAGAGTTGATTTTCTTACAGTAATTGCAAATACCCCTATTTCATTTTCTACTAGCCACTTATTTATTAAAGGAATAGATGATTTTGTCAACTTTAGCGTCAGAGTAGAATGCTGCTGCTGAATAAACTCATAAGGTATGTCACTATTTCTTAAGATAGAGATTGCTTGTTCAGGCTTATCTACTTCAAAGCCAACCTCTCTTTTTTCTTCATTATCTTCTTCAACCGTTTCATCCATTGTTGATATATGAATGAGTTTACCCTGCTCAATTATAGCGAATCGGTGGCACATCAACTGCATCTCAGCTAACAAATGAGAAGATACTAATACGGAGATACCTTGTGTAGTTAAATCATGGAGATACTGGCGGAATTCTTTTATCCCTTGAGGATCAAGACCGTTTGTTGGTTCATCCAGAATTAAGATAGCAGGGTTATGTAATAATGCTTGGGCCACACCTAACCGCTGGCGCATCCCTAGGGAATATGTTTTCACTTTTTGATGAATTGCACTTTCCAATGCCACTAGTTTTATTACTTCTTGCAATCGTTCTTCTGAGATTTTCATTTTAGCCATTCTTGCGTAATGCTGTAAGTTTTTATACCCACTCATATACTTGTAAAATTCCGGATTTTCAACGATAGCCCCCAGACTGCTCATTGCCTCAGCAAATGATTGATCTAAATGATGGCCATTAATTACGACCTCACCATCTGTTCTGTTTATTAAACTGACGATCATCCGAATAATCGTTGTTTTTCCTGCTCCATTCGGACCTAACAGACCAAAAATTTCTCCTTTTTCAACTGAAAAACTAACGGAATCTACAATTTTTTTACTTTTAATTTTTTTCGTTAAATTCTTTACCTCTAACGCATTTTGAGACATAGCTTGCTCCTTCCTTTTTATTGGTGATTAATTTTTATATCAGCAACAAACATACACTAATTCCCTCTTTTCTTATACGTTTTCTACTCTAAAAAGTTTCATATTTTTGGAAATTACCTATCAAAAGGATCATATTTATAAATTTCTGCACAACCTCTTACTCCCAAACAAAAGTGCAATTCTACTTGAGTTGCCCCATATAAAAGCAACAAAAACCATACTAATAGAACAATTTTCGCCTAAAAAAACTTATCCCGCGCTGCTGAAATAAAAAGCGGGCTTATCTTGAATAAGATCAAGATAAGCCCGTTTAGATTCCATCCAACTTGTTTATTAAACAATTGTAGTTGATAAACTATTAATCACTTCTTGTACAGGAGTATATTCAAATCCTAGACCTTTCGCGACAGGTGCATACGTAATATGTCCATCAAATGTATTTACTCCTTGTTTAATTGCGTAATTGCTTTCAATCGCCGCAACAGCACCTTGGTTTGCAATTTGCCATGCATAAGGAATCGTAACATTCGTTAAAGCGATCGTAGATGTTCTAGGAACAGCACCTGGCATATTGGCAACAGCATAATGAACGACACCATGTTTTACATATGTTGGATTATCATGTGTAGTAATATGGTCGACTGTTTCAAAGATGCCGCCTTGGTCTATTGCAACATCCACAATAACAGACCCTGGAGACATTTTCTTTACCATTTCTTCTGTTACTAGCTTCGGAGCTTTTGCACCTGGAATTAATACAGCACCGATTACTAAATCAGCACCAATTACGGCTTCTTCAATATTTGCAGGATTTGAAATAACCGTGTTTAAACTTGCGCCAAATTGATTATCTAATTCTCTTAATCTTTCTGGGTTCAAATCTAATAATGTAACACTTGCACCTAAGCCAATAGCAATTTTCGCTGCATTTGTCCCAACAATACCACCGCCAATAATAGTTACATTGCCTCTTTTCACTCCAGGCACTCCAGCAAGCAAAATCCCTTTGCCACCATGCGGCTGTTCTAAAAATTGTGCGCCGATTTGCACAGCCATTCTTCCAGCCACTTCGCTCATCGGCGTTAGCAATGGAAGTTTCCCATTTACCTCAATAGTTTCATAAGCAATGGAAGTAACACCCTTGTCCGTTAGAGCTTTTGCCAATTCCTTTTCTGCAGCTAAATGCAAATAAGTAAAGAGAATAAGTCCCTTGCGGAAGAAACCGTACTCCGAAGACAGCGGCTCTTTTACTTTAATAATCATCTCCGACGTATCCCAAACTTCCTTCGCGGTATCTATTACTTTAGCCCCTGCTGCACTGTATTCCTCATTTGCAAATCCACTGCCAATGCCAGCATTTGCCTCAACTAATACATCATGTCCTCCTTTTGCCAAAAAAGAAACACCAGATGGAGTAATCGCTACTCTATTTTCATTGTTTTTTATTTCTTTTGGAATTCCAATAATCATTTTCTCTTCCTCCTTGTCATTTTTTATAACGTTAATTAGTTATATCTCTTATCATTATAATAAGATGGAGGTTGAAAATAATCATTGTTTAAAATACTAAATATCTCATATTAGTTTTGTGAAAATTCACAAAACTTAGTTTTTAATCCAATGCATAAGCTTTAAATCTAGATAAAGCATAAATTTTTGCGCCGGAGAGGTTATGTCAATTTCCATAATATTCGCTATCCGTTTGAGGCGATAACTCAAAGTATTTGCATGGATATGTAGTCTGGCCACTGTTTTTTGCATACTTTCACTTTCATCCAAGTAAGCTTCGAGGGTTGCCAATAATTCCGTATTATGAGACCTATCATATTCATTCAGCTTCTTAATTGCTAAATTTTCAAATCCATCTTGCTTTCGCTTTTCTAATATAACGTCCAAAAACTGATAGATTCCTAAATCTTGATAATTAATAAAAGCGTGAGCTTCTTGTGGGAATTTCAGCTGAACTTCTAACACTGTTTTTGCTTCTTTATAACTTTTTCTTATATACTTTGCGTCTTTGTAGATTCCTCCAAAACTCCCCTTAACATCAGCAATACAAAAGCGTTCCTTTAGATGTTTTTGAAAGCCTTGTATAAACTTTTTATAAGTAACAGAAGATTTACTTTTTGCATCCATCTGATTTGTTAAAAGGATCAATTCATTATCATCTATTGTGGAAAGGACTATTTTTACATCTTCTGCTATTTTTAATAAATATAAAATATGACGTTCTATTTCCTTTGTTATCACTTCATTAAAACGACATACCATTATAGTAAATGAAGCGGGTGCAGGAATGCCGATTTCCTTTAATTTTTCTTCTGCTTCTTTTTCGCCAACATGACCTGTTAATAATCTCCAAAAAAACTCTTGATTATCTTGATTTAAACTCCCTTTATTCCTGCCAAATCGCGACATAAGGTGTTTTCCAATAGATGCAGCATACTCGAGTATCCGCATTTGTTCATCTGTTAGCAGCTCCTTTATTTCAACTGCCCAAATATATCCTATTACTTCTTCCCCTCGCCAAATAGAAACCGCCACTCTGTTCCCAAGCCCTATCTCCTTTTTCTCCAGTATGCGAATAGGCCTTTTGCTTTGAAGCAATTGAGGAATTACACCGTCTTTCCATAATCGGTTTATTACTTTTTCTGGCACTCTTCTGCTTATAATGGTTGAAATGCGCACTATATCTGTTTCATCATCATGGCTTGAGTATACTAGAACCCGATGATGTGTATCTTCTAATGTAATGGGACATCCAAGTAAATCACTTACATGGTCAACAAATGCTTCAAGGGAATCATACATTTCCCGTCGGAACGGATTCAATGGCTCATTCGACATTAACCTGCTCCTTCCATATTCTTTATTTATCTAATAATCTGTTACTTTTTATTTTATCTCTTAATGAATCTATTCAACAATATATAAATAGAAATTAGTCGATTCTAATATCGTTTGAAGTCCCTTACCAATATAAAAAAACCCCACCAAAAGGAAAGGAATTATGAACTATTTTATATTATTATAATAAGCAACTTACAAAAGGAAATCGAAGAACAAGGATATTCACTTCGACTTCCTTATCTATTTACTACTATTCTGTTAGCTTTTCAACAAACTGCATATCAACTAACTTATCATACTCATAGCCATCTTTATAAACTCCTGTTTTTTCCACTACTTCCATTGGTTTTGCTAAAGCTTCTTTTGATATATATCCATCTTTGCTCCATAATTTATCCGCATAAGCTCGATCAAGGGATGCCTGCAAACTTTCATCTGATGTGGATGAAAATTCTGCTTTTAGCACTTTCATTGCAAGCTCATGGTCTTCATCTACTGCCTTTAAGCCTTTTAATACAGCTCTTACAAAACCTTCAACCACTTTTGGCTCTTTTTCAATCGTAGATTTTTTTACACTTAACACCGAATATGGATAATCTCCTAAACTTGTGAAACTGTAAAACGGCTCTTTCCATACACCTTTTTTAATTCCTTCTGTTATTTGTGGTTCCCCGCCATTAGCAATATCAGCTTTCCCTGACTCCACAAGAGAAACAACTGCACTAGCATCTGCTGGTTCCTCTAATACCACATCCGTTGCCGGATCTAAGCCTACATCCATTAAAAGCCATCTTGTCAATAAATTAGGGCTTCCTCCAAAACGACCTGCTGCAATAGTCTTGCCTTCCAAATAGCTTTTTAACTCCTCTTTATTGCTGCTGTCAATATTCTTATCTTCATTACCCATTAAGTATACATTTGCCCGATTGACCACATTTACTACAGATACAATAGGATCTGAGTTGCCTTTATTGGCCATTTGGTTAGAGTCAGGTCCAGCAATATTTCCCCAAGCATCACCGCCAATGACAGACGTTACATGAGCACCACCTGTTGCAGTAATGACTTCTACATCCAGCCCCTCTTCTTTAAAATACCCTTCCTCTATTGCAACATATAATGGCAAATATCCAATTAAATGTACTGGCTCTGCAATGGTAATCTTTTTTAATCCATCACCTTTTCCACTCCCAGACTCTTCTCTTTTAGAAGTACAGCCTGCTAGCATGAGTACAAAACTTACACAAACAATGAGAAATAGCTGGCATCTTTTCAAATTAATTCCCCCTTTTTTTATATAAAAAATAAAAAAAGAAAGGTGTTAATATTTTTAGGAATAAGATATCGGAGAAAATAGAAAGTGGAGAATAAGTGGAGAAATGTTCTATGTGTAGTATGATGAAAGCAGATTGCTTATAACAATTGTTAGTCCCTTTCTTTTTTTAGCAAAAATAAAATTAACTGCCATGTCTTCCTTTTAATAAAATTTTCTCTATCCAGACGGTAGCAAAATACATCAAAATGGATAAAAGGGATAAAACAACCACTCCCACCCAAACCAGATTAATATTCATAATTTGCCCAGCATAAAGAATCATCCTGCCAATACCCTGTCTTGAACTGATAAATTCTCCTACAATTGTTCCTGCAAGCGCTAATGCTATATTGATTTTTAAGCTGCTTACAATCCATGGCATACTCGTTGGCACGACAACTTTTGTAAATACATGGATTTTTTTTGCTCCCAAAGAATACATCAATTTTTCTAAATCAGCATCAACACTTTTAACACCACTATATGCAGCTAATGCTGTTACAATAACTGTCATCATAAAAGCTAAAATCACTTTAGAACTAAATCCTATTCCAAATAAGATAACAAGCACCGGCGCTAACGCAAGTTTTGGCACAGCATTAAATGCAATTAAATAGGGCTCTGAAATTCTGGAATAATAGTAAGACCACCAAAAGGAAAGGCCTAATAATGCCCCTGCGAAAGTTCCGGTTATAAAGCCTAGAATAGTAGCACCGGATGTATAAAGAAGATCATCCAACAATGTTCCTTCCATAAAAGCTATATAAGCAGTTTTCCATATGATCGAAGGGCTGCTCCAATAATAAGAGTCTAATACTTTCCACTGTGTAAATAGCTCCCAACCTATAATCAATAAGATTCCAATCGCCCATTGTCCATATATAGTTAATCTTAGCCGTCTTTTTTCCTTTGCTTCTTCATCTTCTATGAAAGGAATGGCGCTGTCTTTTTTTCTTGACACAGTTAGTTGCTCCTTTCTCTTATACCTCTTCCTTTTCATCACTTTTTAAAACAGTTAATACATGTTTTTTTAATTCAATAAAATCGGTACCTAATAAAGTTTGTTCATCTCTAGGTCTTTTTAAAGGCACCGCAACTTTTTCTTTAATTGTTCCCGGTCTTTTAGTTAAAATATAAATCTCATCCGATAAGAAAATGGCCTCATCAATATCATGTGTTATAAAAAGCACCGTTTTTCTAAAATCCTCCCATATTTGCAGCAGCCATTCTTGCATCATTAATCTTGTTTGTGCATCTAAAGCGCCAAAGGGCTCATCAAGCAAAATAATATCCTGGTCATATAAAAGGGTACGCAAAAGAGCAGCTCGTTGCCTCATCCCCCCTGACAGTTCATCTGGATAATGATTCTCAAAACCTCCTAAGCCATACTTCTCAAGCAAAGGCATAGCCCTTTCTATCGCTTCCTTTTTGCGGATCCCTTTTATTTCAAGACCTAATATTACATTATGCAAAATGGTGCGCCAAGGCAAAAGCAAATCCTTTTGCAGCATATATCCTACATAGCCATTTTGCCCGACAATATTTTTCCCATCTAAAAGGACATTTCCCGTTGTCGGATGAATAAGTCCTGCAATAATATTAAACAAAGTAGACTTTCCACAGCCGCTAGGTCCAATAATGCTGACAAACTTTCCTTCTTCTATCTTTAAATTCGCATTTTTTAACGCAAAAAATTCTTTCCCATCTTTTTTAAAAATCTTACTATTGTTTTGCACTTCTAATTTATACATAGCAGCCCTCCGTTCCGAGCCCCCAAACATAAGTAATGCGGAAACTTTCTTTATTTATATGTGTAGTTTTATTAAGTATTCATCCATCCCAATTGGGGCAATGGCGCGAAAAACAATGGAAAACGCCATCATCTTTCTTGCATTAAGCTTTAACTTTTCCTGATTAAAAGGGTGGATTTATGTGTGGCGGCATAGATCTTTGTTATACTATATGAATAAACTGACGAAGGGGATAGTAATAATGGAGAAAAAAGCATTAATTATTGGGGCAACCGGTCTTGTCGGTGAACATTTATTACAAATACTTCTGCAAAGCAATACATATAAAGAGATTATCGCCTTCGTACGGAAACCACTTGAGTACAGACATAAAGCACTAAAAGAAGTGATTATCGATTTTGATCAACTAGATCAATATCAACAATATTTCGCAGTGGATGATATTTATTGTTGTCTCGGTACTACCATCAAAAAAGCAAAAAACCAAAAAAATATGATGAAAATTGATGTAGATTATCCTATAAAATGTGCAGAATTAGGAAAACAAATGGGAGCGAAACAATTTATCGTTATTAGCGCAATTGGGGCAAATAGCAAATCCTCTATTTTTTACAGCAGGATAAAGGGAATATTGGAAGAAAAGCTGGAAGCATTGTCCTTTGAAGCTCTTTTAATTCTCCAACCATCGTTATTATTAGGCGAAAGAGAGGAATTTCGTTTTGGAGAAAAGTTAAGTTCATTTATTCTC
Organism: Niallia nealsonii; assembly: GCF_002835805.1. GTDB lineage: Bacteria > Bacillota > Bacilli > Bacillales > Cytobacillaceae > Niallia > Niallia nealsonii. The sequence goes on along the minus strand of NZ_PISE01000040.1, from coordinate 26,400 downwards.
CCTCTTCTTCATCCTTTAATGGCAGGTCCTTTAAAAAAATATAAAGGGATTCATGCAGAAAAAGTAGCTAGCACAATGTATAAGATTGCACAAATGGATCAAAAAGGAGTTGTCGTTTTATCCTCCGATAAAATAGAAGCCTTAGCAGAAGTATAATGTTTATTCTCTCCTTTTAGTTAGTGCCTATTATTTTACCTTTCTATTTTCAAAGAAGATTTTTCACCTTGCTTAAACAAGTTGTCTTTTGTCTCCATCTTTTCTCTTGAATTTGTGAAAATATTGACAAATTTATTTTACGTGGGTTCTTTATAATTCATTTGCTTTTGCTATAATAAAATTTAATCGCTGTTTTTATCGAAATATTCAAAATTCACTTTCTTTAAACTATAAATAAAAGAATATATGATTGGAGTCTTGTAGATGTTGCAAAAAACAAATGCCTTTCTTGGCAAATGGATGCCCCTTCTTACTCCTGCTAGTGTTGTTATTGGTGTTATCCTGGCTGATTACTTACATTATTTATCTTTTTTAGTGCCATGGATTTTTGCTGCTATGACATTCGCTGGAAGTCTTACATCCAATTTCAAATCAGTTAAACATACAATTGTCCATCCCTTATCGCTGATTTTAACTCTAGTTGTTCTTCACCTGATTACACCATTATGGGCATTTGCGCTTGGTCACCTATTTTTCGATAATGACCCTCTAACAATCACTGGACTGACTTTAGCCGTTGTTATTCCAACAGGGATAACAAGCGCTATTTGGGTATCTATGTATAAAGGAAATATGGCTCTTACATTGGCCATCATTCTCATCGATACAATGCTGTCTCCATTTATTGTGCCCTTTTCGATGTCCTTATTTGTTGGAGAATCAGTCCATTTGCCAATATGGGATATGATGAAAGGTCTATTAGGAATGATTGTACTTCCTTCCATTGCAGGTATGGCTTTAAATCAGTTTTATTCCTCCACTGCATGTGAAAAGTGGAATAAGAATTTAGCTCCTTTTTCAAAAATAGGCTTAGCCGCTGTAGTGAGTATTAACAGCTCAGTTGTTGCTCCATATTTGCATAATATTGATAGGAAGTTTATACAAATCGCACTTACTGTCTTTTTTATTGCTCTTTCTGGCTATTTTTTCGCATGGGTTCTTGGTATAGTAACAAAAAGGAGCAAGGAAGAAATCGTTGGAATGATTTTTTCTGGAGGAATGCGAAATATTAGTGCTGGGGCTGTATTAGCGGTAAGCTTTTTTCCTCCACAAGTGGCCGTTCCTGTTGTAATCGGCATGCTGTTTCAACAGATTTTAGCTGCATTATATGGCCATCTATTACGGATTATCTACAATAAGCCATTAACAGTTAAACTAACAGAGAAGAATATTTCATAACTATTTCAATGCTTATTAGATTTGCCGTTTAAAGCGTATGTAACTACCAAAACCCTTACATAATATACCCAATAGAGCAATAACCATTCAGCACCTTTTGAAATGGCTATTGCCCTATTTTTTTTCTTGATTTACAGTAGAATAATAATCGATATTATATCCCTTAAAAATATCATTCTTCTTCTTTTCCGTTTTATTTTTTCCTTGATGATTATTTTCCGACAATTCTTCTTGCGTTTGACCAATTGCATTCAAAATAGAACCTATTGCCTGAATCCAACTGCCGCTGATGACTAAAAACTCAGCTTTCTCCAGATTATTTCTTTGCTCCTGTAATCCACCAATTGCTTGAAATGAATTGCCAATTGCCTGAGTGGCATTTCCATAAATATTTAACGGCTGCTTAGGCCCTGAGTTATCCAAGTATTCATCGACCGCTTCTACAAGAGCACCAAAAGCTTGAAGCCAATTCCCCTTTATAAAAAGGGTTGTATTTACATGATCTGTTAAGCAGATAAAGGCACCAGCAACCATTACATTGCCAGCCGCTTGTATTTCCGTCCCAATTTTTTCAAATGTAACTGTTTCCTGTTGATCTGCTTGAATAGCATTTCCAGTGGCTTGCAATACATTTCCATATAAATCTAATGCATCTCCCTGTTCAGATGTAAAAATATCAAATGAACTGTTAGCAATAGCAGATATAATAGTACCGATCGCTTGAATCCAAACGGCTGATATCTCTATATGATTATCCAAATGCCTCACCACTTTTCCCTGGAAAATTGGGAATAAACCAAGAATAACCTTTGATTATTTGCTTTGGAGCGCTTTAAACAGCGCTCCTTTTTAGTTATCCTTTTTTAACCTATTTCTATTTTATATATTCAGCCATTTTCCCATTTTTTTCTTTATTTGTCTCTAACGCCACAAGTCCTGCTTGATTTAATGTATTCCATGGTTTATTAAAGTGTGGCTGAAAGAAGAAATCAATAAAACCTAATTCATCGATCGTCATCTTTGTTTGAATGCAGACAGATAGTGTATTGATCATTTGTGTCATATCGGCTTTGGATATAATTTGAGCACCCAAAATTTGTCTTGTATCCTTATCAAATAATACTTTCAATTGTACCGGATCATAGGATGGCATAAATTCCGGACGATTATTTTCTGCTATTTCTACCTTTTCATAGGCAATGTTAGCAACTGCTGCTGATACTTCTGTTAAACCTGTTGAAGCCATATTATAACCAAAAATATGCAAACCAGAAGTCCCTTGCGTTCCCATATATTTCAACTTTTGTCCCGCAAGATTATAACCGACAAGTGTTCCCATTCTAACTGCATTTGTGGCTAGTGGGATATATACTTGTTCTCCAGTTGGGTTATAATTTACTGCACAACTATCTCCCGCTGCATAAATATTAGGATCGCTCGATTGCATATATTCATTAATTTTTATTGCACCATTTGGAAGAAGATCAACTTTTCCTTTTAACAATGCAGTATTAGGACGGAATCCTACACATAAAATTACAAGATCTGTTTGATATTCCCCTTTTGTTGTAACCACTTTTGTTACTTTTCCTTGCTCATTTCCTTCAAATTTCACCACCGTTTGCTGTAAAGCTAATTCAATATTTCTGGCTGCAAATTCTGTTTCGACTATATCAGTAAACTCTTTATCTAAATACTTATTTAAGATCCGGTCCTCTCCATCAATCAAAGTTACTTGTTTGCCATTTAATGCAAATGCCTCTACTAACTCTACCCCAATATACCCAGCGCCAATAACAGTAATATGTTTTATGTCCTTTGCTTTAGCGATTATTTCATTAGCCTGATTAAAGTTTTTAGATAATAAAATGTTATCCAAGTTAATGCCCTCAATTGGAGGAACTATTGGCCAAGACCCAGTTGTCATAACTAGTTTATCGTAGGTATCTACTTTTTCTTTCCCTGTTTGCAAATCTTTTACTATTACTTGTTTTTTCTCTGAATTTATTTCCAATACTTCATGCTCCATAAACATTTTCGCTCCAAGAGATGTCAATTCATCTGGAGATGAGTAGAATAATTGGTTTACATCTTTAGCTACCCCTCCAACATATAGGGCTATTCCACATGATAAGAATGAAACATTATTATTTTTTTCATATACCGTAATATCTATATTATTATTTAATTTTGCTAATGTTTTTACTGCTGCCGTTCCTGCATGAGTACATCCAATCACAATTACTTTCATTTTAAAAAGCTCCTTTGTATTGAATTTATAGTTTGTGAATATATTCACTAATAATATGAAAAAAATAGCATAATTAGTGAAATCAATCACATAGTTTGTGATTTCATTCACATGTTGTTCACACTTTTATTATATACACTTTTTTTAAAAAGGCAACTATTATGTGATTTACTGCACAAAAAATTTTAATAGGATTATTTTTTATCGTCCCCTTCCATAATTAAATTATTCTTTTACACAAAGTTGCTCTAAAATAAAAAGCTTAGGAAAGAAAGGAAATTCTGCAGTTGAACAGAGATCCTTTCGTTCCTAAGCCATCTTTCATTCATCCTTATTGAACTTGCATTGCTAAATCGCCAGTTTTTGCCCATCCTGCTCTTAGAATTACATAATATAATGGCAGTGTGATTACAATTGGCAATACTACTCCAACTGCGATATAAATTAAAAATCCAGTTAACCCTTGTGTTGCTAAAATGCTAATTGGTGCAATTAACGAATTTAATCCAAGACCCGCTAATTCATATGTTGCGGTAAAACCAAATCCTAAAGTTGCAATTGGAGCACAGATAACTGCTGCTACAAAAGGCGGAATAATTAGTAGTGGGTTTTTAACGATATTCGGGAATTGAACCTTTGGCGTAATAATCGATTGTGCTAAGAAACCACCTAAATCATTTTGTTTAAGTGACATTGCAGTAAAACCTACAAATTGAACCGTACAGCCAATTAAAGCTGCAGCGCTTGAAACTGGATCCATCTGCAATGCGATTGCCAATGCTGCAGATGATGCTGGAGACATTAATAAGATACTCCAAACAAGCGAAATAACCATTGGTGCAATTAGCGGAGAGCCTTCCACAGATGAAGTAATTTGTGCACTCATCCATGTTAATAATGGTGTTGTAACATGTGCTAGTCCAACTCCTGCAAATCCACCAATAATAATAGCTCCTGCCGGAATAGCGATCATATCCAAGATTGTTTTACCTGTGATTTTTTTTCCAACATATGTTGCAATAACTGCTGCTAGAACTGCACTTATCGGCTGGCCTGGCACAAGCGTCATTCCTGCATCTGTCATCTGCATAGCATTACCTCCGATGCTGCTACAGACCATCGCACTAAAAATAACTAATGTATTCCCTCCTAATTGATAAGCTATTCCGGCTCCAAACGCTGGTGCTAGCAATACTTTTGCAACCGAACCAATATGTGTAAGGGCATCCCAACCCAATGCTTTCCCTATAGATTCAAACAATAATCCCAATCCTAATGTTACCAAAACTGCATTCGACATCCCTGCAGATGCTTTATATAAACCGTCCATAAAAGCCTTCTTATTCATGTTTTCTTCTCCTCTATTATAAAATTATATAATTCCAATAAAAAAGCCTGTCCGATATTCGGATAGGCACCATTACATTTTTTGCTTAGCGCCTCGTTTTTTAAGAACAAAAACTGGACTAAACAATTCCTATAAAAAAATAGGTTTCATTTAATCCTAAGAGCATAATATGAGTATAATATTGAGTGATGAAATTTTAGTTGTTTTCATAATATGCTCCTCCTTAACAATTATTGTGAAGTAATAATATCATCAATATTCTGAAAATGGAATATATTTTTTATTATCAAAATAATAATGCGTTTACACTAATTTTCAATTTGAAAACTAATTAGAATTTATCTATTAAAATTTGAAATGCTCCTACTATTTCTATCATCTTTTTTCCTGGATAAACCATTTAATTGTATTCATAGTGAAGAATTTGAAAAATCAGTAAAATAATGTTGTAGAAAAATAAAATACCCCTGCTTAACCTTTGCGCGAGATTATATTCGCTGCGGTTTAAAGAAAGGGGTATTCGACAATTTTTCATATATAGTAGTTAATTGGAAAAATAGTCATCCAAGCTTCATTTACTAGGATAACTCTACATTTTTTGTTTCTTTCCCTAAAAAGAATACGGCTGCTGCTCCGATAAACACGGTAATGCAGAACAAAGTAAATATAGATGCAATTGACATATTTTGTCCCATTAAATATGGAACTAAAAGGGGTCCAAGTACACCGCCTATTCTGCCAAATGAAGCGGCCATTCCTACTCCTGTTCCACGAACTTTTGTAGCGTATTGCTCTGGAGTATAAGCATATAACGCTCCCCAAGCTCCTAAATTAAAGAAGGAAAGAAGAATACCTGCTACCATAAGAGCTATTGTTGTATCTGCTGTTCCAAATAATAAAGCGCTGATCGCTGTTCCAATTAGGAAAAAAACTAATACAAATTTACGGCCAATTTTTTCAATTAAATAAGCAGCCAATGCATATCCTGGCAGCTGTGCTAATGTCATAATCAATACATATTCAAAACTTTTGATTAAACTGAAGCCTTTCATTACCATGACACTAGGCAGCCATAAAAACATGCCGTAATAAGAAAATACGACACAAAACCAAAGGATCCATAGCATCGTTGTTTGTTTTGCATTTTCTTTGGCCCAAACTGCTCTTATACTTTCCATTGGAGAAAGTTTCTGTTTTTTTTCTACTTTTAAATATTGTGGTGAATCTGGCAAGTTTAATCTTAAATACAAGGCATAAAATGCTGGCAAAACACTAATTAATAAAGCAATCTCCCAACCGTACTTTGGAATGATAAAGTAAGATATTATTGCTGCTAAAAGCCATCCAAAAGCCCAAAAGCTTTCGAGCAGCACAACTACTCTACCCCTTTTATCTGCGGGCACACTCTCTGATACAAGTGTAGAAGCAACAGGGAGTTCTCCACCTAGCCCCATTCCGATAATAAAACGTAATAATAAAAATAAGGCCAAACTTGTCGTAAAAGCTGATAATCCACTAGCAATAGAAAATAATAATAAAGTAATAATAAAAACATTTTTTCTGCCTACTCTATCAGCCATCATTCCAAATACTAAAGCGCCGACTGCCATACCAATAGAATTAACGCTCCCGATCCATCCCATTTCTTTAACCGATAAATTCCAATCCACCTGAAGCGCAGCTATAATAAAAGAAAGCATTCCTACATCCATCGCATCAAACATCCATCCTAATCCGGCAACACCAAGAAGTTTTCGGTTTGAACCATCTTTTTTCATATAATCCTCCTGTCTTTTTTCCTATTTTCTGCATATTTTTAGAATTTATCCCGGGTTACCGGGCAGTAAGATCCCTTTTTTAAACCTTGAAGCAAGGCAGCAGACTTGTCCAAAAAACAATTGCATCCTAGCGATCAGACAATAAAAAATAAAGATCCACCAATTTTTTTGAAATCCACTATTTATATTAACATCTGTCATGACAATCATCATTACATTTTTTCTATGAACTATAATTTTTTCATTTTAAATCTCCTGCATAAGTTTGGAAAAATTCTAAAAATTTAGAACTAAAACGTTTACAAATAAGGGTTTTGACCAATATTTCATTAAATCGAACAAACTTATTACTTTATGCAAAACAGTTGAAAAAATTCCAAATAAATTTAGTATTTTTCTCTTTACTTTCTAACAAATAAGAATAAAATGTATCTTATATTTGCAATAATCTTTTACAAGAAAAGGAGATATAAAGATTTGAACGTTACACAAAATAAATTAAATGACCAGTCTCTTTTCAACCTATCATGGCCTTTGTTTATTGAATTAGCTTTACACATGGGAATGGGTGTTACTGCTACTCTTATGTTAAGCCATTATTCTGATGGTGCTGCTGCAGGTGTTGGTGTTGCAAACCAACTATTAGGAATTTTCATTCTTGTTTTTAACGTAACCTCTATTGCCGCGATGATTCTTATTGGTCAACGATTAGGTGCAAATGAACTGAGTAGTGCCAGAAAGCTTGCTCGTTCCGCAGTTGGCCTTAATTTCTGGTTTGGCATGGTTGTTGCCATCCTTGTTGTTGTTTTCGGTGAAACTTTACTGCGATTATTTGATATTCAAGGTGAAGTATTAGAATATGGTCTTATATTTGTCCGCATATGTGGTGCATCCCTCTTCCTAGAATCTCTCTCACTCGCATTAAGCGCTATATTGCGAAGCCACGGTTTTACAAAAGAATCCATGTTTGTCAGCATATTAATGAATGTAGTAAGTGTCATTGGTTATGCAATTAGTATTTTTGGTCTATTTGGCTTTCCTCTCTCTGGTGTATTCGGTGTATCCTGGACTATTGTCATTGCACGAGCATTCGCTGTTTTTATTCTATTGTATCTAGTTTATAAAAGAATTGCTTTAACGTTTAATGTAAGTGACTTTATTAAAGTAAATAAACAAGATATTCGTGAAATGATGTATATAGGCATTCCATCAGCCGGGGAAAATCTATCCTATCAATTCTCACAGCTTGTAATTACTGCCATTGTTGCTTCATTAGGAGATGCTTCTCTAGCAGCTAGAGTCTACATTACGAATATCTCCATGATTTGCTATCTATTTACATTAGCCATTGCGGAAGGAACACAGCTTCTTGTTTCCCGTTATATCGGTGGAAGACAGTTTGAGCGAGCTTTAAAACGAGGCATTAAAACATTAAAAATTGCTGTTATTGCTTCGTCTGTTGCAGCATTGGCCATGGCTATGATTGGCGCTCCAATTTTAGAATTATTTACAGATAACTATGCAATTATTGCAATAGGATTACCTATTCTTTGGGCTGTTGTCTTTACGGAGCCTGGAAGAGCCATGAATATTGTCTTGATGAGCTCATTGAAATCCGCAGGTGATGTGCGGTTCCCTGTTTTAATTGGTATAGTGTCCATGTGGGGTATCGCAGTAACACTTAGCTATACACTTGGCATCACATTTGGTCTTGGTTTATTAGGTATTTGGCTTGCCCAAGGTATCGATGAGTGGTTTAGAGGAATCTTTGCCTGCCGAAGATGGTTATCTAAACCATGGGAAAGAGTTCGTGTTAAAAGCACAGTCAAAGGGCATATAGGATAATAAAAAAGCATGAAGGTATTCTGCCTTCATGCTTTTTTAATTCTGATCAATAATCTGCTAAAAGGTATATACGAGGAAGACACCTTTTAGCAGAATAAAAATCTATTTTTAAAATTTTCGAATTTTTTATTTGAAAAGCGCTTTCAAAAGATGTATAATTTAACTAAACCGGTTTACTAAATCGTTTTATTAATGAGGTGATAAGAATTGTCCACTATATTTATACCTTTAAATGCCTTTTCTAATGAATTGGGCTTACAGGAAGACATCGATTTTTATATTTCCATTATTACAAAATCCAATGCAGATGGAATAGAAATTAGACGTGAACTATTAGACTTACTATCTATTCATAATGAAATGAAAAAAATCATTACTAGTCTTGCATCCTATAATTTAAAGAGCATTTATTCTGCTCCTATTCCTTTATGGAGAGAGGATGGTTCACTTAATGAAAGGTCATTAACAACCCTTTTTGAAGAATGCAAACTGCTACAAGCAACATCGCTAAAATTGCCATTAGGACATTTCCATCATGAAAATTCAAATTTAGATGCTTTCCATTCACTTTTACAAAAGTACTCCACTATTAAACTGCTAATTGAAAATGATCAAACAAAGGAAGGTGGACAAATCAAAAATCTTTTGGCTTTTTTTAAAGAGACAGATAAAAAGAAGATCCCGGTTAAAATGACTTATGATATTGGCAACTGGATATATTTAAAGGAAGATGCCCTTCATGCAGCTGCTTTACTTTCGCCATATGTCGCTTATTATCATCTAAAACACGTAATCCAATCAAATAATAGTCTTATTACAGTTCCAATCAGCAAGGAAGATCAAGCACTTTGGAAAACAGTTGATCAGCATTACTTTTCTAATATACCAAAAGCGTTGGAATTTCCACTAAATCCAATTGCATCAGAAATCAATAGCTATATAGATTTAGTAAAGGAAAATGAAGTAGAAAGGGAGAAACCTTTATGCAAACCTTAGATATGATTACATTTGGGGAAGCCATGGCCATGTTTATAGCTGACTCCCCAGGGGCTCTTCATGAAATAAATAAATTTAATTTAGAGCTTGCTGGTGCGGAAACAAATGTCGCAATTGGATTAGCGAAACTGGGATTTCATACAAGTTTTGTCAGCAAAGTTGGCAATGATGCCTTTGGGAAGTTTATTGTACAAAAATTGCAGGAACGCGGTGTGCTGGCGGATGAAGTGCATGTTGATCCTCACTATCCAACAGGATTTCAGCTAAAGTCTCAAGTGAAAATTGGCGATCCAGAAGTCCAATACTTTCGAAAAGGATCGGCTGCAAGTCATCTGCAATCTGCTGATTTTAATGAGGCATATTTTGCACAAGCAAAACATCTTCATATGACAGGTATTCCGCTGGCTATTTCCGAATCTGCAAGGGACTTCGCACAAACAGCTCTTACCTTTATGAAAAGCAAACAAAAAACAATTTCTTTTGATACTAATTTAAGGCCATCTCTTTGGAAATCAGAAAAAGAAATGATTAAGACGATCAATCTATTTGCGAAACAAGCAGATTATGTTCTCCCTGGCTTAACAGAAGGAAAATGTTTAACTGGATATGAAACTCCTGATGATATTGCTTCCTATTATCTAGATGCAGGGGTAAGCTTGGTAATTGTTAAACTCGGAGAAGAAGGAGCCTATTATAAAACTTCTCAAGAAAATGGTTTTATTAAAGGGATAAAAGTAGCCAATATTGTAGATACAGTTGGAGCAGGAGATGGTTTTGCAGTAGGCATTATCAGCGGATTGCTAGAAAATTTGCCTGTAAAGGATATGGTTGCTAGAGGCAATGCCATTGGAGCACTCGCTGTACAATCTTTTGGAGACAATACTTTCTATCCAACAAAAGAGGAGCTTAGCCACTATATAACTAAACATTATGAAGGAGTGAAATAATCATGAACGCTTTATCGAAGAAAAGATGGATTCGCCTTATTCCTATTGTGTTTATCACTTATAGTTTAGCATATTTAGACAGAGCTAATTACAGTTTTGGCGCTGCTGGCGGTCTTGCTCATGACTTAAATATTACGGCAGCTACCTCTTCCCTTCTTGGAGCATTATTTTTCTTAGGCTATTTCTTCTTTCAGATTCCCGGAGCGCATTATGCAGAGAACCAAAGCGCAAAAAAACTTATCTTCTGGTCATTAATTCTTTGGGGCATACTTGCAACAGCAACTGGACTTATCGCTAATGTGAAATTACTTTTTGTTATTCGTTTTAGTTTAGGTATAGTTGAAAGCGCTGTTATGCCAGCTATGCTTGTCTTTTTAAGTCATTGGTTTACAAAAGCTGAAAGATCAAGAGCAAATACCTTTTTGATTTTAGGAAATCCAGCTACTGTTCTATGGATGTCTATTATATCGGGATATATCCTAGAATCACTTGGCTGGAGATGGATGTTTATATTAGAAGGCTTACCTGCTGTGATCTGGGCATTTCTCTGGTGGAAATTAGTTAATGACCATCCAAAAGATGCAAAATGGATGACTGATGAGGAAAAAGCAGCTTTAGATCAAGCACTACTTGCAGAGCAGCAAGGATTAAAACCAGTAAAAAATTATAAAGAAGCATTTAAATCAAAAACAGTTATTTTATTAAGTCTTCAATATCTTCTTTGGAGCATCGGCTTATACGGATTTGTCATGTGGCTTCCTTCTATCATTAATTCTGCACCAAATGCAAGTCTTGTTACTACTGGTTGGCTAGCTTCTATTCCATATTTGCTTGCATGCATCTTAATGTTAACGGTTTCTTTTTTATCGGATAAATTTCAGAACCGCAAATTATTCGTCTATCCATTTCTGCTTATTGGTGCGGTATGTTTTTACGGTTCCTACTTAATTGGAACAAGCAACTTTTGGTTATCCTTTATTCTATTAACAATTGCAGGTGGCTGTATGTACGCGCCTTATGGACCATTTTTTGCCATTATTCCAGAAATTTTGCCACGCAATGTTTCTGGCGGAGCTATGGCTTTAATTAATAGCATGGGGGCTTTAGGATCATTTGCTGGAGCTTATATTGTCGGATATTTAAACGATGTAACGGGAGGTTACGGGGCATCTTACAATTTCATGGCTATTTCTCTTTTAGCATCGGCTGTTTTGACTGTTATTGCGACAAATAAGAAAAAAACCAAAGAAATAAAAGATAAGACTATTCCAATTCAAGAACTATAAGAACAAAATAAGGAGCCTTCTAATGAGTATTGAACTATTTAAAAAGAAAAAGATAGCAGCCATTATCAGGGGAGCGACTCCTTCTAATATCCTTCCTATTGCAACTGCTTTAAAAGAAGGAGGAATTTCCATTATAGAAATTACAATGGAAACACCTGGTGCTCTTAAAGCTCTAGAAAAGCTTGCACTTAGTGATGATATCGAATTAATTGCAGGAGCCGGCACTGTCTTAGATTCAGAAACAGCAAGGGCTGCTATCATGTCTGGAGCAAAATTTATTTTTTCGCCAACGGTTAATTCTAATACGATTCAAACAACGAAGCGTTATGGCGCTATTAGCATACCAGGGGCCTATACTCCTACGGAAATTTTAACAGCATATGAATATGGAGCTGATTTAATCAAAGTATTCCCTGCAAGCGTATTAGGAGCAGATTATTTTAAACAGCTAGCTGGTCCCCTGCCCCATATTCCTTTAATGGCTACGGGAGGCATTGATAATACGAATCTCTTGGATTACCTAAGCTGCGGGGCCGTTGCTGTTGGTATCGGCAGCTCGTTAGTTAATACAAAAAGGGATATAAACGAAACATATCTTTGCGATTTAACAGCTAAAGCTAAACTATATTCTAATTTAATTATGGAATGAGTTGTGAGGCTTTCCACTATTTTAAACTAGCCCTTGTAGCAAAGGGCTTGGTTGTTTTAGTGGCAAGCCTCCTTTTTGATTTAGGCTGTTTTCGTAAACTTTGTTGCTATTCACTAAGCACTGGGGAAGGCTAATTTCCGCTTCAGGATGCTCGCTTTCCGTGGGGCGGGCGGTGAGCCTCCTCGTCGCACCAGCGACTGTGGGGTCTCGCCTGTCCCGCTGCTCCCACAGGAGTCTCACACCTTCCACTCCAATCAACCTAAATAATTTTTGTTTACAAAACTTATTTAAAAACAACAATCTTTTAGAAAAGAGCCTTGATTTAAAATCTATTTATAAACTCAAGTTATTTGACGTTATCTAGAAGCTTTTAGACATATAGATTCATTTTGTTTTATACTTAAAGGTAGCTGACCAAAAATCGAGGAAAATTACTGAAATGAAAGAGGAAATTAAACGATGAAAAAAGTAACAATGGCGGATGTTGCTCAATTTGCAGGGGTTTCAAAAAGCACCGTTTCTCAATATATTAATAATCGTTATGAATACATGGGTGAAGAAACTAGAATTAAAATTAAAGAAGCTATTGAAAAGTTAGGATATCAGCCGAATTATATTGCCAAAAGCTTAAAACAAAAGAGGACAGCGATGATTGGCATTATTGTAGCTGATATTATCCATCGTTTTTCTACAGAAGTAAGCAGATCAATCGAAGATTTTTGCTACGATAATGATATTCATGCCATTATATGCAATGCAGATAACAACCCAGAAAAAGAAAAAAAATATATTGATATGCTTCAGGCTAAACAAGTAGATGGATTGATTATTTTTCCCACAGGACAAAATCCTGCTCTTTATAAAAAAATGGTTGATGAAAACTATCCTGTCGTTTTTATGGATAGGGATATAAAAGATTTAGATTCCTATTTTGTATTAGCAGAAAATATACAAGCAAGCTATGAGGCTATTTCCCATTTTATTCAGCATGGACATAAACATATTGCCATTGTGACACAGCCTTTAACTATTTCATCCAGACAAGAAAGGATTGAGGGATATCAAAAGGCAATGATTGAACATCATCTGTCAGTAGATCCTGACTATATCATTAGTGGCGAAATAGCAGAATTAAAGACTAAACTGCATGCGTTATTTCAGCTCAAACAACCGCCAACTGCACTGTTGGCAGGAAATGATCTAGTTTTTCTAGAAACTTTATCCTTTTTGCAAGAGAACAAACTACATATCCCTGAAGATGTATCCCTTATTGTATTTGATAATATTCCTTTCGCTCACCTATCTAATCCACCCATCACAATTATTTCTCAACCAGCCTTTGAGATGGGTGCAAAAGCAGCAGAGCTTTTATTAAGACAAATAAATAAAGAAACAACTATATGTGAGAGAGTATATTTTCCTTGCCAACTGATTATTAGAACCACCTCTATAAAAGATAAAAAATCCTAGCACCATTTAATAGACTAACTATTTTTAAACCGTCCTTTTGCATTCGTTCTTCTTTGCAAAAGGATTTTTTAACATAATGAAAAAGCACTCTTCTGCTTTCACCCATTATTTATTAATAGAAACTAGTTGAAAAAAGAAAATTCAACAAAAAGAGGTAATCACATTGAAAAACGCTTACAAAACAAGTATAATATTCTTATAAACCGATTTAGTAAATCGGTTTATTTGTTTGCAAATCAAATAGTTTCTATTGTTTGTACACATCTTTATTAGAATAGAAAACCTGGCTAGTTATTTGTTCCACTTTTTTAGAAAGGGTGCGATTTTTGATGAAAATTCAATTAGCATTAGATCGTTTAAATATTCAGGATGCCATTAAAATGGCTAAATTAGTAGAAACAGAGATTGATTGGATTGAGGTTGGAACATCCTTAATTAAGGAATTTGGCATGCAAAGTGTAAAGGAAATGAAAAAAGCTTTCCCTTATAAAACCATTTTAGCAGATACAAAAACAATGGATAATGCTAAATATGAACTAGAAATGAGTTTTCAAGCAGGAGCAGATATCGTTACCGTAATGGGAACTGCACCACTCGTCACGATTAAAACTTGTTTGGAGATTGCTAAAGAAAACAATAAAAAAATTATGATTGATTTATTAAATACATCTGAAGAGCAAATTCAAGCATTGCTACCATTTACAGAGGCTATTTTCTGTGAACATATCAGCAAAGACGAACAAGAATTAGCAGGCAAAAGCAATGTCCAAACAAAAAGCAGATTAAAAGAGCAAGCCGTTATTGAAGTCGCTGCTGCTGGTGGTATAACATTGGAAACTGTTCAAAACCTTGTTGAACAAAATCTAGATGTGGCTATTATTGGATCTGCTATCACAAAGGCAAAAAATCCACAGGAGACTGCTGAAAATTTTAAAAAGCAAATTGGGGGCATATTATCATGACTAAGTTAGCAAGTATCCAAACAGAAATACATCTCGTTCTATCTCAAGTCAAAGAAACGCTTCTAGAAGAAACTGCTGAGCTTTTAAAAAGCAAAAAAAGAATTTTTGTCATCGGTGAAGGCCGCTCTGGACTTATGGCTAAATCCTTTGCCATGAGACTAATGCATCTTGGCGCCACTGTATATGTTGTAGGAGAAACCATTACGCCATCAATTGCAGGTGATGATGTTCTTGTTGCCATTTCAGGATCAGGGAAAACAAAATCTGTTGTTTGGACCGCTGAAGCAGCAAAAAGCTTAGGTTGTTATACAATTGCTGTCACAACAGATAGCTCCTCTCCTTTAGCAAATACAGCATCATCTATTATTACTATCCCTGCTAGCACCAAGTATCGAAAAGAACATGAATTAGACTCTATTCAGCCACTTGGCTCTTTATTTGATCAATGTGCACATATCGTTTTTGATACGATTTGTTTATGTTATGCGGAACAAAACAAAGTGGAATTTGCGACCGCATTTAAAAATCACAGCAACCTAGAGTAAGCAAAAGAAAAGAGCAGGAAAACTACTCCTGCTCTTTTTAGCTATTTAACCCTAAGTTTTATATCCCCTTCTATCCAGCTAGGGAAAGAGGAAATAGTAATTGATAGTGGATCTTTATACGTATTTATCGGCTCATTAAACTCAATTCCCATTAAATCTCCGCTCCCCTCTGTCCACATAGAGGAGATATCCAACTCTTTCCCGTCACTTGCTGTACCAGATGAAAACAGTCCATAATGAAACGGTTTTTCCACATGGAGCTGCAATTCTATTTCTTTGTTTCTCATATACTTCAGTGTCAACAAATTCCCTTTTGGCTGCTTTAAAATCTTTTTCTGCTTCCAGCTGATTTTAAGCATTTCATCTTCTTTATCAATTGCCTGCAGTTTATTTAGCACTAAGTAAAGTTCCTCTGGCTCTTGGAAGTAATTGCTCTGCAAATAAATCAATTGTTCATCGCTATCCATCCCAGAAGCAGTTATTCCATTTGGTATCATCGTCCATGCTTCGCCATTTTTATCAATTAAACGCAAATCGGTATACTCCAGAATTTTTTTTGTATTTTTAGGATTTTGCTTTACATGAACAGCTACCCTAAGCGGTGAAATAGTGATATCGACAATATTTATCTCTTGTCCCTCCACCATAATTTTTTTATTTACTGGTAGTACTTTATTTTTTTGAATATTTTTCGTTAACGAGAAAGGAATGCTTATTTCTACTTTTTGATTATCTTTAATAAAACTAGCTTCTACATAAAAGTCTTTTTCAGTAAATGGTTCGTCAAAAAAGTACTCTAATGTGCTGCTGAATTTTTTCTCCCCTTCTTCTACAGGAAATCCTTCGTAGGAAGAACGGCTTGCCAGTTCTTTCTTATCAGGAAATTTTAAACTTATATCCTTTAGATCTGCACCTTTGGCATCTACTGTATAAAATACAATTAATCCTTCTTCATCACGAATTGCACCATCAACTTTCAGCGTAATGCCATTCTTTTTTTCAATAATATTTATTTTCTCATAATATTTATTTTCCACCGCCGCCAGCTGTCCCTTATCCTCTTGGACTAGTTCTATAATTTTTTCCATTCCAGGTATATTTGCGGCATAGTTGGCAAAAGCAGGAGAAATTCGAACTGCACCTAAAAATATAGTGATAAATAGGATCGCCGCTGCAGTAAAAGTCATGATTCGTTTATGCTTTGATCTTGTTTTTTCCTGTTTTCCTCTTTCCAAGCCTAATGATATTTCCCTGTCTAATTTATCAAATGGAATTGTTAGTTCATCTAGCTTTTTCTTTTCTTCTAAAAGGATTTCTTCTTCCTTATTGGACATGCCTGCTTCCTCCTTTCCCGTCTAAGTTACTCTTCAATTGTTTTAATGCCTTATTTAGCCATGTCTTTACCGTTCCTTCCGGGCAATCAAGCATAAAGGCAATTTCTTTAATTTTTAAACCATGATAATATTTTAATGTGATAATTTCTCGGGAACGTTCGTCTAAAGTCGCTATTGCTTCTTGTATTTCTATTGTTTGATAGTTATCCATTGTTGCAATTAAAGGAATTATTGCCTCATCCATAATCATTTTCTTTTTTCTTTTTAAAACATCATTGCAATAATTGATCATAATTCGTAAAAGCCATGTTTTGATATAAGCTGGTTTTTTTACTTTTTTTATGTTTTTGTATGCCCGATAGGTTACTTCCTGAACTGCTTCTAATGCTTCTCCTTCATTATGCAGATAAGCAAATGCTGTTTTATACAAATCTATTTTATAGGCATGCATAATCGTTAAAAATGCCTCTTCATCGCCAGCTATTGCTTTTCTTGCTAGTTCCTTATTCTCCAAATTTTCGCCTCCCTCCTTGTGATATCTATATATTAGACTGCTGACAAACAAAAAAGTTTTAATAAATTAATTTAGTATCATTTCCTGCATTAGAAGCTGTAAACTCTCCCTTCCATCATAAAATTTCCTATCATACCTTTGCTAAATTATGACGAGAAAGAAATTTTATAAACTATTTTTAGCTATTCCTCTTTTTATTTAAATAGTTCCTATTATTTTATTAAAATATTAATATTTCCCTCATATCTTCTTCTATGCCTACATTTTAACTTTTAACATATTATTACAATATAAAGCATCCCACTTGCAGTATTATCCTTAAATAACATAACTTAATTAAACAAAAATCTTTTAATAGTATGTCACAATTAATTGTTGACTCGAAATATGCTACTCTATATAATAACAAACATAGCTGTTTTATCCATATATTATAAAAAGAGGTGGCTTAATGGAAAAGTTAGTATATGCATTTAATGAAGGCACAAAAGAAATGAAGGAGCTATTAGGCGGAAAAGGAGCTAACTTAGCAGAGATGAGTTCATTAGGTCTTCCTGTCCCAAATGGTTTTACTATTAGTACAACTGCCTGTAAACATTATCAAGTACATAAAGAACTTTCAGAGAACCTCTTATTAGAAATTAAAAATAAACTAGAAGAATTAGAAAAGGTTTCAGGTAAAAGATTTGGTGATGAGTATAACCCACTATTGGTTTCTGTCCGTTCTGGAGCTGTGTTCTCCATGCCTGGCATGATGGATACGATATTAAACTTAGGGTTAAATGACTTCACAGTTAAAGCGTTATCACAATCTACTAATAATCCAAGATTTGCTTATGACAGTTACAGAAGATTTATTCAGATGTTTGCAGATGTGGTGATGAATATCCCTCGACATAAATTTGAAGATGTTTTAGAAACAAGAAAAAAACAAAAAGGATATACTTTTGATACCGATTTAACAACAGAAGATTTACAATACATTGTCGATCAATTTAAATATATTTATAAAACGGAAAAAGGATCAGACTTTCCAGCAAACCCACAAGACCAATTAATAATGGCAGTGGAAGCTGTATTCTCTTCATGGGATAATCCAAGAGCAAAAATCTACCGAGACCTACATAATATTTCCCATACATTAGGAACTGCGGTAAATATTCAAGAAATGGTATTTGGCAATACAGGAAATACAAGTGGAACAGGCGTCGCCTTTACAAGAAACCCTTCTACTGGAGAACCTGCTTTATTTGGCGAATTTTTGCTGAATGCCCAAGGAGAAGATGTTGTTGCGGGCATCCGAACTCCTGAACCAATTAATAGATTACAAGAAATAATGCCTCTTGTTTACGAAGAATTTGTAAAAATAGCAAACTTATTAGAAAACCATTACGGAGATATGCAAGATATTGAATTTACAGTAGAAAATGGACAGCTATTTATTTTACAAACAAGAAATGGAAAAAGAACAGCGCAAGCAGCATTACAAGTTGCCATCGATTTAGTGCATGAAAAGGTTATTGCAAAAGAGGAAGCAATAAAAAGGATTAGCACACAACAAATTGACCAGCTGCTTCATCCAACCTTTTCTAAAAAGGGGTTAGAACAAGCTATATTAATCGCAACAGGGCTTCCTGCTTCACCAGGAGCTGCTTCAGGAAAAATCTACTTTCATGCAGCAGATGTCCTCCAGGCAAAAGAACGAGGAGAAAATTGTTTATTAGTTCGTGCTGAAACATCACCAGAAGATATTGAAGGCATGATATTCAGTGAAGGAATTTTAACTTCACGAGGTGGCATGACATCTCACGCCGCAGTGGTTGCTAGAGGCATGGGAAAATGCTGTATAGCTGGCTGCAGCTCTTTATATATCGATGAGGAAAAAAGAGAACTTATTTATGGAAAAACTGTTTTGCGAGAAGGAGACTTCCTTTCATTAGATGGTTCTACTGGAAATGTCTTTTTAGGTGAAATTTCATTAGAGCAAACCACAACGGGAAGCTACTTCACGGAATTAATGAACTGGGCTGACGAGTTCAGTGTATTACAAGTGCGAGCAAATGCAGACACAAAATCAGATGTACAAACAGCTCTTAACTTTGGCGTAGCAGGAATTGGTTTATGTAGAACAGAGCATATGTTTTTTGAGGAAACGAGAATTTCAGCTGTTCGGCAAATGATCCTTTCTAGTGATGAACAAGAGCGTCAAGAACCATTAAATACACTGCTTGAAATGCAGAAGGAAGACTTCATTCAACTCTTTCAGCTAATGAAAGGAAAACCGGTAACAATTCGTTTACTTGACCCACCTTTACATGAATTTTTACCAAAAAAAGAAGAAGAAATAAAAAAACTAGCACAAGAACTTCATATTTCTCTAGCAGAAATAAAAAACCGGATTTCTTACTTGGAAGAAGTAAATCCTATGCTCGGCCACCGCGGCTGCCGTTTAGGAATTACTTTCCCTGACATCTATGAAATGCAAACACGAGCTATTACGGAAAGTGCTGTTTCTGTCTATCAACAGGGTATAGCTGTTATGCCAGAAATAATGGTTCCGTTTATCGGTTCAAAGGAAGAATATACCTTTATTAAAGAACGAATAACGAAAATAATCGACGATATTTTAATTGAAAACAATATAAGTATCCCTTATAAAATTGGAACGATGATGGAGATACCTCGTGCCTGCTTAACCGCCGATGAAATTGCAGAAGAAGCTGAATTTTTCAGCTTTGGCACAAATGATTTAACACAAATGACTTATGGTTTCTCAAGAGATGATACTGATAAATTTCTATTTGATTATAAAGCAAAAAATGTGCTAAAAAATGATCCTTTTCAAACATTGGATCAATCAGGGGTAGGAGAATTAATAAAAATAGCTAGCTATAAAGGAAGAAAAGTAAATTCAGCAATTAAGTTAGGAGTATGTGGAGAAGCTGGTGGAGATCCCGATTCTATTCGTTTCTTTCATGAGTTGGGCTTATCCTACATATCATGCTCTCCCTTTAGAGTACCTGCGGCAAAACTCGCTGCAGCACAAGTCGCATTGGAAGAAAAACAAATATCAAAAAAACAAAAGCAAAAACAAACAGTTATTTTCTAAAAAACCCAAAAGAGGAGAAAGGCTGCATTTCTATTACGCAGCCTTTCTCCTCTTTTTCTATTAATAATTGCCAATAACAAAAATAATTGCTCCTGCTATCAGTAAAGTGGAAATAAAATATCCATAATCCCGCCTTGAAACAGTCGGCTTTATATAATAAGTTCTCTCTTTTGTCCCTGTAAATCCTCTCGCCACCATTGCAATGGCCATCCGCTCTGATCTTCGAATGGCAGTCGTCAATAAAGGAACCGCATATCTGCTGAAAGCTTTCCAGCTGCCATAATTACTATATCCTCTTATTCTATGTGCTGCTTTCATCTGCGACAGTTCTTCCTGAAATAAAGGAATACAGCGAAATCCGGCCAAAAAACCATATGCCCATTTTGGGGACAAGTGAAATTGATGAATAAGACTCATCATTAATTTATTTAAATCCGTTGTCGAGGTAAACAATAAACCAATTGTAACAAAACCAAGCATTCTTAAAGATAAGTTAAAACCATTTTTTATACTCTCTTCTGTTACTCGAAACCAAGCCCAATGGAATAAGACATTTTCACCTTTTCCAAAGGCAGCCATCATCCAAAAAACAAGTACAAAAAAGAATGTATATGGCAGCAATACTTTCAGCAAATAAGGCAAGCGCCATCCTCCAATAGTAATTCCAATGATAATGACAAAGATCCATAAATAAAAAGTAGTGAACGGATCATCTAATGACATAAGCATAATCATTAGAAGAACATGTGTGGCCAGTTTAACAGCAGGATTAATGGCTGATAGATAAGACTGATTGCTCGTTAGCATATCTATCCTCCTGTTCTTCTATCAACTGATAATGAAGAGGCGGTATCATGCCACCCCTTTTATTGCGAAAGAAAAAATAAGGATGACCATTATAAGCTATTTGTTTATCCTCAAATAAAATAACTCGGTCAGCATATTGATCTACTATATCCATATCATGGGTTACCATTACAATAGTCGTGCCTTCTTGCTGTCTCCTTTTTAACAGACGAAGCAATTGATTTGCTGATTTTTCATCTTGACCAAATGTAGGCTCATCCAATAATAATATATCCTGATCTAATAAAAGCATGGTAGCCACACTTAAGCGTCTTTTTTGTCCGAAGCTTAGCATAAATGGATGAAGATTAATATATTCCGCCAATCCAAATTCTTTTAGCAGCATAGTTGTTTTAGCAGCGATATCTTCTTCTTTCCAATCATGCTGCCTTGCTGAAAAGGCTACTTCTTCAAATACAGTATCATTAATAAACTGAAGCTCTGGATTTTGAAATACAAAACCTAGCATTCTATAAAGATCTTTATCTTTCCATCTACTTACACTTTTCCCCTTGATCAGAATATCTCCACTTTTAAGTTTTATTAGATTTGCCAAAGCTTTTAGGAAAGTGCTTTTTCCGCTGCCGTTTTTCCCAACAATCGCTACCCATTCTCCTCTGAGTATACTGCCATTGATATTATTTAAAATGGCAGTTTTCTTATAAGCTAATGTTGCATTTTCTTTGACTATAATAGATTCTATTTCAGCCTTCTTACATCCAGCCCGCAATTTCCTGCTTTCATATCGATGCATAAGTTCCTTATTTAATGTATGCAAAGGATTTTGTACAACCTCTTCCCATTTGAAAGGATATACCTTTGGCCGCCAAATTCCCGCTTCTTCCATTTCTTCCTTGTGAGATAAAAGAATTTCTGCTGGAATGCCCTCTGCAATAATATGGCTATTTTTGTCCAAAAGAATCAGTCGATCCATCCATTCTATACATCCATCTAAAACATGCTCCACAAAAATCATGGTTTGTTTTGTGCGCTTTGATGTTTCATACAATAATTCAAATATTTCTTTTCTACTTGCCGGATCTATTTGCGCTGTCGGTTCATCAAAAAATAAAACCTCTGGTTCAAGCGCCAATAAACACGCTAAAGCAAGCCTTTGCTTCATGCCACCTGATAATTCTTGAATTGGAGTAGCTGGGTCAATAGAAAGTCCAACCATTTTTAGAGCCTTGGAAATTTCTTCATCCATTTTTTCTCTAGGAATTTTTCTATTCTCCAAACTAAAGGCAATTTCTTCATTGACATGTTTCATGCAAAATTGTGCATCAGGATCTTGGAACATGACCCCTACCTGTTTTTTCCTTGTTACTTCTCCACTTACTTCCGCCTCAATATGCTCTGGGATAATTCCTGCTAAAACAGATAATAATGTAGATTTGCCACATCCGCTTGGCCCGAGAATTAATACCTTTTCTCCCTCTTGAACAGATACACTAATATTATCTAAAACTTTCTTTTTTTGATTAAAAAAACGAACAGATAAATTTTTACTGCCTAACAACAAAGTCATTTTGACCATCCTTCGTTCGTGTGCTGGTTCTAATAGCATATTGATCCAAAGCCCCTGTTTTTGCAATCATATCCACAATTAATTTCCCTAATAAACCACCGAGGAGCATTCCGCTAATGATATTAATGACCAATGTAGTTACAAGTGTTGTTGTTGTATAATAAGCAAATCCATTTGCAACAATGCTGTAAATAATATTAAAAATTCCAGCTATAGCACCAGAAAGCATTAAAACAGGAAGGTTATATTTTTTATAGCGAAACAGCGCAAAGGCAATTTCTGCTCCAATTCCTTGAAATACTCCCACTAATAATGCTGATAATCCAAAATGGCTTCCTGTTAGAAGCTCCACTGCTGCTGCTGCAACTTCTGCAATAAAAGCAGCACCTGGCTTTTGAATAATATAGGCAACAATGGGGCTTGCAATAACCCATATTCCAAACATAAATCCAGCTCCAACAGGTCCTACTAATGCAGAAATAGGAATCCATAAAGTGGACCATCCTAGATAAAGAACCCCGCAAGCAACAGATAGAACAACCAGCAACACTACTTCTTTTATTTTCCAGTTCATGCTTTTATATTCTCCCTTGCTACAGGCCACTCTTCTACTGTATAGGCCATATCCCAAAATTTATATTCCAGCTGACAACTTAAAAGAAAGTATTCTTTTAGTTTATTCTTTTGCTTCTCACTTAAATTTTGTGCAAGTTCATCTAATCGTGCACAAAACTTATCGGTAACAGAATCCATACGCGCTCCATAAAATTGAATCCAGTCGTAAAAAGGATGTGTAATATCTGGATTTACTTCCTCAAGCAGTTTTTTGCCGATCTCTAAGTATGTCCATGGACAAGGCAATAATACAGCTAAAATATCTGGGATTCCTCCTGAATAAGCAACTGTAAGCATATGGCGAATATAATGATGCGAAGATGGCGATAGGGAATATCCCTGCAAGTCTTCATAAGCAACACCTGCTACTTGGCAAAAATTATTATGTGGATGAACTTCACTATTTAAAATAAAAGATATTTGTTCATTAAATATTTGCATATCCTCTCTATTATCACACTTGGAAATCGCTATTCCATAAATTTGAATAAAGGAATTTAAATATTCAAAATCCTGCTTTACATAATGAATAAGCTGTTCTTTTTTTAAATCTCCTTTTGCAATTCCTTGAACAAATGGATGTTCAAAAATAGCCTGAAAAATACTGTCTGCTTCTTGACGCAATTCTTGTGAAAATTTCAATGTTTTTCCTCCTTTTATTTAGGGAAAAGGAGTGACAATGATAAGAGTTTTTATGGATAATTAATGGATGATAATTATTTGCCCATAAAAAAGCCACTCCAAAAATGGAGTGGCTATAATTACAGTGAAAAGAATATAAAAAATTACATTCATCCAGTTATGCCGACTCCACTTTCCTACGCTAGTATGAACTAGATCAGGTTCAAAGGGTCCAAGATAATTCTTGTCTCAGCCTAAATTGGCTCCCCTAGTGGATTCCCTATTAATTTACTTATACTTTACAAAACAGAGGATATATTTGTCAACTAAATATTCAAATTAGTTCAAAAAATAAATCCCTAGCAATTAAATACTAAACTTTTAACAAATAAAATCTTCTAAGGATACAAAGCATTTAATTCCCTAGAATGCACTTAAACAGACATTCTATTGTATATTTTCTTATACATTATGCAAAAACTAAACTTGAATTTGACATTTACAGCTTAATCTAGAGGGATTGTTACAAACATGTGAACAATAACATATCAAGAAAACGCTTTATTTGTCCGTTTCACAAAATAGACATAATATTTGTGATGTTATTCACAATGTTAGTATTATAATAACGGTATAGAAAGCAATAATGATCTTTCAAAGGAGATGGACGACATGACAGTTTGGAATCAAATATATGATCCTTTAAATAATTTATGGATCTCAGCACTTGTAGCAGCAATACCTATTATATTTTTTATTTTGATGTTAACAGTTTTAAAATTAAAAGGTTATATAGCTGGCATTTACAGTATTATTGTAGCAGCCCTTGTTGCTATACTAGTTTATAAAATGCCCGCAATATTAGTAGTAATGGCCGCAATATACGGCGCATTAGCTGGTATTTGGCCAGTCGCATCTATTGTATTTGCCGCTATATTCTTATATAAAATAACCGTTAAAACAGGAAAGTTTGCTGTCATTGAAAACAGCATCTCTTTTATTACTTCCGATCAGCGTCTGCAAGTTCTTATTGTCGCATTTTCATTTGGTGCATTTTTAGAAGGAGCAGCAGGGTTTGGAGCACCAGTTGCTATAACAGCAGCCATTTTAGTAGGTCTTGGTTTTAGTCCCATCTATGCTGCAAGTTTATGCTTAATTGCAAATATTGCAGGTGGCGCATATGGCGCAATGGGTATACCTGTGACTGTCCCAGCCCTTCTTACAGGTTTAGATGGACTTGTTGTTGGTAGATACACAGCTCTTATTATTCCATTTATAAGTATTTTCGTTGCATTCTTATTAGTATTTATTATCGACGGCTTTAAAGGTATCAAACAAACATTCCCAGCTATTTTAGTTAGCGGATTATCATTTGCTATTACACAAGCACTTGTTCTTTATTTCATCGGTGCAGAATTGGCTAATATTTTCGCAGCCATCATTAGTTTAGTTACTCTTGCTCTATTCTTGCAAAAATGGCAGCCAAAAGAAATTTATCGTGTTAACCACGAAATGACAGA
The DNA here is from genome assembly GCF_002835805.1 of Niallia nealsonii. Lineage (GTDB taxonomy): Bacteria > Bacillota > Bacilli > Bacillales > Cytobacillaceae > Niallia > Niallia nealsonii. The sequence continues at coordinate 841 of NZ_PISE01000040.1, read as the reverse complement.
AACAAACACAAACAAATACTCTCTTGGTCAAATTGCCTTTGCGTGGATGCCATTTATCTTTTTAACAATTTGTGTAACGATTTTTAACTTATCATTCTTTAAAAATCTTTTTATTCCAGGTGGACCATTGGAAAAACTAGTGTTCCAGCTTCCAATTCCATTTTTGAATAATAACGTTATGAAGCTTTCGCCAATTGTCCCGGAAGCAACACCATATGCGGCTGTATTTAAATTAGATTTATTCTCATCTACTACTACAGCAATTGTTATTACTATTATTGTTGCAAGTATCATTTTCAAAACCGGCGGCAGACTATTGGCTGAAACAGCAAAAGAGACATTCCATGAATTATTGACACCAGTATTAACTATTTGTAGCGTACTTGCATTTGCCTATATTTGTACTTATTCTGGCATGTCTTCAACACTTGGTTTAGCATTTGCTTCTACGGGTGGCATCTTCCCGCTATTTTCGCCAATCTTAGGCTGGTTAGGGGTTTTCTTAACAGGTTCTGTTGTAAACAGCGGTTCACTATTTGCTCCACTGCAATCTGTTACAGCTACTCAAATTGGTATAGCACCTGAAACGATGGTTGCAGTCAATGTAATGGGAGGCACTATGGCAAAGATGATTTCTCCACAATCTATCGCCGTAGCGGCAGCGGCCGTTGGTTTGGCAGGCAAAGAAAGTCAATTATTTAGCATAACAATTAAATATAGTTTGGCATTACTTGTAGTTATTGGATTAGTAAGCATATTAATATTCTAAAAAATAATTTCAGCATAATAAAAGGAGCGAAATGAAATGAAAAAACAAAGTATTAACCGTGTAGTATTAATT
>NZ_PISE01000039.1 GCF_002835805.1 Niallia nealsonii | reverse complement strand
AATATTAATTTTAATACTATTAAATGAATGAACTCTCCAAGTCATTCTGGTCCACTATATTCTTTTTTCCTTTTTAATACTCTTTTTCTCAATACCGCCTTTATATGTTTTAAAATCATAAGTAAATATGGACTCAATGATATCATCACAATTCTTGCAGCAAACCTTATTCACAATTGGCCTAAGCATCGTTTGAACTCCTTTGATTTTTTCTATTTTCAGAAAAAAACAAGCTGTCTCCTAATTCTTATTATATAGGTCAAAAGTAAAAGATAACTACTTTTCATTTTTTACCATCTCTACCACAAACAATCCTTTTTTATATCAAGGATTCAGGCTTTAATGTATAATTTTTTCATTTAACTATCTGTACTTCCAATATAAAAAAACTTACTCTAATTAAATTTTAGAGTAAGGCTGCAGGGTATATATTTTAATTAAAACTAATTAAATCTTTAATGGTTAATGTTTTTTTATCTTCTTTTAAAAGAAATATTTCTTCATGCTTTCCCTTATTATCTCCCCACTTTACTTCTACCTTATATTCTGTTCCCCTACTTGGTTTATCGCCTAAAGTTTTAAAGTCATAATATTTTTTTTGAGCATTTGGATAAGGACCATAACTTTCACGGTTACCAGCTTCATATAAATTAAGTTCACTAACTAATACTGGTGTTTTGGTTAATCGTGTTAGTTTGCCATCCCAATATGTATTTCCTTTTTCTAGGTAATATTCTGCCTTCCATGTACCACTATCTGAAGTACCAACTAAACTTGGAGGACTAGAAATATATTGATAGATATTAAAAATGGGAATAATCAATATAATAAAAATCACTAATAAAATTTTCCAATATTTTTTCATTGTCAGTACTCCTATGTAATTAGTAAGTTGTTCAACATAACCATAAAAATATATTAAAGTAAAATATTTACTAATATACTACTTTATCATTTTTCATCAAACGAAAAACATCTTCAAGTTTAATAAACTACCATATATATTTACATACGATCAGAAAGAGTAGGAGTGATTCTCATGATAAATCCTTATAGATTAAAGAATTTCAGAGAATTTTCTTGTTTTACTTTTCAAAAAAGATTCCTTTCTTTTTAGCAGATATGCTTACCTGTTTTTATCTTTTTTCCTTTCTCTTTTAATTTCTTTAGTAGTTAATTAACTATCTCTAGAATAAATATTACCCACGTAGCAGCTAGAAGACTTCGAAGCCACATGTACGTCGAGAGTTCGAGGTCTTCTGGCTGCTTGCTACGACAAATTACAAACCTCCAAAAAAGCTGTAACAGCAGCACTTAAATAATAAGTGGTTTATGGTAATATTGCTCACTGATTTCTATTTTTAAATAGTTAAAATTAATTTAATAACCGTATTCCACAAAAGCATCGTTTGCATAATGAAAATTAACTAATCCACGTCTCTTTAGACTTTTTAATCCGCCAATTACGATCTTTGTGATGAACTGTACTCTCTACACTAATAGCCCCTTTTCCTGACCGATATTTAGAACTTTCAAAGAAAATATTGTTATTAAATTTAATATCAACTTTAATATCAACTTTAATATCAACTTTTTCTATACTGAGAAGAACACCATCCAAAGCCAATGTATCTGGGTTATAGTATCCTTTTTCTTTTAGTTCATCAAAAGTAGCATCCATTATTTCAACTTTATATTCACCTTTAAAAAAATTTACTATTTCTTTTTTATCCTTTTCACTTAATCCATTTAAGTTACTCAAATCAATAGCTACAAATTCCATATCACTATTCAATGTTTCGTCTTTTTCCATTATTGAGTCTAACGCAATGCTGTAAATTTCTCCAAAATGCTCCTTGGGGCTTACTACATTCTTACAAGCAAAAAGCATCAATGAAACGAAAATCATTATAATAAAAATCTTTAGTTTCATAATGAATCTCCTTTTAATTTTATAGACGTATGCATTATCTACAAAGTTTCAGATATTCAGTCTTCAACTATCCTTCCCCTTGATTGACAAGAAAAAAGCTTCTGAATCCCTTATTTCTTGTCAACTGACAAAAAATATAGAAAAAGGCAAGAAGACCCGAGAAAACGAAAGTATGGACTTCTGAGATATCTCCTTGCTTTTTGCTTATTTCCCAAACGAAAAAAGGCGGAATTTGCCCGAATATGGACAAATTCCGCCTTCTCCTTTTTTTTCTTGTTTCTTATAAGAGGTATTATGTTAAATAGATGTGTATAAAAGACTTATTAAACTAATTGACAGGTTTGTTGAAGAAGGGGCTTTAAAGTTCAATAAATGAATTGTTATTTTAAGTGTCAATTGTCAAAATAAGTTTTCCACCTCTTAACTGAACCCGTTACAAGTTAACATATTATTAATCTTGTATGCTGTAAGCTTCATCAATGGAATCCACCAATATTCCAGGAAAGATAATTTTCCTTACACAATTTTCAATCTGCATTCTTGAAGCAGGAGAGGAAGGATTAATAATTATTATCTTTTTAAAATTAGCCATCGAATATAATTGTAAAACGAATGTGATATCATCCACCACATGACCAGCCACTTTTTCTTGTCCACGTCCATCTATAATTAATTTATACTTGGAAGGGTTAATAGTATTTACGATGGTTTGAAACTCGCTTAAATATATTTTTGCATTTTCCTCTTTAAAAAAGCCGCCTACTTTTACAAAGAAAATGCCTTTCTCTTCATCCAATTCAAAGGAATATAGTTTCCCCATTGTTTTTCCTCCAAAGCGTGAAAAATGACTACTGGTTCCATAATACATAAAACGACTCATTTCGACAATCTTAGATTTCTTATCTGGCTAGCTTCTAAGCTTAATTATAATGGTATTATGTAAAACATTTCACTTAAAGTAACGGGGGCTGTTATTCATCAAAGTGGTCAAACGACTTTTGATTGATTTTATCTTCTTTTTCACCGAGTGAATTTGAACTTCTTTGTTTTCGATGTGCATTTTTTGCAGTTCTTTTTGTGCCTTCATCATCGCATTCGATTCTTGAACCGCACTATTGGCATAGTGGTCATTTAGCGAAAAACAGTCTTTCACCGTTAGATGAAGAGATTTGTCTCTTTTGGATGTTCCAGAGCGTTTTTCTACGACTTGTGTTTGAAAAGAAAAATGTTTGGCACGATTAAACACCAATAGGGCATGAGAAATAGAATTAACGTATTCTTTCGATAATGTCTGTTTATACACACGATTAGAAAAATAAGCCTTCATTGTATTTCTCGTCCCTTCGAACATTTGTTTGTGTATATTTTATCAAAAGACATAAAATCTGTCATGTCATTAACCCCTCAAAACAAAAAAAGAGCGATTCATCCCCCACCTATTCTCTTTGTTCCTGGAGGTGAGGGATGAATCGCTTGAAATTATAAATCTTCTTCTTCAATTTTCATGTCTTTATAATAATACTTCATATCATGCTCATTGATTTCCCGCATTACCCTGCAAGGGCTTCCTATTGCTACTACATTGGATGGAATATCTTTTGTAACTACACTACCAGCACCGATTACTGTGTTTTCCCCAATACGAACCCCTGGCAAGATAATTGCACCTGCACCAATCCAAACATTATCCTCAATTACCACTGGCAGGTTATACTGTGCTGATTTTCTCCGCAATTCTGGATGAATCGGATGAGTTCCTGCATCAATCGTTACATTAGGACCAATTAATACATTATTTCCTATATAAATATCGGTGTCATCTACCAGTGTCAGGTTAAAATTGGCGTAGACATCATTTCCTACATGTGTGTGTCGTCCCCAGTTTGCATGAAGTGGTGGTTCGATATAAACGTCGGTACCTACTTCCGCAAACAATTTATGCAAAATTTCCTTTCTCTTTTCTACTTCAGAAGGTCTAGTGCGGTTAAAGTCATATAATACCTCTAGACATTGCATCTGTTCTTTTGCCAAAGTTTCATCATTGCAGCGATATAATCTTCCACTTTTCATTTTTTCCCTAATTGACATATATACGCACTCCTATTTTCAATAGTTTATTCAATTCTCATTGTTTGTCTAACTTTATTTCAATATTTTAATTTTAAGATATTAAAATAAACTTACCTCCTGAAAATGAAACAGAGACCATCTATCTCCTGAAAGAGGATAAAAAATTGCTTTTAGAAGTAGATTATTACCTCTTATTCAACGTTGTGTTTTTTGTTTCTATAATAATGGTAAAACGATTATAAACTAACTTCAATGGTAAGTTAGTGTGATTAGAGGGTAAAATATTGTCTTTTACTCATGAGAGAAAAAATATGAAATACCATGGAACATACAGTTTTCGTTTTCAGGAAACACTTCCTAACGATGTGACAACCGTTATAGATTTTAACGTTTGCTTCCATACATAGCATTATTGAACTACATTGCTGCTATTTAGATTTAGAATAATACCAAGTACTTCAAATTCACCATATTTGCGTAATCCCTTATTAAACAATCTGGACCCTTTAATGGAATAATATAATTGGCATTTTTAAATGACTTTATTATTTTTTAACTAACTTTATTGTCACTTAACAACCATTTTGAATAAAATTTAGCGTTTAAAAAGTATGCAATTCATCTCTTAAAGTCACAGTTGATATAGCTATATTTTATTTTTCTGTCCAACAACATAGAATTAGGTGAACACAAATCCCCTCCAGATCGCTTAGCTGGAGAGGATTTTTTGTAGGCTCCTAGATACATTGAATTCCGATAATATCTGATTATCGGTACTCAGGAATTTACATTTTATCTAACATAATCATCTTCTGAATCTCTTCTATAAAGTAAACAGCTTTTATATTCCTCATTTAACTATATACAATGATCTATTTCCTCTGAAGATTTCTCTGCTATTTCTTTTTAACTTTTTCTCTCACTGTTAACTCTCCTAGGAGCTATTATTTTTGTATATGGCAATCAGAAACTATAGCTTACATAAGTGAATTTATGTATATTATTTGTATATAAAAAGAGGGTTTATATACAAGTTATGTATAAAAAACGTATATAAATCCTTGTTAAAAATATATACTTATTGTGTTAACGCACCCGATAACATAAGTACAATACTTCACATTCTACTATGCCAATCAAATAAAAAGACAATGCTGTTTCTAGCATTGCCCCTGTAAATTAATTAAGCAGTTAATGGTAAGTTTGTTTCAACTAAAGTAGCTTTTCACTTTTCATTATTATGTACAGGAGTTTTCAACCCAATTTTATCTTTTTCAGTTATTGGTCTGATAACTCTACATGGTACACCTGCCACAATAACATTTGCAGGTATATCTTTTGTCACAACACTCCCTGCACCAATAATAGTATTATCACCAATAGTTACTCCTGGAACAATCGTAACTGAACCACCAATCCAAACATTATCCCCTATATTAATTGGCAATGATTTCTCATAGCCTGCTTTACGCTCTTCTGCATCCATTGCATGATTTGGTGTATACAAACTAACATTTGGACCAATCAACACATTGTTTCCAATAGTAACTTTGGCACAATCCAAAATGGTACAATTTGTGTTTGTGTAGAAATTATCCCCAATTGTAATGTTATAACCATAATCACAGTTAAAAGGGGATTCAATCCACGCATTTTCTCCTACAGAATGAAACAATTTTTGAATGATTTGGTTTCTTTCACAGCGTTCCGATGGTTTCATATTATTAAATTCAAATAACAAATCTTTCGCTCTTTCTCTTTCTTCGGTTAACTCTTGGTCCCAACATATGTAATATTCTTGATTTAACATTTTAGTTTTTTCAGATTTCATTGTGTTAGTCTCCTTTTTTATTTCTTTTGACAGCCACTCAAACAAAAAACCTTATTCAACTATTCTGACAAAATCACAGCTCCGTATTTAACACTAACACCAGTTAATTTAAGTACAATGTTCACAAACTTTTTTTGATTTTCTATAATTCAATTTTTTTAATGATTCTTGCCGGGTTCCCACCCACCACTACATTATCTGGTACATCTTTAGTCACTACTGCACCTGATGCGATGACAACATTGTCTCCTACTGTTACTCCTGGGTTTATTATTGCACTTCCTCCAATCCATACATTATTTCCAAAAGTAATCGGTTTTGCATATTCTTTACCTGAATTACGTTCCATTGGATGAAGCGGATGTGTTGCTGTATAGATTTGTACGCCAGGTGCAAGCATACAATTATCTCCAAATCGCACTTCACAAACATCTAAAATGGTACAGTCGAAGTTAGCAAAAAAGTTTTCTCCTACGTGTGTGTTATAACCATAATCAAATCGTATATTGGGCCGCATACATACGTTTTCTCCAGTTGAACCGAGTAATTCCTTTAATAATGCAGTCTGCTTTTCTCCTTCCGTTTCTAATGTTTGATTATATATCCTAACCTTGGTTCTTGCTTCCTTACGTTCCTTTGATAATACTGGGTCAGCGGGGTTGTACATTTCCCCAGCCAACATTTTTTCTTTTTCAGTTTTCATTTTATGACCTACTTTCACTTACGAATTGATAACGCATACATTCAGTATAACTTGTATATACAAGTTCAATCAACGATTATTTTCCTTCTTCGACCAGCCAAGTAGAAGGGAGCCTTTCTACTTGGCAGTAAATTGCACTCCCTCCCCTCGCAGAACCGTGCTTGTGCTATTAACGCACACGGATCCTCCTAGTTATCATGTACAAAATATAGTTAATCTCTTTTCTTAAGTCGTATATATTAACCTTAACTCTTGCGTAAGGTAGTGGATATTTATTAAGAAAAAGTCTGAATTTGTTTACACTTTGGTTATTATCTGTGATGCAATAAGAAAAGCCCCCAAGAACGGTAGCTGATTGTTCAACTCAAGGCCCCGTTAGTTTAGGTGAAATTATTAACAATGCACATTTTTATTGTGAAATAACAACAATATCATTTATTTTTATACCTTAAAAACGTATAACCCCGTCCTCAAATTAGGACAGGGTTAACATAAAGTTGATTAGTTTTTGATAAAAACATTTCACCAAACTTAAAACTTACCAATAAAGTCGTTAAGAACTGCGTTACTTCTGCACTATCTGAATAAGGTTGCCGCATGTATCGTCGAAGACAGCTATTGTGACTTCGCCCATTTCTGTCGGTTCCATAGTAAACTTCACGCCTTTTTCCATTAATCGTTTGTACTCTTTTCGAATATCAGCAACACCAAACATTGTTGCTGGGATACCCTCAGCAAATATCTTCTTTTGATACTCCTTGGCAGCAGGATGGTTATTCGGTTCGAGTAAAAGCTCGGTAGCGTTTTGATCATCTGGAGAAACAAGCGTTATCCACCTAAATTCTCCGACGGGAACGTCCTCCTTTTTTACAAACCCCAGTTTTTCTGAATAAAACTCCAGCGCCTTGTCTTGATCTTGTACGAACAGACTAGTAACAATGATTTTCATACTATTTTGCCTCCTTATTTGTGACGCATGGTGCTGTGCTATCAATCTGGCCGCAAGCAAAACAACCCACACATTTGTCAGAAGTCCTGTTCCGATTTTAAAAAATTACTCTATCCATCCTTTCAGCAAATTTTTAAGTGGTTCATTGTTGAAAAAAATTACTCGATATTTACCCTTTCGTTTGGATGTTACCAGCCCTGCATTTTCCAATGCAGAAAGATGTTTAGCAATCGCTTGTCTCGAAATGGAAAGATTGTGCTTCATAATGAGACGTACCGTAAGTTCATACAACGTCAGCTCGTTGCGTTCGGATAGTTCGTCTAATATAAGCCGCCGAGTCGAGTCGCCAAGTGCTTTGAATATAGCGTCTTTGTCCCAATTCATATATCGAGTATAAGCAACTCTATGGTTGCTTGTCAATCATAAGCAATTGTAGAGTTGTATAAAAAAAGAAACCGCTTCACGCAATCTTAATAAGGTAAAGCCGCATAATAGCTGTTTGATGTTTTTTTATTTTTAGTACGTTTTTTATTCAACTGAACTGCCAGTCAGCGCAATAAGCATAACTAAGAATTTTGCATAAAAATTAACTAACATACAATATTTATATTTATAATAATTCATAAAATTTTGTAAATATACAAATTAAATATAAATAACCTAAACTCCAGAAATGATTGTTTTTTTATCGAATTACATAAATTGGAATATAGATAACGGAAAATAGTATCACTTTAAAAATTTTAAAGAATGATTCGAATTTTATTAGTAATAGTAACAACTGATAAAAACCTATAATATGAGATGAAATCTATCTATATAGTCAAGATAATTTAGCGGTAAACATGAAATTTATATAAAAAATTAATGAACGATTATACAATTAGGATATTTTCATTTCGCCTCAGACGATCTCACTGAATAACCGCGCATAAGGGAAATTATGCGCGGTTATTCATAGTTTATAAAATTAGAGAAAATCATATTATCGATAAGATTAATATGATTTAAAGTGGTATTTTGATTTAAATCTCTCCTCCTATTTTATTGCTATATTTAAATTGGGTATTTTTCCTAAAAAATGATTATCGTCGAGCCAAAGCAACAGAAAATTAGATAGAAGCAGCAAATCTACATAGTGTTGCTCTCTTCCATTCGATTGATCGTCATCAAAACATCAACAGCCGATTAAGTGATAGGTCCATTGCGTTAATTATTAAGAAATATATTGAAGCAGCGGGAATGAATCCAAAGGACTTTGTGGGGCGTAATTTACGAATTGAACTCTCAACCAGTACGGTGATGATAGGGATGACAGATATTTCGATTATGAAATCGACAGGAGATAAAACAACAAGGAAGATGGTCGATCGGTATATGCAAGCCAAGGAAAAGACATAAAAACAATGCGAGTAATATTTTAAAGAATTTATAACAGGATCAAACTGAGTATACATATACAATAGAAGAAACTGACCTTTATTCTGGCAGCGTAGAGGTCAGGGGTTCGAGCCCCCTATGCTCCATACTTACACATCGACGAAAACCCTTGATAAATCAAGGGTTTTTCTTCATTATTGAACTTTCTATTTCCATAATTTTTATAAATTAGTCTTTTTGGTCATAAATTTCAAAAATCAATTTTTTCTTTATATTATTTTAAATTTAAATCATCACACTGGTCATAATTCTTTAGAAATTTTTTTATTTCTTCTTCTGTTATTCCCATCGCTTTAGCTTCCAATATTAATTCAATCCATTCGGAATCTAAAATTTGGTCTTGTGTTTTACTCATTTTTTTACTCCTGGAGTTAGTATATTTTTATG
>NZ_PISE01000004.1 GCF_002835805.1 Niallia nealsonii | reverse complement strand
CACCTAAATAAGGAAACTCCTAAAATGACAAGAATAATAGAAAGCAGTGTGATGATTAATAAATAGGCATCCATAAAACTACCACCTTTGTCCATTTGTATATCAAATATGTTTTGCTCTTCTTTTGGGAATTTAATATTGTAGATTCTTTTATCAATAAAAAAAGGATAACCGCAAATTAATGCGATTTCCCCTATAATTTTTATTATGTGCATTGAAAAGATCTGATCCGATTTGTATCAGTTCCGTAGAACACCCATCTAAAGTTGCGCCAGCGATATCCTGCAACAGAAGTTCTTCCTACAAATGTTGGATAGAACCAAAATCCTCTTCCATTTGCTAGCCAAACATAGGTAAAACGATGAAGGCATCTTCTCATAGAGCCTGGATCTACGGCAAAAGTGCTTGCTGTTTGCTGAAGCTGTGGAGTATAAGAAGGCGGTGGTCCGGATGGTGGTCCTTGATCGCTGCCACCTCCTGAAAAGCCTGGCTGAGATGGTTGGCCCCCTGGAAAACCTGGAAATAATCCTTGCGGTGGAAATGGCGGTGCACCTTGTATACGATAGTCACTTGGATAATAAGGCGTATAATACATATATGAGTCTCCTTTCAAGACATAGTATGCTTTAACATATGCAATCCGCCTAATATGGTGCAGTAATTTTTTTGAAAAAGAAAAAGCCAGCCTACCTATTTTATACTTCCCTAACTATCAAAACGTATGAACAAGATCATGCACTCACTAATAAGCCTATCATTCTATAAATGTAAGAATGCAAAAAAATTAAAATTTCTAAAAGTAAAAAAAAGAAACACTTATTTTCCGATAAAAAGTGTCCCTTCTTCCCTTATTTATAAATTGAGTGGTACATGATGTTTATTTCCCCAAAAAATTCAATCGATAAATCTGAACAAACCTATACACTCCATAACCAATCACCACTCCACCCGTATTCAAAATAATATCATCTATATCTGTAAATCTACTAGGCACGAGTAGCTGAATAATTTCTATACAAGCTGATAATAATGCGCCTGCTGCTGCTGCTCGAAAAACAGTATTCACCTCTGGGAATTTCCATGGAAGAACATATCCAAAGGGAACAAATAAAAATATATTACCACCGACATTGATTATAAACGTCCACAATGACTGTTCAGTAAATAATCCATGCATCATGTCAAATGGAATAAGGTTGATCCCACCCTCCCCAACTCCAATGCCTAATGATGGATGAGGAAGCATCGTTAAATATACTATATATAAAATTGAGGATACAAAAAAGATAGTTATAAGATTATGAGAAATACGTAGCACCACCATATTATATTATAAAAAGGCAAGTGAATTTTACCATACATCCCCAAAACGAAAAAAACTTATTTTGAAAGTTAGTTATCGTCAAAAAAAGGTATGTAAACAAACCTGCGAAACTTCTATTCTAAATTAAGCTGCCATGACACCCCAAATTTATCCGTGAACCAACCAAATCGCTTGCTAAAACCGTAGTTATCTAATGGCATCAATATACTGCCCCCACCTGATAATTGTTCAAACAATTTGTTTATTTCCTCTTCATTATCACATATTATGTATAAAGAAAAAGATGGAGTAAAGGTAAAATTATGCTTAATACTGCTGTCGATACACATGATTTCTTGGTCTTTAACACGAAAAGTTGCAGACATAACGCTGCCTTCTGCTCCTGCCTCGTTTGGACCATAATGAGTAATGTTTATAATGCTAGAATCTTCTATTATAGAGGTATATGTATTTATCGCTTCTGCTGCATTTCCTTGGAACATCAAAAACGGAATAACTTTTTTCACCTTGATATCGCTCCTTTTTTGAACATTATATATTCGTTACAATACTTATCATACACTCTTTATATAAACGAAAGAGAAACATCATTTGTTTCACTTTCGTTTGAGGCTGTCGACAAACGCTCGCTTTCTTCGTTGTTCGCCTTGCTCGGATGCTCATTACCTACCTGGGTAACTCCGCTCCTCCCAAGGCTTCACGCCTCCAAAGACAAACGTTTTCGATCAGCTTGAAAAGTTAGTAAAATAAGCTTTATCTATACTCTGAAAAGAAAGAGAAACATCATTTGTTTCACTTTCTTTTTTTTTGCTATTCATTGATTCCTAGTTCTATTTCTTCTATTTCCTCTTTTATTTGACCCATTAAGGAAATAACAGAACCCGTTGCTTGTATCCATGAACCCACTACACCAACAGAAACAAATGTAGGTTTTTTCGGGATTGTTTGTTTAAGCTGTTCTACACCGCCAACTGCTTGCATAGAGTTCCCGATCCCTTGCAGCAAGTTGCCAATGATATTATAAGCTCTGCCAGATTCTGTGCTGTCTTCAAATTCATCTGCTAAGCCGACTAAACTTCCTAAAGCCTGCAGCCAATTGCCTGTAATAATTAGTCTTTGATCTTTTTTATCACCTAAATCAAGCAGCAAGCCACCAATGACGGTTGAATTTCCAACTGCTTGAATTTCATCCCCTAATTTCTCTAGAGAAATGCTGCCCTGTCCGTCTGCAGATAATGCGCTGCCAGACGCTTGCAGCGCATTGCCTGTTAAACGCAGATCAAAACTGACATCTTTATTTATCTTTTTAAAAGGTGTGCTGCCAATAGCGGCTTCAATTGTACCTATTACCGATAAAACAGATCCTAATATTTCTTTCGTATGACTATTCATTACTCTTCACCCTCCTTTAGGAGAGAAACCACTTTGTGAGCTGTTTTTTATACTGCTATTATATTACCAAACATGCTTATTGGGACTGCACTTATTTTTTCTTATCTATCCAAATTCGCGCTGTTTTTGTCATTTTTGACTTTTTTCTTAAAAAGGACAAAAACAGCAATGATGGCAACCCTACAGCAGTGCCAAGGCTTACAGGAACCTATATTCCTTCTATAATATTCATTCATCCATCCAATAACTAAAACCGCTTAATAGAAAGCCTGATAGAATGATAACTGGACTTTACCTGTTCTTGTGTGGAGAATTATGAGCGAATATCCTTTTATAAAATGGAGGACATCAAAAACGAAAAAAAAAGGGAACCCTGCTTAAATTAATCAAATTTTACATCAATCCAAAAACCTCACTTCCAAATAAAAAGTGAGGTTTTTTCTATTTTTCTCGACTATTACTTAGAGTGAAACTCACTTGTAATTGTAAAACTAACATGACTAGTTATATAGTAGAGAACAGAATGATAGATAGGCATTTGTTTGTCATCAAAGGCAATCTTCTCGATCTCATAAAGCGCATCCCGTACATTGCATTTTAAATATTCGGCTGTTTCTTTCTCTGCAAAAATAACGTTTAAAATTTTGTTATTGCAAGCAGGAATAATCCCATAATACTCTTTAAGAATTTTATGCATCGATGCATTTTCACAAACAAACTGCATGAGATTGGAGTATAAATCTAAAGAATAAGTGGAAATCTCATAAGACAGCGGCTCATCATCAAAATATAATAATCTTTTTAATTCTAATACATGACTATTAAGGGGAGCATTAAGCTTCTCTGCCATATCCTTCGTTGCTTCTTTCACAGCATAAGAAATAATTTTGGGATGTGGAGTAATTCCAGCCGAAATCATATATTCGGAATAGCCATTAACCGCTACTAGCTCTCTTTTGACTTTAAATTGTTTGACAAATGTTCCTTTTCCTTGCTGTTTGATAAGATAGCCTTCTTCTACTAAATCTAATACAGCTTTGCGAACCGTTATCCTACTTACTTTATACTTTTCACATAGTTCTGGTTCAGTAGGAAGTCTTTCCCCCGGCAAATAAATATTATGATGAATATCCTCCATAATCGATTGTTTCAACTGTAAATATAAAGGAATTGAGCTTCCGTTATTTAACAAACCATCCCTCCTTTCTCCTTAAAAAATGGCTGTCTTCTTTCTAAAATCAAGTGAAGCTTCAATCAGTAGGAGCTTTTTTCCATCCCTACTGGTTGTCAAAGATATAGTTTACATAGACTAAGGACATGAGGCCTTTAGTCTGTATTCTTTTATATCGGGCTTTTACCAGCAAGTTTCTCCCACCTAGATTCTCATCCTCTCAAGGCGGTGGTCACAAGCCTGTTCATGCGTGGTAAAATAATCAGATGAAGCTGAAAAATAACATAACGTTATATAACGTAATACTAAGTGTTTTTTGAAATACTGTCAATAACATCAACTTTATTTTTCTATATGAAGAAAAATCATACTCTCTATTCCAAAGGAAAATTACCTTAAAGCAACGCTCTTTCTTCTTCTAAAAAGGCCTCTTTTAGTATCATCTTATAGTCTTCCAATGTTATTTCTCTCACATTGCTAGCTGTGGAATTATTTATGTATGCAAGCTCTGCTAATCTATTTATATCATTACGATTAACTCCTGGAATCTCTGTTAAATTAGGAATCCCTAATTTTTTTGTAAATTCTTTCATGCCGCTCACTAATTTTGCAGCAGCTATTTCCCCTTCTTCTTTTTCCCTTGCAAATTTCATAATCTTCGCTAATTCTGCATGAGTTTTTATATTTCCTTCTACATTAAACGCTAGAACGTATGGAAGAAATACGGCATTAGCAATTCCATGTGGAGTATCATATAAACTGCCTAAAGCTTCTGCTAAACAGTGAACTGCTGCGACATCTGCCGAACCAAAACACATGCCAGCAAGCAAACTTCCTTCTAGCATTTCTAAACGGGCCTCTAAATTTTTTCCATCCCTATAAACTTTCGGCAAATTAGGGATAATTTTTCTCATTGCTTCCGCACCTAAACTTTGGGATATTGGGTTGGAAACATTGCATGTATATCCTTCTATTGCATGAACTAATGCATCAACACCAGTAGCTGCTGTAACCTTAGGAGGCACAGTTAACGTTAATTCCCCATCTAAAACAGCGAGTGCGGGACGCAATTTTGCATGCTTTAGTGTTATTTTTTGATGATTGGCAGCAATGGTAATTACCGCTGAACGAGTTACTTCCGATCCAGTTCCTGCTGTTGTTGGAATACAGCAAATCGGCTTTATATTTTGATACTCCCGTTTTTTCTCAAAATACTCTAATGGTGTACCGCCGTTAGGCCCTATCAGCGCAATAGTTTTCGCTGTATCAATAGGACTGCCCCCTCCCACAGCCAGCACTAGATCAATGTCATTTTCTTTAAACATTTCAGCACCCTTTAAACACTCGATATCTCGTGGATTTTGAGAAACATCATCAAATACGACAACAAAATAATCTGATTCTCTTAACCTTTCAATTATTGGCTGAATCATGCCTAATTGCACCAGCCCCCTATCTGTTACAATCATAATGCGCCGAACATTAGGAAAATTCTCCTTTAAAATAGCAGATAATTTTCGCGTCGATTTATTTCCTATTATTATTTTTGTATCACAATGAAAGATCAAATTTCTCTCCCCTTTCTTAGTTTTATTTTTTAAACATACTATATTTTCTAATAATTAAAAACATTTTTTCAAGCAGCTCATCTTTTAAACGAAACATAGGTCTATTGAATTATTTTTTATAAAAATTATCAGATAATCATCTTTTTTTAAGAAATTTTTAAGGTGCCTATAGGTAAAATAGAAAAAGGATGGAACTATATATATCCAAAGCATCTATCACACTCACTCATCAGATGCTTTGGATCTTTTTTTTGCTTATATTAAGCTTTTTTTCATCTAATCAATCCTCTTTACTAATGTCTATCTAATAAACCCTAAAATACAATCAGGAGAAGAAAAACAATTAGTTTTTCTTCTCCTGATTTTTGAATTTCAATCATTTTCTTGAAGCCAACTAGCGAAGATGATGAGCGATGGCCCATCACTTCAACAAATAAACTCTTGCTTCATACGGCTGCAGCTCTATTGACGCAATATCCTCTGTTTCTTCTGTTTTATAATTGCTTATTAATAAATCCTTTGTCTCAAACGGAAGATTAGTTGGTAATATAAATGTAGGTTTTTCACCAGAAAAGTTTGTGATAACAAGCAGTGTTTCCTCACCAAGCGTACGTGTATATGCATAAACTTGTTTATCATCTTCTAGTATTAATTGATAATCACCATAGACAATAATCTCGTATTGTTTGCGTAGTTTAATTAGTTTTTGATAATAGTAGAAAACAGAATTCTCATCTGCCAGTGCTTGCTCCACATTAATCTTTTGATAATTTGGATTCAGCTTTAACCATGGTGTACCTGTTGTAAATCCTCCATTTTCTGTTGAATCCCATTGTACAGGTGTACGAGCATTATCACGGCCTTTTGCGTAAATAGCTTCCATCACTTTATCCAGGTTTTCTCCACCTTCTATAACGGCTTCACGATACATATTTTTGATTTCGATATCATTATAATCTTCCAGATCAAATTTGACATTGGTCATGCCAATTTCTTCTCCTTGATAAATATATGGTGTGCCTTGAAGCATATGCAAAAATGTACCGAGCATTTTTGCAGATTCTACTCTATATTCCTTATCATTGCCAAACCTTGAAACTATTCTTGGCTGATCATGATTATTTAAATATAAACTATTCCAACCCTTTCCATTTAATCCAATTTGCCATTTAGACATTACTTCTTTAAATGCAGTAAGTTCAAATGGTTTTAAATCCCATTTCCCTCCCTCACCTGAATCAATATCCATATGTTCAAATGTAAAAATCATATTTAATTCTGTATATTGATTATTTGCATATTGCACAGCATCCTCAATAGTAGCCCCTGGAGACTCTCCCACTGTAATAATGTCATATTTAGACAACACTTCTTTGTTCATCTCTTGTAAAAACTCATGAACACGAGGACCATTCATAAAGTGCTCACCGCCCCATTCATAACGTCCTTCACCAGGACCATCAGGCAAACCCTCTACTTTAGAAATTAAATTAATAACATCCATTCGGAAACCATCAATTCCTTTATCCAGCCACCATGTCATCATGTCATAAACTTCTTTTCTGACAGTCTTATTTTCCCAGTTTAAATCTGGCTGTTTTTTACTGAATAAATGAAGGTAATATTGATCTGTCGTTTCATCATATTGCCATGCAGAACCACTAAAGAATGAAGACCAGTTATTCGGCTCTTTGTTCTCTTTTCCATCTCTCCAAATATAATAATCCCGATAAGGATTGTCCTTTGATTTCCGAGATTCAATAAACCAAGCATGTTCATCAGAAGAATGATTAACTACTAAATCCATCATTAGCTTCATTCCACGAGTATGCAAACCTGCGAGTAACTCTTCCCAATCTTTTAATGTTCCAAATTCATCCATTATATCTTGATAATTGCTAATATCATACCCATTATCATCATTTGGAGATTTATAAACAGGAGATAACCATATAACATCTACTCCAAGTGTTTTTAAATAGTCTAATTTTGAAATAATTCCTTGTAAATCACCGATACCGTCCCCATTGCTGTCCATAAAGCTGCGAGGATATATTTGATAAACAACACTTTCTTTCCACCATTTTTTTTGCATAGTAAGCGCTCCTATTCTGGAAAAAAATTTTAAAATCAACTAATAAATGAGGAAAAATTTGCTCCATTGCGACTATGACTATATTTTCTTATAAAATGAAACTTCAATCACTGGGATCAAAGGTCTGTTAAATAGGGATAAAGCTTCTTAATAAAAAAATATTGCAAATTCCAGGATAAAGGTTTATTCCCTTAGAGTTTTTATTCCCTACAGCTTGCTTGCAAAATCGTTTAATTTCTTAGCCATCTGCTGAATTTCTTCCATAAACATAGAGGTTTGTTCAATCAATTTTGCTTGTGTTTGTCCAATAGATGCCATTTTTTCAACTGACTGACTGATTAATTAAGTTTGTCGCATCTTTTATTTGGGACATCGTATTGTTTATCGTTTGAGTAGATGTAGCTGTTTCTTTTGAAAATTTGCGGATTTCATTCGCAACTACTTCAAATCCCTTTCCTTTTTCCCCTGCCCGAGCCGCCTCAATAGCTGCATTTAATCCAAGCAGATTAGTTTGATCAGCCACACGTTTAATAATAGAAAGCACTTCTGTGGATTTATTAATATTTTCTCCTGCCTGATGTGACTGTCCAAGAAGTTCTTGTGAGAAGTTTGCCAAAGAAGTAGAACCATTTCCAAGCGCGCTGATTTGCCCATTTGCTTGTGACAGAGAAGTTAAGATTTGATTAACAATTGTATGGAGCTCTGTTTGTCTACGCAATTGCACCGCTATTCCTCCAATAACTTCGCCCTTTTCATTATGTAAAGGAGTTGCCGTACCTGTAAATTCATACCCATAAAAATTAGCTGGTACATCTGCTCTTAAACTTCTATTATTTTTTAAAGCCTCACTTAATGGTTCATCTGGCTGCAATCGCTGATTTTTTTTAATTTTTAAATCAATCGTTTCTCCTGGAAAATAGGAAATAAATTTTTCTTTATCACATATCGCTATTGATAAATCAGTAGGTACAGCGGATTTTAATATGGGAATTACTGATAAGACACCTTCTAAGGAGCCTACTTTATTAAACATTAATATCTCTCCATTCTAAAGCCACTTAACTATCTTATTATTATCCATTTTGCTTCAAAAAAAAGAAAAATATGTAAAATTCAGCTAAAATCCCTATTTAATTTTAGCTAAACTCTAATCAGCAATAATTAAATCATGAATAAAATAGGAAATTAAGGAAATTCTTAAAAAGATAAAATCAATCACTAAATTCACCAATATTCTTGCATAATGGAGTATACAAATTATGAATAGTTCATGGAGTAAACTGATTAAAAAAAACAAAAAAAAAGTTGAATATGTAGATACAGAGATAAACTCTATTACTAAAGAATTGAGCACTGATTTAGATTTTAATATTAAAAATGTAAAACAAGCATTAGGAAATAGTAGTGATGTAAATTTAAGAGAATTTAGGATGGGGAAACCCTTTTTGAAAAAGGTTGCTACTATCTATATAAATGGACTGGCAGATAAGCAAATAATGGGATCTTTTATTATCGAACGCCTTATGGATGATCAGAATATTACAGAAAATAAGGAAACCCCTTCTCTTACTGACCTAAATTTATTTGTTAAGGAACATCTACTGGCGATAACACATGTAGTAGAAGTAACAGAATGGAATAAACTGTTTCTTTATCTACTATCAGGACAAACAATCGTTCTTATTGATGGTTCGAACCAAGCGCTTGCATGTGCAGCTCAAGGTGGAGAGTTAAGATCTATCACAGAACCTGTATCAGAACCCTCTGTCAGGGGACCCAGAGACAGTTTTACAGAGTCTCTCATTACTAATACTTCTTTAATTCGAAGCAGAATTAAAACACCTGACTTATGGCTGGAAACAAGGGAAATCGGCAACATTACTCAAACAGAAATTGGCATTATGTATATTAATGGAATTGTTAATAACAAGCTTCTTCAGGAGGTCCGGGAACGTTTAGATAAAATAAAGGTAGATGAAATGTATGGTTCAAGTACGATTGAGGAATGGATTTCCGATAAAATGGCTACTCCTTGGCCAACTATGTTTGTAACAGAAAGACCAGATGTCGTCGCTGGAAATTTGTTAGAAGGAAGGATCGTTATTTTCGTTAACGGAACTCCAAATCCTTTAATTTTGCCTGCGACGTGGATTCAATTTTTCCAAACTGCAGAAGATTATTACTTACGCTGGACAATTGTTGGATTTTTACGGTTTATTAGAATTTTATCCTTTATGATAACCTTGCTTGGTCCGTCACTTTTTATTGCATTTTTATCTTTTCATCAAGAGTTGATTCCAACACCTTTACTAATTAATCTCGCAGCACAGCGCCAGAATGTTCCTTTTCCAGTTATTATTGAAGCCTTGTTGATGGAATTTACCTTTGAAGTTTTGCGAGAAGCAGGTGTTAGGATGCCAAGACCGGTTGGTCAGGCTGTCTCCATCGTCGGTGCACTAGTTTTGGGAGATGCAGCAGTTTCTGCTGGAATTGTGTCAAGTGCCATGGTTATTGTTGTGGCAGCAACAGCTATCGCAAGTTTCACTATTCCCCATTATGCTATGACGGACGCAACACGGCTTCTTCGTTTCTTCTTTATGATATTAGCTGCTACTTATGGACTTTTTGGGATTGGGATAGGAGTAATTGTACTGGTTGCACATACTTGCAGTCTGCGGTCATTTGGCATTCCATACTTAGCTCCTTTTTCTCCTATCATATTAGCAGATTTAAAGGATTCACTTATCCGTGTACCGCTTCCATTTATGTCAAAGCGTCCACGCTTAATTAATAAAGGCAATTCCAATAGAGCCGAAGGTTCTAGTGATTTGGGCCCTACAAAGAGAAAAGAAAAGAAAGCAAATAATAATCCTAAGAGTGATGCAAATGAAACGTAATATATTTTTGATGCTTTTGATATGCTGTACTTCCCTGTTTTTATCCGGATGTTGGGATAGCAGGGAATTGCAAAAGCTGAGCATTATATCAGGAATTGCCATTGATAAAGATGAAAATGATGAAAATCGGTATCGTGCGACCATTCAAATTATTAATCCATCACAAGTTTCTGGTGGACAACAAGCAGGAAAAGTACAGGCAGCTCCGGTAAGAACCTTTTCCAACTCAGGCAGTACACTTGCAGAGGCACTTCGAAAAATTTCGCCAATGGTACCAGGACAACTTTTTTATCCTCATATTCAAGTAATGATACTGAGTGAGGAAGTTGCAAAAGATGGCATTCAGAACTTATTCGATTTAATTGAAAGGGATTCAAATTTCCGTATGCTTTTCCCTGTTTTAATCGCAAGAAATACACCGGCAAAAGACATTCTTCAAGTAACTACTTCCCTTAATCCAATTCCTTCTGATTCCATAGTCGATAACTTGGAAACCTCACAAAGTGAATGGGGAGAGTATATCAACGTCCATGCAGATCAATTGATTGAGGGGTTGAAGGGTGGAAGTTTCGTTGTTTCAGGGGTTCAAATTGAAGGTGACAAAGAACAAGGCAATAAAGGAGAAAACATTCAGCAAATATCTCCTGCAGCAAATATAGAAATAGGGGGACTTAGCCTTTTTAAAGATGGAAAACTTGAGAAATGGCTGGAACAAAATGAATCACGGGGCACTACATGGATTATGAATGAAATGAAAAAAACAATCCTGAATCTTGATTATAAAAAAGCAAAAGATACGATTGCCATTGAGGTCAATCGTGCCCAAACAACAATCAAAATTAAAATAAAAAACAATAAACCGACAATAAATATATTCGTTAATACAGAAGGAACCATTTCTGAAACGCTTGTCCCTATTGATCTTTCCCAATCAAAAAAGATAGAGCAGCTAGAAGAAAAGATGGAAAAGGAGATAAAAGAAGAAATTCAGTTAACCGTAAAAATGGCTCAAGAAGAAAAAAGTGATTTTTTAGGCTTTGGTGAATACGTCAATATTAAAGATAAAAAACTATGGAAAAAAATTTCCGACACTTGGGATGAAGAAGTATTTCCTGAAACGAAAGTAAGCATAAACGTTGACGCATATATCCGTCGAACAGGCATGCGAATGAATCCTTCTAGTAAGTAAATGGAATAAAGACTTTTACAGAAGGGAGAGATTTTTTCTATGGAGAGAGCTAAAGTAAGTGTTATACAATTATTTGCGATGATGTTCATGTTTAATATGGGGACTGCTTTAGTTATAAGCTATGGTATTTCTGCCAGAAAGGATGCATGGTTTGCAATCCTTTTGTCTTTGGCTGCAGGGATCATTCTTTTTTTTATATACTATCTACTATTTCGACAATATCCTAAATTGCCTCTGACAAGTTATAGCAGGGAAATTTTCGGCAAATATTTAGGATGGATGATTGGTTTTTTATACATCCTTTATTTTTTACATGTTTCTTCCAAAAACATTCGAGAGCTTAGCGACTTATTGGTTTCATCCACGCTACAAGAAACACCAACACTGGCAATAATCATTCCATTAGTTCTTGCCATTTGTTATGTGCTTTATATGGGCATAGAGGTATTGGCAAGAACTTCCGAAGTTTTTATTGTCATTTTATTTTTATTTGGGATCGCAGGAAACTTTTTTGTACTAGTATCAGGAAATGTGGAATTTCATAATTTACGTCCCTTTCTTGAAGATGGATGGAAACCAATTTTAGACACTATTTTTCCTTATACAATTACTTTTCCTTTCGGAGAAATGATTGTATTTACCATGCTGCTTCCTTTTTTAAATAAATCGAAATATGTAAAAAAAGTCTGGCTTTCGGCTGTAATATCAAGTGGCTTAATCTTGTCTTGGACCGTCAGTTTAAATATCGCTGTTCTTGGTGTAGAAGTAACGGAAAGAGCAACTTTCCCTACGCTCGCAACAGTCGGCAAAATTAACCTGTTAGATTTTGTGCAAAGACTTGATGCCATAGTGGTATTTACATTGCTTATCACCGTTTTTTTTAAAGCTTCCATATATATATATGGAACTGTTGCAGCAATTGCAGATTTATTCGGCTTAAAGAATCATCATCGCATAATATTTCCAGTGGGAATCATCGTGATTTATTTATCTATGATTACTTCCTCTAATATTCCGGAACATTCAGAAGAAGGACGATTGGAAGCATACTATCTCCATCTGCCGCTTGTGATTATTCTACCGTTTATTATGATGATCTTTTCTTACATCAAAAAATTTTTAAAAAAGAAAAAAGCAGTGAAAATCTCGTAGTATGTTTTTATTCTCTAGTATTAAAAACCTTAGTAGCAAAAGAACTTTAGCTCAAAATGCTAACAAGAGTTATTAAGCAATAGAATCTTATTAATTTACGTGTTTTACCGATAGGAGATATCTAGTAGACAATGGAAAAAGCAAAAATTAGTGTTATTCAACTATTTGCAATGATGTTTATTTTTGAGATGGGGACGGCATTAGTTGTCAGCTATGGCATAACCGCAAGAAAAGATGCATGGATTGCAATCCTTCTTTCAATGGAAGGAGGAATTGTCTTATTTTTTATCCATTACTTATTATTTCGGCAATATCCAAAAATTCCTCTCACAGGCTATGTAAGAAAAATTTTCGGCAAATATTTAGGATGGATGATTGGCTTTATTTATACCATTTATTTTTTGTATATTGCTTCTAGAAACTTGCGGGAGCTCGGCGATTTATTAGTCTCATCTACTCTAAAAGAAACACCGTTAATTGCTATTATCATTCCATTGGTTCTTGCAATCTGCTATGTAATATACATGGGAGCAGAAGTGCTGGCGAGAACGTCTGAGGTATTTATTGTTATTTTATTTTTATTTGGGATTTTCGGGAATTTTTTTGCTTTAGTTTCTGGAAATGTAGCATTCCATAATTTGCTGCCAATCCTTGAAAATGGATGGAAGCCCATTTTAACTACAGCTTTTCCGGAGACAATCGCGTTCCCTTTTGGAGAAATGATTGTATTCACTATGCTTCTCCCCTTGTTGAATAAGCCCAAATATGTAAAAAGAGTGGGGCTTTCTGTCTTAATATTAAGTGGCATTATCTTAAGCTGGACTGTTAGTTTAAATATCGCTGTTCTTGGAGTGGAAGTAACCGAAAGAGCAACTTTTCCTACGTTAGCAACAGTCGGCAAGATTAATTTGCTGGATTTTATCCAAAGACTTGATGCTATTATAGTGTTTACTCTATTGATTACTGTGTTTTTTAAAGCAGCCATTTATCTATACGCTGCCGTTATAGGCATTGCAGATTTGTTTAAACTGGACAGCCATTATCGCATTGTGCTGCCGATGGGGGTCATTGTCATCTATTTATCACTAAACATGGCTTCCAATTTTTCTGAACACTTAGAAGAAGGAAAACAACTATCCTATTACTTGCATGTACCGATGCTGATGGTTATCCCGCTTCTCTTGCTAATTGTTTCTTTTATAAGAAAACGCTTTAAGACAAAAACAAATTAGAATCAGTTGTTATACCAATTATTATAGGAAGCTTGCATGTATAAAAAACATTCTGATTCATATAATACATGCTTTAAAGATAGGAGATACTGTGTAGACGATGGAGAAAGCAAAAATTAGTGTCATCCAACTATTTTCAATGATGTTTATATTTGAGTTGGGAACTGCTTTAGTTATTAGCTATGGCATAACAGCTGGAAAGGATGCCTGGCTTGCTACTCTTTTATCGATGGGAGGCGGCATGGTCTTATTTTTTATCTACTATTTATTATTTCGACAGTATCCAAAGCTTCCTCTCACAGGCTATATAAGAAAAATTCTAGGCAAGTATCTAGGGTGGATGATAGGTTTTCTATATGTTTTATACTTCTTGTATATTGCTGCTAGAAACATTCGGGATATCAGTGCTTTACTTGCAGCAACAACTTTAACTCAAACACCATTATTAGCCATCGCCATTCCCTTAGTCCTTGCAATCTGCTATGTACTGTATATGGGAGTAGAAGTGCTTGCAAGGACCTCTGAAGTATTTATTGTTATTTTGGTCTTCTTTGGACTGGCAGGGAATTTTTTTGTCTTGGTTTCAGGAAATGTAGAATTTCATAATTTGCTTCCTTTTCTTGAAAATGGATGGAAACCAGTTTTAACCACTGTTTTCCCTGAGACAATTATTTTTCCATTTGGAGAAATGATCGCATTTACAATACTTCTCCCTTTATTAAATAAACCAAAATACGTAAAAAAGGTCTGGCTTTCAGCTTTAGTATCAAGTGGAATTACCTTAAGTTGGACTGTTAGTTTAAATATTGCTGTTCTTGGAGTAGAAGGAATGAAAAATGCTACATTTCCCACTTTAGCAACAGTCGGTAAGGTTAATTTGCTGGATTTTATACAAAGGCTTGATGCTCTTGTGGTGTTTACTCTATTGATTACCGTGTTTTTTAAAGCATCTATTTTTATATATGTTGCAATTATTGGAATTACAGACTTATTTAAACTAAAAAGCCACCATCGAATTTTACTGCCAGTCGGGACCATTGTCATCTATTTATCGCTAAACATGGCTTCTAATTTTGTAGAACATTTAAATGAAGGAAAGCAAATGATCTATTCTATGCATATACCAATGATACTAATTATTCCTTTAATCCTATTGCTCGTTTCCTTTCTACGCAAAAGATTCACAAAAAATTCTAGTTAGAACGATTCGATTTACTTTTTATAATCATTACAATTTGATGGCTAATAACAATTAGAAAAAGTCCTGTCAACATCACATATTCTCCTGCATCCATTACCCGGAATGGATTTATTAGATGAGATAAAGATTGTGAGAGGCTAAAGTTCATGGAAAGATCTAATAATATGACTAGTGATACGGAACAAAATAGAATCATAAGAAAGATGCCTAATATTTTCATCTTTTATCCCTCCTTTGCTAAGCAATTTACTTTTATAGTATGGATAAAATGGAATGAAATAATCTAGGAATGAAAAGAATAAAAGTTTTCGTTTGCAGCTGCCACCGATTTGACCACCATCGTTCCCAATTTTTCTGCCGTACATCTGTACATCATTGCACATTAGTTAATACATAATAAAAAAGACTAGACAAATGCCTAGTCTCCTTCCATCACTTATATAAATAATCCAACAACTGTCGCCGTCAAAACGGAAGCTAATGTTGCTGTCAGAAGCATTTTTAAACCAAATTTTGCAACAATGTCAGCCTTTTCTCCATTAATGGCTTGAATGGAACCAGAGATAATGCCAATGCTTGCGAAATTAGCGAATGATACTAAAAAGGTAGAAACAATGCCGATTGTTTTTTCTGACAAGCTTGGAATAAGCTCTTGGAACTGGAGCATTGCCACAAATTCATTTGCTGCAAGTTTTGTCCCCATTACCGAACCCGCTGTAACCATCTCATTTGCAGGAATTCCCATAATCCAAGCAATTGGTGCAAAAAGATAGCCAAGCATTTCCGTAAACCCAATACCAAAAATACTATTAAAAAATCCATTAATTAATGCAAGCAGCCCAACATATGCTACAAGCATTGCCGCAACAATTAAAGCTACTTTTCCACCATCTAAGGCTCCTGCCGAAATAGCTCCAAAAACAGAATTCGAATTGGATACCTCTTTAATATTAATTGTTTCATCTTCATTCTTTTTAATAGGAGCGACTAATGTTGCCATAATAAGAGAAGATAAAGAATTTAAAAGCATCGCAACCAGCACATATTTTGCCGGAATCATATTTATATATGCTCCCATTATGGATGCCGAAACAGATGCCATTGCAGAAGTGCAGACGACAAATAATTTATTTGCATTCATTGTATCTAGATGTGATTTGACCGCAAGCAATGATTCTGATTGGCCAAAAAAGATAGAATTTATGCTGTTAAACGTAACAACCTTGGAAAGACCAGTTATTTTTGCCAAAGTTCCTCCAATATATTTAATCGCCAAAGGCAATACTCTTATATAGGTCAATAAAGATAATAGAGTAGATGTAAAAATAATAAGCATTAATACATTGATAAAGAAAACGCTAGAACCTTCTGGAACTAGTCCACCTGTTACAAAATTAACCCCTTCATATCCATAGTTTAATACATTAGAAACACCATTCGATACAGATTCAATTATTTTAAGACCTACTGTTGTTTTAAACATAATAATCGTAACAACAAACTCAAGCACCATTAGAATAATAATGGCTTTGTAGTTGATATTCTTACGATCATTTGAAAGAATAAATCCAACTGCTAATGTAATAAAAATCCCAATAATCCCAATAAATATTGACAAAACTAAAACTCCTCCTGGTTGTATTTTCGTGTGCAAGTATTTTATTCCCTACAAGTGGGAGCATCCAGTCGAATTCAAAGCAAATATACACAAAATATATTATTTTCAAATATTAATTATCTTAAATAATAAATTTATTACTTTATAATCCATTTAATATTCAATCAAATACATATCCAAATCAACTAAATCAATCCATTTAAAAATTATTTCACACAAGTTTTTATCATACTAAAGAAGAAGATGATTGTCATCTATTTAACCCAAAAAATAAAAAGAAAATAGCGGCATCTAACGCTCTCAAAAAGATAGCGTTTCACTCCTTATTGTCAGATTCCACAAACTAGAAAAACTCTAATTATATCCAACAAAAAAAGGCCTTAAAAAGCCCCTTCCTTATTTCCCTATTTTCTTCAGCGCTTCTTTTACTGAAGAATAAAATGCAATAGAGATATTTGCAAAGTTTTCTTTTTGTATACTGTTTTGAGCCATTTCTGTTTTCATGCCGGTTATAATCAGTTCTGTACCCATTAGGCTCAATAAATGAGATAACTTTATAATTCCTTGATGCATTGCTTCATCTTTATACTCTTTCTTTTCCCCCTAGCTAAAATTTTTACTTCCATTAAATATTACTTTCTCTAAAAAACCCTATATACTAATCTATATAAAGTGAAACTTCAATCAGTGGGGGTTTTCTTCATCCCCCACTGATTGTTAGTTGAACCAATCAGGCTTTTACAGGCAGTTATCCCCCACCTAGATTTCTCGTTTTCTCTTATAATCTTGAGGTGGGGGTCTTACTGCCCGTTAATGCGTGATAAATAAGTTTAGCTATTAAAAGTAGAGGACGAGTGCAGATGAAAAAAATTATGGGATTATTTTTTTTCGTATTATTATTTATTTTTTCATCAAATGTATCTGCAGAGGAAATGAAAGTAGAAAGCAAAATTTCTAAATTTAATACAAAAGAATTATTTAATGCAAAAAAAGACTTTAACGCAAAAGAATTGGTCATTAAATTTAAAGAAAATGTAAGTGAAAAAAAGAGATGGGAAATATTATTGGCTGCCCGTCTAAAGGAAGATTCCTATATAAAAGGATTTTCTCTCATTAAAACCACATCAGATGAAGATTTAAAACTATTGGCAGACACACTGCTAAAAAAGAAAGAAATTGAGTTTATAGAACCAAACTATAAAATTAAAGCTTCCTATACACCTAAAGATTCTAATTACAGCAAACAATGGTATTTAAAAAAGATTACCACCGAAAAAGCTTGGAATACAACAAAAGGATCTTCTGCTATTACGGTTGCTGTACTTGATGCTGGCGTGCAGACGGGACACTCTGAATTCAAAGGCAGAATTACAAATCCCTATAATGCAGTAACCGGCGGCAATTCTCTCACTGCAAGCAGCCATGGAACACATGTGGCAGGTATTATTGCAGCTGCTAATAATAACAAAGGAACAGTTGGATTAGCTCCAAATGTTAAAATTATGCCTATTGATATTTTTGATGGCGAATTTGCAGATACATATGATGAAGCAACTGGACTAATCTATGCAGCAGACAAGGGAGCA
The DNA here is from genome assembly GCF_002835805.1 of Niallia nealsonii. Lineage (GTDB taxonomy): Bacteria > Bacillota > Bacilli > Bacillales > Cytobacillaceae > Niallia > Niallia nealsonii. The sequence goes on along the minus strand of NZ_PISE01000004.1, from coordinate 110,931 downwards.
AATATCATCAATATGAGTTTTGGAAGTGAATACTATGCCTATGCAGAAGCATACGCTATTCAATATGCTGCATCAAAAGGAGTTGTATTAATAGCAGCTGCTGGAAATGATGCAAGTTTAGAAAACTATTATCCGGCTGGATATGATTCAGTTATCTCAGTAGCTGCTACAGATGAAAACGACCGCAGCTCTGATTATTCCAATTATGGAAGTTCCATTGATATTTCAGCTCCTGGTGATGATATTTATTCCACTGTTCCTAACAATAAATATGGATATATGTCCGGAACCTCTATGGCAACACCCATTGTATCTGGGACAGCAGCACTTGTATTATCGAAAAATCCGCTTTTATCTGCAACAGATGTAAAGAATATTTTGATTAAATCTACAAAAGACCTTGGGGCTAATGGATGGGATTATTTATTTGGATATGGCCGCATTGATGCTGAAAAAGCAGTCAAAAACACTCCAGCTCCTTTTGGTACTTTATCGGTAAACACCACATATAAAATAAAAGGAAATAATAAGCTGAATTTCTCTGTTCCTATTTATAAAGGAACAAAAGTAACGGTCAGAATCGAAAATTCACAGAAAAAAACGATTCGAACAATTATTTCCAATAAAAATTGGAATGGCGGGAAATTATCTAGTTCATGGGACGGAAAAGATAATAAGAATAATTTTGTAGCTGACGGCAAATATACGCTCATTGTAAAAGCTACAAATGGAAAAGAAACAGTCTATCAAACAAAGGATATCAAAGCAAGCCAGGAAATCAAACCTATTGTTACCATTAGCGAGAGTTCATCTATTAGTTTTTCACCGGCACTAAAAAGAAAAGGCACTGCTAGTTTCAGCTTAAATAAAGGGTCAAAAGTAGATGCCAAAATAATAGACGGCAACGGCCAAACAGTAAAAACCCTCCTATCTCAGAAATCACTTGCCACAGGAAAACACACTTTAACCTGGGATGGGAAAAGCAATAGCAATAAATTAGTAAAAGACGGCACTTATCAACTTGTCTTATCTGCTGTCGACGTTAACAAACGGAAGGCTGACCCTAAAAAGCTGAAAATGATTGTTGATACAAAAGGTCCTATTGTAAAAGAAAAACTTGCTTCTACCATTTTTAAACTAGACGGCCAAAAACAGCAAACAGCTACTATTGAATGGACAGAACAAGCAGAAGCTAGTGTCTTTATCAAAACAGAAAAAGGCACCACCGTAAAAAAACTAACCACTAGCAAAGTGGTCAAAGCAGGAAAAACTTTATTTTACTGGAATGGCCAAACAGATAAAAATACCATTGTTTCTGAAGGAAAATATTATTATTATTACGAAGCAAAAGATAAAGTTGGAAATATTACCAAGAAAAAGGGTGGCCTATTTACGATTCAAAATTGGCAAAAACCTATAATAACGACTAACTCCACTTTTTACTATAAAACAAACGGAAATCTATCTATTCCATTTACTGCTTCTAAAGAAGGTAATGCTATAGTCGATGTCTATAATAGCAGCACATTAGTTAAATCCTTGCAAAAACAGGTGGAAAAAGGGGAACAGTCTATTAGTTGGGATGGAAAAGATAAAAACGGGAAAATCTTGAACGATGGAACCTATCAGCTGAAATTCACATTAGTAGATAAATATAAACAAACAATAACTAAAACAGCCCAATTAATTGTTGGTCTTACACTATCACAATAGAGACACCCGATACTGTTCATAATAAAGTACGACAACGGCCAATGTAGATATTATATTGGAACTGGCTGTTTATAATTATTGGGATAAGACCAAACTAGATGATAAAAAATTGAATCTAACAAAAGGCACACAAACTATTACAAAAAACTAAATGAATCAAATTATTATCGCTATAAGCTAAACTATACAATGCTCTTGGAAATAATATGTTACTGAATATACGGATTTTCACTAAAGAATTGAGTTCACCTAACAATCAGTGGGGAACCTGTCCCTCCCCACTGATTGAATTTGAGCTTTATTCCGTCATACCCCTCCTCAAAAATCCTCTTCTATTTTACTCATTTTTTCTATTCCAAAGGAACTTCCATCAAGTTTTAAAAAGATTATGTTCATTTCCCTACAATTCCTTGTCCAAAGTTGCTGTTTCGTCTTTCGCTGCTCCTTGCTTTTTCTTGTATGTTAAATCTACCTAGGAATAAAAAAGAAAAGTGCTTTTCTAAAAGGACAAAAGCATGCGTGAAAACCAGTTGGAAAGTTTAATAGAACAATTCACTCCAATGATCCACCATATGATCCGCAAACTATCTATTTATAAAAACAAAGAAGAGTTTTTTCAAATAGGTTTAATCAGCATTTGGGAGACTACTCATACCTTTTTACCAGAGAAAGGAGAATACAAAAGCTATCTCTACCAACATATGCGAGGGAGGTTTTTAGATGAACTAAAGAAGAGCAATCTAGATCAAGCACGTATCGTTCACCCCGAAGAAGAATTCTGGACCCTTCTTGCATCCCCTCCCCTTTATAAAGAAGAAGAATATGCCATCCGCCAACTATGCAAACCGCTGACAGATTGCCAAACAAAATGGGTTATTTATACAATGGTTCATCAGTGGACAATAAAAGAAATTGCGGAAAAAGAAAAGGTATCTCTATCTGCCGTAAAAGGGTGGAAAAAGGGAGCTCTTGAGAAGCTTAGGGGGATATTAGGTTAAATTTGCTGAAGTTTTTTCCGTATCGTTCTGATTTTTATCTATGTTACTGCAGGTTTTTTCTAAATAGCTATTTTTCGACAAAAAACAACAGTACTCTTCTTCCTATTCTGGTAAAATTATAGATTAATAATAAAAGGAGGGTTTACCTATGGAAAAGTCTCCAGAAGAATTACAACAAGAAATAGCTGCTGGCAAAAAACATTACTCTGATGAAAAATTTTGGGCTAAATTAAAAAGATATGCAAAAAAAGCGGGCTCTGCTGTGGTATATGCCGTATTACTTTTGTACTTCACCTTGCAAAAACCAGAAGTTCCAGCAAAAACAAAAGCAATAATTATTGGCGCATTAGGTTATTTTATTCTGCCTCTCGACCTTATTCCTGATGTTGCTGCAGGTTTTGGCTTTACAGATGATTTAGGCGTACTCGGAATTGCCCTCCTGCAAGCAGCCATGTATATAGATGATGATATAAAGTCAAAGGCGAAAACAAAATTAGAAGAATGGTTCGGGAGCAATGTAGATACATCGGAGATTGATAACAAAATATAGCAAGAAGAGCTATTCTCCCTCTATATTTATCTCTAAATAAGGAGAATGTCCTATTGAAAGGAGTTCTCTCTACTGTTTCTATTCATCAGAAAGAAATCTATTTTACAAAATCCCTTAATGTTTATTAAAACAATAAAAGGCCTAAACCCTACCACTGCATTATGTTATTACAGTGGGGGTGGGCCATTATTTCTTACTTCCTAATGATCCTTAAAGTCATAATATTTCTTTAAATTTGTTACGATGCAAATACTAGCCTCTTTCTAAATCCCCAACAAACTTACCATTTTTAACAATAGTTTTCATAGTGAATTCCCCCTGTAGTTTATTATTTTTATTACCTTTGGACATATGAACCCACCTCAAAAACCTCGTTATATCCTATTCAGCTTTTAATAGCCCCTTTGTAAACAAACAAAGAGGCTAACTTTTTCATCAAATAATGATTTCTAGTTTTAATCCACTAAATTCTTAGTCTAGTAATTCAAATACTAAATCCTGTGCACCTTCCCATCGAACTTTTCTTCCAAATTCCGCTAACTGCTCTGCCCCTTCTTCAATTGTTAAAAAGTGATTTCCTGCCAACTGCCCTCTTGGACAAGCAAACCTATTGCCGCCATATGGCATATAAATCTCTCCTGAGTTTCCTTTTTCATCACCCGGATATAATAAAATATGTCCTGGTGAAGGATAGCTAGTTGCATTTTCAAAAGGAACGTCTATAGCAATATAATTAAGATCTGTAAATACAGCAGATCCACTCCAAGCTCCTTGAATCATTTGTACTGTAAGAGGCAATTGTTCCAATAGCCATTTGCATGATTCCGGAGTATTGCCTTCTTCCGTTCTTACAATAAATTCAAAATTTCCTGAAGTCATTTTTAAAAGTGTCATATAAAATCCTCCTATATAATATAAATATTTTTTAACACAAAATATAAGTTTAATTAATAAACTAAATAGTTATTATTCCTTTGCCATCTTTTACTTCAATTTCCGTACCAAAGGATGATGATAGGTGTTGAAGTTCACTAATAATTCTTTCACTTGCCTCTTTTTCAGCAATTTCAGGCGTTCCTTTTTTAGACCTAGGTTGGTCAAATCCCAAAGTAATGGGGTATAAAACAATATTATTTACATGGTTATCCGAAATATCAAAAGTTGCTATGATAGATTCATAGGTTTTGGGATTTGTTTCATTATTCATTACGCCTCCCGATTTCAATCGAAAATCATACCCATCCGCAGTACAATGTTCTTCATTAAAATTTCCGTATTTCTCGTAAAACTCAGTTGGTTGTCTTTCTATTAATTCAGCCTGGTAAAAAAAGTCACCCAGTCCATGAAAGATTGGTCGCTTTTTATAAATTTCAATCCCTCTTAAAACATGTGGACCATGGCCAATATACGCATGGGCACCTTCATCAATAACCATATGAGCAAATTCTCTTTGGAAATCAGTCAATTGTTCTTTTTGCAAACCTCTCATTTCATGTGAGTGACAACTTACAAGAACAATATCAGCTTGACGCAATGCCTCTGAAATTGATTTTTTTATGCGCTTTGCGTCAATTGGATCTACTACTGTATAAGTCCCGGGATCACCTGTTTCAAAGAAATAATCTCCAAATTGAAATATACCATCTTTATTATTCGAATTACGTTTATTAATCTCTGTTTGCTCTGCCACACTTTTTAAAACATTTAATTGTTCCTCATCTACTTTATGAATGGTTCTAAAGTGAAGAGGATTAATTCCAGGTCTACCAATAAAATCTCTTCTCTGTTCTCCAGCTGGATGCCAGTCACGGAAGGTTGTATTGACAGCAATAATCGCAACCCTTCCTTTAGAAGTTTCTAAATATCTTGGACGCGAAGCCTCGGCAAGATTTCTACCAATGCCGGCATAAACAACTTGTTCACGATTTAAATTTTCTATAGTTCTCAATAGACCATTATGTGACCAATCCAAACTATGATTGCTAGGGCAAGACATGATATTAAAACCAAGCCAACTTAAATCTGATAATACAGCAGGTTCAGCATTTATCCAATCACCCCCACTATGTTTTGAGGGGTAAATATCGTTCTCATAACTATGTATGGAAGTCTCTAAATTTGTAAATCTTACATCAGTCATCCCTAATATTTCCTTTAGAGCTATAAGTCTTTCATCTTCCCTAGGCAATCTCTGTGTGACTAAGGCATCACCAGTTACAGCAATAGATAACTTATCCATTTCTTCCCACCGTCCTTATAACAATATGTAGACTTTGGTTTACCATTTCAAACCAGTCTACTTTAGAAAAAAAAGTGACCTACCTTCCCCTGCCTATTTATCAAATTAGGTTAGTTTTGAAAATTTATTTTCCGATAAATAATCTGTAATTCCCATAACATCCTGTTCCCCTAAACCAGCTTCCAACGCTAAACGGAAAGCTTCCTCTACAGCTTTTGCTAATGGTGAAACCGTACCTGTATTTTTTACAAGACCTAAATCCTTTGTCATATGCTTAAGAGGAAAAGCTGCAGGATATTCATTTTTTAATATATTTTCAGTTTTGATTTGAGATATATCTGTCCCTACAGCACTTTCATTAATTATTGTCATCATCTCTTCTCTTGTTATTCCATGTTTCTCTGCAAAGAGAATAGATTCTGCTATGCCTTGAATAGTAATTCCTAATAATAGATTTATAGCTAATTTAGCAATACTCCCAGAACCGTTATCACCTAAATAGAGGGATTTTTTTCCTAGGATATTAAATACTGGCACTACCTTTTCATACACATCTTTTTTTCCACCAACCATGATTACAAGATTGCCTTCTTTCGCTGGCTTTACACTTCCAGATACAGGAGCATCTAAAAAATATGCACCCATTTTTTCACACTTGTCTGCTATAGATTTGGAAGTTTCAGGAGAGACGGTACTCATATCAATAAATAATTTTCCTTGAGCATTACCATTCTCAAATAATCCTCCTTCAGAACTATATATCGACTTTACTGCATCATCATCAGAAACCATTGTGATAATAACATCACTTAAGTAGACTACTTTACTTGGATCTTCACAAAAAGTAGCGCCAATATTCACAAGTGACTCAGCCTTTATTTTTGTTCGATTATATATAAATAATCGATGATCTGCTTTCACTAAATTCTCCGCCATTACTCTTCCCATATTGCCTAATCCTATCCAACCTATATTCAATATAATCCCCTTCTCTTTCAACGTATTTTATTACTTTACCAAAACAGCTAAATCAAGAAGCGTATGATAAAGGACATTAGTTCCGATTACACAATCCTCAGGTGAACTCCACTCTGCTGGATGATGACTTACACCATCCTTAGAGCGAACAAAAATCATACCCATTGGACAAAATCCATCAAAATTCCCTGAATCATGTCCTGCTCCACTAGGAAGACTAAAAACATCAACACTAGATTTTAAACAAGCATCTTTAATAATATTTTGGATTGACTCTGAACATAGCTTGGATTCTCCTTTTCTCCACACTAAAACTTCCATATTAATTCCTGATTCCTGACATATTTCCTTTGCTCTTAACAACACTTTTTCTTCAACAGTATCCCGTACATTCCCATTCAAGTCCCTTATATCAACTGAAAACTCTACCCTATCAGGTATTACATTGGCTCCCCCTGGAAAGACCTCTAATTTGCCCACAGTCCCTACAGTTGTTAAGGTTTTATTAGCTTCTTCATTTATCATTTGTATGATTTTTGCAGCAGCAACTAGAGGATCCCTTCTTAGATTCATAGGAGTAGTTCCTGCATGGCCAGCTTCCCCTCTTAATAGGATCCTTCCTCTGGATGACCCACATATACCTGACACAATTCCAACCGACTGCTGTTTTTGTTCTAAAACTTTGCCTTGTTCAATATGAAGTTCCACATGAGCTTTTACCGACTTCCTTGATCGTTGAGCCTCATGAACTTTATTTGGATCAAACCCATTTAACTTCAATACATCTCTAATTGTCATTCCATTACTGTCCATATAGTTAAGCGTTTCACTATTCCATTTGCCTGTCATCGCTCTGCTGCCAGAATAACCTGCTTTAAATCGACATCCTTCTTCATCTCTATAAGCAATGACCTCAATTGGATGTTCCGTTATAATACCTTGCTCTTTCATTACTTGTAATACTTCAATTCCACCTATGATTCCTAAGCTACCATCAAATTTTCCCCCTTCATAGACCGTGTCACTATGTGAACCAGTAAGAACGACAGGAGCACTAGGATTTTCTCCTTCCTTTCGCCCTATTAAATTTCCCGCGAAATCATATCTAACACATAATCCTGCTTCTTTCATATATGACTCTATTAGTTCTAGTCCTCTTTTGTCCTCCTCGGAAAAGGCAATGCGGGAAACACCACCAGAAATTCCTTTTCCTATATTACCCAGTTCTATCAAACGGCTGAAGAGACGGTCTTTATTAATCTTGATATTTATACTATCTTTAATCATAAGAACCTCCTATTTATTGTGTACAATATCACAAATTAAAATATATATTCCTGCATATGTTGATTTACTAGAAATATAGCAGGGCAGCACAATCTATACCGCCCTTTATATTTTGAAATTTCAGATAATAAATCCAATGACTAAAGTAATAATTATTCTTTCTTCTTCATGTCTTCCACTAGTATGTCTTTGTTTATTGGCGGGTTAAATTCTACTTTTTCATTTACAGCATTATAGTATTGTTCTTGATAAAGATAAATGTATGGTAATTCCTCGGCTACAATTTGCTGAATTTCCTTATATTGTTCCATTCTTTCTGCTGTATTTAAATTCGAAATGGCACTGTCTAAAAGTTTATCAACTTTTTGGTTCTTATAACCTAGACGTTCTGGATATCTTTCTGAATGGAAGGAATCCAAAGGTAAATATGGATCAAACATACTATTACCATAACCAACAAGCATTAAAGCATCATTTTTTCCACTATTTCTAATCTCTACATATTTACTATTTTCTAGTATTTGAATGTTAACTTTTATACCAGCCTCTTCAAGCATTCCAGCTATTATTTGACCTAGTTCAGCATCCATTAAATAACGTCCCTGTGGTACTTGAAATGTCAATTCAAGTGGGTTTCCCTTATCATATCCAGCCTCTTTTAATAACTGTTTTGATTTTTCCAAGTCATAACGGTAAGTATTATATAAGTCTTCATTTAGACCAGCAGTACCTGGAACAATAGAGGTTCTTGTAGGAGTTCCATTTCCTTGAAATAAATTTTCTACTATCGCTTTATTATCAATTGCATAATCTATTGCTTGGCGTACTTTTGGATCAGAAGTTGGAAATTGTTTATTTTGGTTTACTATAAGTGACATTACTTGGCTGGAGTCAGCTTCAATAACTTTAGTGCCTTTATTATCATTTATTCTTGTCCATTCAGCAGGTGGAACTTCTTGTATAAAATCAACGCCTCCAGTTAATAATTCATTCACACGGGTTGCAGCCTCTGGAAGTATTCTAAGTACCGCTTCATCCCAATTGGATACATCCCCTCTAAAATAATCATTAAACTTTTGTAAAGTTAGTTGATTATCTACAAGATATTCTTTAATTTGATATGGACCTGATCCTATTGGATGCTGTAAGAAGTAATCTATGCCATTTTTATCAATATAATCCTTAGGCAGAATACTAGCCCCCATCATTCCCAAGCGATTTAACAATGTTGGATCTGGTTCATTCGTTATGATTTCAAAATTAAAATCATCTTTGACTTTTACTTCCTTTATAGTAACAAACCTACTATTTTCTAATAAGGATTCATCGTTCATAACACGATCTAGGGTAAACTTGACATCCTCTGATGTTAATTCTTCTCCATTATGGAATTTTATACCATGGTTTAGAGTGAATTCCCATGTTGTATCATTAGTCCTTTTATACTCTGACACTAAATGGGGCAAAAATTCTCCCTTATCATTCATTCTGAAAAGAGTATCGTAAATATTCATGATGGGTGAACCGAGACTGCCATTATTTTGTGGATCAAATGTCAAAATTGTCCCTGATAAACCTACTTTGATAGTTTTAGAAGAACCATCTGCTTCTTCATTATTATCTACTTTAGTTGAGCTATTGCTGCTACAAGCAGTTATGAATAACATTGTCATCATCGCTATTAGGATTAAAAATGAACGTGTATTACTTAGCCTTATTTTCAAAAATATAACCACCTTATTTTAGTATTAGTGAATAATATAGGAACTTACAATTAAAGAACCTTTGCATGAGACTCCTTATTTAGAAAAGCTTATAGATTAATTATTTAATAGTTTAAGAGAACAGGGAGATTTAAGTTATCGCCTCAAGCGTTAATTCTCTATTTTTATTTTGTAAAATAGGGTAATGACAAGCTACAGAATGTTGACTATCATGCTCAATAAAGACCGGTTCTTCCATTTTACATTTCTCATTTGCATAGGGGCATCTTGTGTGAAATCGACAACCTATTGGTGGATTCGCTGGATTAGGCAACTCACCTTCTAATATAATTTGTTCCTTTTTGTCCCTATACGTAGGATCAGGTATTGGCACTGCTGATAGTAATGCTTTTGTGTACGGATGAAGAGGACTTTGAAACAATTGCTCCTTTGTTCCTAATTCCACTACTTTCCCAAGATACATCACAGCAACTCGGTCACTTATATGTTTAATTGCTGGCAAACCATGTGCAATAAATACATAAGTTAGGTTATAATCTCTTTGTAATTTAGTAAGGAGATTTAATATTTGTGCCTGTATTGATACATCTAATGCAGACACCGGTTCATCACATATAATAAGCTTCGGATTTAATGCCAGTGCTCTTGCAATGCCAATTCTTTGTCTTTGTCCCCCGCTAAATTCATGTGGATATCTATATGCGTAGCTTGGACTTAAACCAACAACGTCCATTAACTCTTCTACACGCTTTTTGAGTTCCTTTCCCTTAGCAATCTTATGTGAAATTAAGGGCTCAGAAATAATATCAAATACCTTCATTCTTGGATTTAAAGAAGAAAATGGATCTTGAAATATCATTTGGATATCTTTCCTCTGTTCCCTCATTTCTTTCTCCGATAAATCTCTTAAATTTTTTCCTTCAAATAAAATTTCTCCTTCAGTTGCTTCTATTAATCTTAAAATTGCATTCCCTGTAGTTGATTTTCCACAGCCTGATTCTCCTACAATTCCAAGTGTTTCTCCTGTATACACTTTTAAATTAATCCCATCTACAGCTTTTAAATACTGTCTTTCTTTGCTAAACCATTTTTTTGTAATATCATAATATTTTTTTAAACCTTTAATCTCTAGTAATGGCTGTTCTTTCTTCAAGCTCATTTAAAACCACCTCTCCTTCTTCGTGCAGCCAGCAACGAACTTGATAATTTACTTTTAATTCACGAAGATTTGGTTCCTGCTGAATACATTTTTTCATCGCATAAGGACATCTTGGATGAAACCGGCAACCTTTTGGCATATCAGACGGAGTTGGGACAGTGCCTCTAATAGCTTGCAATTCTTCCTTTAATTCATTAATTTTAGGTGTACTTTTCATTAGTCCCTTTGTATAGGGGTGCTTAGGATCAGCAAATAATTCGAACACTCCCCCCTGCTCCACAACTTGTCCTGCATACATTACGATTACTCTATCCACCATCTCTGCAACAACCCCTAAGTCATGGGTAATTAAGATTATTGCAGTATCTAATTCATCCCTGAGCTTTTTCATTAACTGAAGTATCTGTGCTTGAATGGTTACATCCAAAGCAGTAGTCGGTTCATCTGCAATAAGAAGCTTAGGATTACAGGATAGTGCCATCGCAATCATCACACGTTGTCGCATACCACCACTTAATTCATGTGGATAAGAATCATACACTTTTTCTTCTCTTGGTATACCCACTTTTCTTAACATCTCTATTCCTTTATTGCGTGCTTCTTTTCTTCCAACCTTTTGATGTAGTTTAATCGCTTCGCTAATTTGGAACCCAACAGTGAACAATGGATTTAATGAGGATAATGGTTCTTGAAATATCATGGAAATTTCATTACCACGCAATTTTCTTATTTCCTTATTTTTCATTTTAGTAAGGTCATGATTTCCAAATAAAATTTCACCATCTACTATCTTACCTGGTGCCTTTACAAGTCCCATGATAGAGAAAGAAGTTATACTTTTTCCACAACCTGATTCACCAACAATGGCTACTACTTCCCCTTTATTTACTTGAAATGACACACCGTCTACTGCTGGTATTTTCCCACTTTCAGTATAAAAGTAAGTTTTTAATCCTTTTACATCTAATAAAAGATTCATATAGCAGGTACCTCCCTAAAAGAATTCATTAAGATCGACCTCCTTGTTGAAATGGATCCATTACATCTCGTAGCCAATCTCCTAAGAAAGTAATCCCTATAACAGTAATCGTGATAGCTATACCTGGAAAAGTAGCAATCCACCAACTAGTAGATAAATATGCTTGCCCTTCACTTAACATATATCCCCAAGAAACGGTTGGCGGTTGTATCCCTAGACCAAGAAAGCTTAGTGAAGATTCTGATATTATTGCTGATGCCACATTCAAAGTTGATATTACAATAAAGGTTGAAAAAACATTTGGCAGTAAATGCTTTGTCATGATTGAACTTTTTTTCGTTCCTATTGAATGAGCAGCCCTTATAAAATCTCTTTCCTTCAGACTTAAAACTTCTCCACGTACAAGTCTTGTATAAGAAACCCAATCTGTAAATCCCATCACAAGAATTAATGTTGTTAAACTAGGTCCAAATACTCCGATAAGTACTAACATTATTAAGATACTTGGCAAGGCTAAGAATGCATCTGTAATTCTCATAATTAATGCATCAACCCAGCCACCAAGGAAACCAGAAATTATTCCTAAGAATGCCCCAATAGCTCCTGATACTATTACAGCACATATGCCAACAAGCAAGGATACTCTTGATCCATAAATGATTCGACTAAGAACATCCCTCCCTAGATTATCTGTTCCTAGAATAAATTCTAATGATCCGCCTTCCATCCAAAATGGAGGTTTCAAAATATTGGCTGAATTAACTTTAGCAGGATCATGCGGCGAAATAGCTGGAGCAAATATAGCCAATAAGATAACAAGTAATACTATGATTAATCCAGCCAAACCTGTTCTGCTTTTTAGCAAGAGCTTTGACCATCTTTTAATCGGACTAATTTTTTTTTCAATTTCATACGATACTTGTACTGGAGAGCTAATTTTCTGTGTATTAATAGTCAATATTTCTTACCTCCTTCTTATTCATATTTAATCCTTGGGTCAACGATTCGGTATAAAATGTCGCCAACCATATTCATAACAATTACTAATATCGATATTATAAAAACGCCAGCCTGGACAATAGACATGTCACGGGAGTTAACTGCTTGGACAAGCAGTTGACCTATACCTGGATAAGCAAAAACAGTTTCCGTTATTAAAGATCCTCCAATGAGAAAAGGTAATTGAACCGTCATAATAGTGATAATTGGAATTAAACAATTTTTAAATGCATGGCGATATATAACAACAGAATTTCTTAACCCCTTGCCAATTGCTGTACGGACATAATCTTGATTTAGCGCTTCAAGCATATTTGACCGGATTAATCTTGTCATTTCTGCTGCAGTTCCTCCACCTAGAGTCAATGCTGGTAAAATCATATGCCAAAACGTTCCGCTTCCAGAAACAGGAAATACAGGAAAGACTACAGCAAGTAATAGAATAAGCATCAGTCCTTGCCAGAAATTCGGCATTGCTTTTCCTAATACAGATGTACCTGTAATAAAAAGATCAACAAAAGAGTTTTTTCTAGTGGAAGACCAAACACCAAGTGGTATGGCAATAATTATTGCGATTAACATTGCTAATCCACCCAATTGTGCAGATGCTGGAAGCCTGTCCAGCACAATATCTAAAGCATCCATATTATAACGGAATGATTCGCCAAAATTCCCAGTCATCATGTTTTTAAGAAATATCCAATACTGCATTAAAAAGGGTTGGTTTAAACCTAAAGCTTCTCTTAAAGTAGCTACTTCTTCCTCCGTAGCAGTATCTGGTAACATTAGAGATACTGGATCTCCAGCTAAATAAACAAGTCCAAATACGATAAAAGAAATAATAAAAAGAACCGGTATAATCTGAAATAAATATTTACTTAAATACCTTCTCAATTGAACACCTCCAGGAAAACTAAATAATCAGAATTTGCATTTTTTAATAACAGTATTTATATCACCTCTCCACACTTGCATGTTGTTCTCTCTTTTGGATAATTCACTTACTCTGATTAAGTTGTGACCTAATTTTTTTTGAAGAAATTAATACTTCATCTTATTCTTCTATATATCATTAAACATTTTCCTATATAAGGAAATTAAGAAACTATTTTTTATATCTAAGATAATTCGCATCTTTTTTCTATTAAAATTATTATTCTATATAAATCCATTTTAATTTTTCGACATGGTTAAAACAGGTTGATTGGAGTGGAAGGTGCGAGACTCCTGTGGGATTAGCGGGACAGGTGAGACCCCGCAAGGCTGCTTCCTTTAGGAGGCTCACCGCCCGCCCCACGGAAAGCGAGCATCCTGAAACGGAAATCATCCTACTCCTTTAAAAGCAACAAAGTTTACGAAAATAGCCTATAAAAAAGAATGTCTGTTTCGATTTATTAAATTTGATATATATATTCCCTTTCTCAATGTTGTTAAAGTATTCTACCACTCTCCTAAAATAGTGACTAAAAATAGTACTAGTACTAATACTCCCTAAAATATCAGGATAAAAAATATAGTCATAACAGGAATCACTTTTGTTATTTTACCTCACTCCATAATGTTAATTTTTATTACCCGCTTGATTAATACTTATTATAGATAGCCTTACCGATAAATAAAAGAACTTATAATTCATAATATTCATAACTATTAGTTATAATACAGTAATAATCATGTTTTATGTAATTACCTTGTTAGGTTTCCTTACAGAAAAATTTATATTTATTATTTTTTATGTACAATAAGTTTATTAAAATTTGCTAGTAGAAGGGAGTAATAATGGAGCTTCGACAAATAGAATATTTTGCAGAAGTAGTTAAACACTCAAGTTTCACCAAAGCTTCAGAGTATCTTAATGTATCTCAACCTGCTATCAGTAAGGCAATTCGCAAACTAGAAGCAGAACTTAATGTCATGTTATTTAAAAGAACCTCTAAAGGTTTAGCATTAACTGATGCAGGAAAAATTGTTCTCAAAAACACTAGTTTTATCTTAGATTCTTTCAGCAATATAAAGCTAGAGTTGGAAGATACAATTAATTTAAAAAATGGGGAACTAAATATTGGTATTCCACCTATCATTGGGACAACATATTTCACTGAATATATTTCAAAGTATTTAACTCTATATCCAGAAGTAAACTTAAATCTATTTGAAATAGGCACAAATAGTATAAAGGCAGAATTGGAAGAGGGAAACTTAGATATTGGACTAATATGCAGCCAAATTCATTCAGAAAATAACTTAGTCATAAAAAAAATTATGAAGGATCCTCTAAGATTAGTTGTACACTCAGATCATCCGCTTGCTGCTAAGAATATAGTCTCTATTAATGAACTAAAAGATGAACCATTTATTATGTTAAGAAAAGATTTTTCATTACACACTAAAATAATTGAATACTGTTCTTTTTATAATTTTCAACCTAAAATTGTTTTAGAAAGTTCCCAAAAGGAATTTATGCTTGAAATGGTTAATTCTAAACTAGGAATATCTATACTTCCAGAAAAAACGTGCAATAATATAAACCAATTAGCAATTACTACACTCCCGTTAACAACAAGCAATTTAAATCTAGAGTTAGGAATTGCTTGGAAAAAGACCGAATATATGCCTTATGCATTAAGAGCATTTATTTCCTTATTTAACTAACGATATTTAAGATAGTCTATCTGCACTTTAGAATTATACTCACAAACCATCTTAATAACTATTTCAGTATAATTACAACTAAAAAAATTAGATATAATTTCCTAAAGTGTGTTTAATATTCTTTATTTAGATTCAGCAAATTATATGGCTTATTCACTTATATATAAATAAAATATCCTCTCGAGTAAAGGATATGGTTATTTCCATATAATTACTCAAGAGGATATTTATACATGCAATATTTATGATGCTTTCTGTTGTGTTACTTCCGTTTGCACTGCTTTTCTTTGGAAGCTTGGCACCATATTAAATAATATATTTAACACAATAGCTGTTAAGCTTCCTGCTACGATTCCGCTTTGTGCTAAGATGCGCACCGTTTCTGGCAGTTTCGCGAATATATCTGGAACAACGGTAACACCTAAGCCCATCCCTACTGAACATGCCAAAATAAGCAGATTGCCTTGTTTGTTAAAATCAACTTGGCTTAACATTTTCACACCATATGCGACAACCATTCCGAACATCGCAAGAGAAGCGCCGCCAAGTACTGGTGTTGGAATTAATGTAGTAATAGCAGCTACTTTTGGCAAAAACCCTAAAAGAACAAGAATCGTACCAGCTGCAAAAATAGCATTTTTTGTTTTAACACCTGTTAATTGTACCAAACCAACGTTTTGAGAATATGCCGTATATGGAAAAGAATTTAAAATTCCACCTAATACGGAAGCAAGTCCTTCAGAACGATAGCCTCTTGCTAAATCTTTTTCCGTTACTTTTTGTTTCGTAATATCTCCTAATGCTAAATAAACGCCTGTAGATTCAATTAAACTAACAATAGCTACTAGAATCATCGTTACAATAGAAGAAAGCTCAAAAGTAGGAGCGCCGAAATAAAACGGCTTAATGCCATGGAACCATGATGCTTCGCCAACTTTTGCAAAATCAACCATGCCCATCATGCTTGCGGCAATTGTTCCAACAATTAATCCAACTAGAATAGAAATGGTTTTTAAGAAACCAGTTGCAAATTTATTTAATAAAAGAATAAATGCTAATACGCTAAACGCTAAAATCAAGTTTTTAGGGTCCCCAAAGTTTTCGCTTCCTTGTCCCCCTGCCATATCATTGATTGCAACAGGAATTAATGTTAATCCAATAATTGTTACGACAGAACCAGTAACAATAGGAGGGAAAAATTTCACTAATTTACTGAATACAGAAGAAATAATGACAATAAAAATCCCTGAAGCAATAATTGCTCCATAAATTGCCGTCACTCCATGCTGTACGCCAATCGCAATCATCGGAGATACAGCAGTAAAAGTACAGCCAAGCATAACCGGCAAACCAATACCGAAAAACTTATTTTTCCAAACTTGCAGCAATGTAGCAATACCACATGTCAATAAATCAATTGATACTAAATAAGTAAGTTGTTCAAAAGAAAGATTTAATGCTCCACCAACAATTAATGGTACAAGTACAGCACCAGCATACATTGCTAGTACATGCTGCAAACCAATAGACCAAGTTTTTACTGGGCTATTTCCCATGATTAAATTCCTCCTGCGAATGCTTTTTCTAGTTGTCTGTCTTTTGCAAATTGCACTTTTCCTTCTTTTAATGCTTCAATTCTTGCCAATGATTCCAGGCGGTAGCCTTTAGCAATCAGATCATCTGCTCCTGGCTGGAAAGATTTTTCAATTAAAATGCCAATGCCGCTAACCTTAGCAGAAGCTTGTTCAACTAAACTTGCAAGACCTAATGCTGCTTGTCCATTCGCAAGGAAATCATCAATAATCAGCACATTGTCGCCTTTTGTTATATATTTATTAGAAACAGTAATTTCGTTTGATTCTTGTTTTGTAAAAGAATAAACAGTTGCTGTATAAAGATCTGTTGTTAATGTTAATGATTTTCTTTTTCTTGCAAAAATTACAGGTACATTTAATGCTAGACCTGTCATGATTGCAGGAGCAATACCAGATGACTCAATCGTTAATATTTTTGTGATAGCTTCATCCTTAAATCTTTCCGCAAATTCTAAACCAATTTCTTTCATAAGAACTGGGTCCATTTGATGGTTGATAAAAGAATCTACCTTCAACACATTTTCGCTTAATACGATGCCCTCTGATTCAATCTTTTCTTTTAATAGCTTCATTTTCTCTAAATCGCTCCTTCAAAAAAATAAGGGGACAGCAGTTTACTACGAAAGTAAGCCGCTGTCCCCTTATTTATCAGCCACTCAAAACTGGCTAATATATATAGGTGCTTACTCGTAGTCAGATAATTTACGGTTATCCGGTAGAAACTCGCAGGCCCTATTCCTGCTATTATACGAGAATATTATAAATAATTTTGTTTTAGACATTTGAATTATAACGGAATAATTGAAAAATGAAAATAGTTTTTTTAGCAAAAGGCGAAAATTACCTATAAAAATCAGTAATATTGTTCATATTTTGACCAAAAAAATGCTGGAATTATCTGATTTCTTCTAAAAAAATAGTATTTATAGATTTTTATTATTTCTTATTCGGAACCTTTTTGCTATATTTTGAACTGGTTAATAATATTTTGAAGTTTTTCTGAAAGTTCAGCCAACGATTGAGAAGATAAAGCAATTTCCTCCATAGAAGCCAGCTGTTCTTCGGTTGCTGCAGATATATTTTGTGTGCTCGCTGCAGATGTTTCAGCAAGTCCTTTTACTTCTTGTATGGATCCATTCACAAGTTCTGTTCCATTTGCCAATTGATTTAAGGCTTGTGTAATATCCTCTATTTGTACCACTACATCGTTTACTGAGATTTCAATTTTTTTGAAAGTACTGCCAGCGATATGGACAACCTCTAGTCCTGAATGAACTTCGGCAGATGCTTTCTCCATTGATTGAAGTGTATTATCTGTATCTTGTTGAATGAGAGCGATTAAGCTTGCAATTTGTTCTGTTGACTTAGCAGATTCTTCAGCAAGCTTTCTTACTTCATCTGCAACAACAGCAAATCCCTTTCCATGCTCTCCAGCCCTTGCAGCTTCAATAGCTGCATTTAATGCCAATAAATTTGTCTGTGCTGATATTCCTGTAATGACATTTGTGATATCGCTAATTTTGCTTGAACGCTCATTAAGGCTTTTCACAGCATGTGACAGACTGGAAACATTAGCATTTATTGAATTCATTTGATTGCTGACCTGCTCAATTGCTTGATTTCCTTCTAATGACATTTGGGAAGCATGGAGAACGCCTTGTGATGCTTTTTCGGCATTACTGGCAATCATTTCTGTGTGTTTTGTTATATCTTCTATTGCTATTGAACTTTCTTCGATTGTCTGAACCTGTTTATCTGAGCTGAAAACTAGCTCTTGAATGGTTAATGTAGTATGTTCGCTAGCCCTGCTGCTCTGCTCCGCACTTGCACTCAATTCTTCAGAAGCTGCAGCAACTTGCTGTGATGAATCATGGACAGTAGCAAGAGTTGCTTTCATTTTCTCTGTCATCTTATTAAAGGAATCCATTAACTGTCCCATTTCATCTTTCGACTGATAATTTCCTTTAACAGTAAAATCGCCGTTTTCCGCTTTTCCCAGCAATTCTTTTATTTCTTGTGTCGGTTTAATAATCATTCTAGCAATCAAACTTGCAAGAACGATTAAAAGAACAAGAGCAGCAATAATTACGGACCAGACAATTATTGTTACCTTCTTCAAGTATGCTTCATTTTGCTTATTTATATCTTCGGCAAATCCTATTTTCATATTTGAAAATTCTATAAGCAATTCAGTTACTGCCTTTCTGTTCGGTTCATTTTCTTCCAGGTATAATGCATAAGCTTCCGTATTTTTGTTTTGGAGAGCTAATTCTAATACTTCTCCTTGAGTAGCAATGAGATCTTCATTTTTTTCTTTGTATTCATTCATTAATTTTTTTTCCGCTTCTTTTAGCTCACTAGAGTCTATTTCACTTATAAGGGCATCATTTTCTTCATTTTTTGATGCGATTTGTTCATTTAATTCTTGATTTCTTGCTGCATCCTTTGTAATCATTAATTCAAGTATAGATCCCGTAATAGTGCGTGTATTAGTCCGAATTTGCATTAAGTTGCTGACAGGCACTAAATTTTTTTCATACATAATTTTTGAAGACGTTGCCATTTCTTTTATATAATTTAATCCAAACATACCAACTATCCCTAGTGCTAGTATACTAACGGTAATAATGGTAATTAATTTTTTAGCTATTGACAGATTTTTTAATGCTTGCATATTTTTCTCCCTTGATTATTATTTTTTAGCCCTTCTCCATAAAATTTATCGGCTATTTTTATCATTATATAAGTGTTGTTAAATCATATTTTTTCAGGAAATTTTCTCCTTATTAAATAGGTTTAAATACAATAAAAAAGGAAGAGTTCACCGTCCTTTATCAAGCACGGAAACCTCTTCCTAAAAACTTCTTTCTAAAATAAAGCGCTGCAATTTCTTTTCTTTAAAGCTTTAAATAGCATACAATCGATACAATAATTTTACAACTTGCGCTGCCAATACAAAATTTAGCTATTATGAAGGTTATACGACATGACTCATTCGCTTTTTCACATACTGATAATACAATCCTGTTATCGTCTGAGTGATAATAAAAAAGACAACAGAGTAGGAAAGTTTATAGCCATTTTGAAAATCTATAATATGCACCTTTGTCAAAAACCAATTTGTTCCATACCCAATAACTCCCCATATTAGCACATACCAAATGAATATTTGTTTCTTTATGTTAAAAAAATCATAAAAATAGATAAAAAAATAACCACTTGATGCTAGATTTAAAAAATAAAGAAAGTCAAAAATTTCATAATGGTTCGTATCATTTAAACTGTAAAAATCTATCAGCCCGGTTCCAATAATAATATCAAACAGCATACCGCTAACAGAGCCCCAAACCAAACTTAACATAGTAATATAACGAGGCAGCCTTTTTGGCAATATAAAGAAAATAGCCCACATCCCAATAAGCATTCCTAATATAATCCACTCATTTAAGTCAAATCTATCCCATAGTTTCATTAATTGGTTACCTCGTGATATGCTAATTTGCGATATGTTTTACATATATATACTGCAATAATATGCAATACAATAAAATAAATCCCATCATATGCCAAATTCCAGTTTTTATAGGAAATAATCTCATAATGATTGCATATAGCCATCATTATCAGCAAAAACAGAATGGAGACACATGCACTTAGCAGTTTGCTAAACAGAGACTTTCGTTTACTGATGGCATTTAAAAAAAGCAGGAGAACAAAAGGGATGGTAATATACCAAAATAAAGTATAAGAAATAAAGTACAAATGATGGGTTGTAACTTCTACGAGCTTCCATTCTCCTTCCAGCAGCCAAGAGTAATGAGTATTAAAAATTAGAATAACTAAATAAACAAAAGTATTATCAGCAATTGTTAAGTTTTTTTTCAACACAGCAAACAAGGAGGCAACAAGCCAAACGATTAAGAAGAAGAAAGTAAATTCCATATTTTTCCACCTTTATTCATTATGATTCGATTCACCTATTATTGTCATGTTATTATTGCCATTTTTATAAAAAATATCCGTTATTATCAAAAAAGCAGAAGTAGATGGATGTATGATGAATACGGTGAAAAGTGCAGCAATTCTAAACGGGAGAAAATAAGCATCTGGGAAAATTCTTGCTGAGTGGGAAAAAGAACAAAATATGTGATTCCTTTCATAACGGCTTGATTCTATTGTTGCCTGACAATCCCTATGATATAACTTACTTTGTAAGCAAGAATAACTGCTTACAAAAAAAATTATCCATAACGATTATGCCCTGACTAGCATGTTGAAAAAACTTTAGTAAATACACTAAACTATAACATGACTAGAAGGAGTTGGTAATCGTGAAGATAGAGGCATTAATCAATGAGCATTATAATCAATTGCTAGAGATGGACTTTCATATATTAAAGTACATTCTTCATAATAAAAACATATGTTATCAATTAGGAATTAACGAGTTGGCAGATAAATGCAATGTTTCCCGTTCTTCCATTTTGCGTTTAGCACAAAAACTAGGTTTCAGCGGCTATAGTGAATTCCGCGTATATTTAAAATGGCAAACCCAAGGTGAAGTTATTCAAGAAATGAATAGTACAGGAAATCTATATGACGATATACAAGAAACCATTAAATATACAAAAACAAAAGATTATGAAGCCATCTGTAAATTGATAGACACTTCTGAGCGCATATTTGTTTATGGAACAGGCAATCTTCAGTTGAATTGTGCAGATGAATTGCAGCGCATGTTTTTATCCATGCAACGGCATTTGTATGTGATAAGAGCACAAAAGGAGTTCGAAATCATTACCCAAAGCTTAACAGCCAACGATCTTATCCTTATTATTTCTTTCTCTGGGGATACACCTATAATATTCTCTGCTGTACAAACTTTAGTTGCCAAAGGAGTGCCTTTTGTCTCCATAACAAATCTAAAAAGCAATAGGCTAGCAACGATGACTCCTTATAATTTATATGCTATCAGTTCAGAAACAAAAATAAGCGATGAAGTTCACATCCATACATTCTCCTCTTTTTTTATTATCGGAGAAACATTATTCCGAAACTATGTAGATTATCGCCAGACATTATCCATAAGTAAAAAGAAAGATGAGGGACCTAATTAAAAGCAAAAAATAAACCAGAAATCAAAGCTTTAAATAGTTATTCCAGAGTGTAGACAAATTCAAAATTGCACACTTTTAGGCTGATTGAAAACGTCTGCGGCATCGCCTTGTGAGGAGCGGAATTACCAAGGTAGAGATAATGAGCATCCGACCAAGGCGAGCAACAAAGAAAGCGGGCATTTGTCAACATCCTCAGTTATCTATGCAATGGCTGCCTATTTAAAGTCACTTGGAGGCATTACAAAATGAAATTGTTAACATTAAATTGTCATTCTTGGCAAGAAGACAATCAAATAGAAAAAATTCAATACTTAGCAAATACTATTAAAGAAGAAGCCTATGATGTAATCGCCTTGCAAGAAGTAAGCCAATTAATAGAATCAACGATTGTAAAAGAATCTATTAAACAGGATAATTTTGGACATATTTTATTACAAGAATTGAAAAAGCTTGGTGTTACTGACTATTCATTTATTTGGAGTTTCTCCCATATCGGATTTGAAATTTACGAAGAAGGTTTAGCCATTTTAACCAAACATCCCATTATAGAGGATTATTCCTTTTTTATCACAAACGGAACAGACACAAGCTATTGGAAAACGCGAAAAATTATTGGGGCAAAAATCAACTATCATAATAACCCCATTTCCTTTTATTCCTGTCATATGGGATGGTGGAAAGACGAGGAAGAACCTTTTAAACAACAATTCAATTCTCTTCTTCAACAAGTGGATAAAAATGGATTATTTTTCCTTCTAGGAGACTTTAATAATAGCGCCACTTCCAAAGAGGAGGGCTATGACTATATGCTGAGCCAACATCTTTATGACACCTACACACTAGCAGCAGAAAAAGATAATGGCATTACCGTAAAAGGAAAAATTGCCGGTTGGGACACAAATAAACAAGATTTGCGAATTGATTTAATTATGGCCAACCAGCCCGTTCCAGTTGAATATTCCCACGTAATTTTTAATGATAGCAATAGATCTGTTATCTCTGATCATTATGGCGTAGAAATTAAATTAGGATTATAAAGTTTCTAAAAGAATAAAAAGGACAATCTCGTTTATAACTGATAACGAGATTGTCCTTTTTTTAATTGGCTGTTTTCTAAAAATGGTTGTTTTTTGGATAGTTTCCATGAGGAAATCCATGGTTAAAACAGGTGGATTGGAGTGAAAGGTGCGAAACTCCTGTGGGATTAGCGGGACAGATGAGACCCCGCAAGGCCACAGCCTGAGGAGGCTCACCGCCCGCCCCACGGAAAGCGAGCATCCTGGAATGGAAATCAACCTACTCCTCTAAAAGCAACAAAGTGTACGAAAACAACCTTTTAATTAGTTGCTTTAATAAGCTGCACCCGTCCTACCTGGCCATCTTCTAGTCGCACCTTAATTCCATGAGGATGAAAAGGAGACTTTGTTAAGATATCTTTTACAATTCCTGCTGTTCGTTTCCCTGTTCTTTGGTCTTGCTTCAGCACAATTTCCACAAGGACGCCTGGTGCTATATCTTTTCTATTCTGACCGTTCATTATACACCTGTACGTTTTCTTTGATTATTTGGCTTTTTCGTTTGCTGGCTGTTCATTTTTTGCATTTTATTGCTGCTATTCAAGTTTGATTTTCCACCTTGCGCTTGCTTCTTTTTGTTAGCAAGCTGCTGTTTCATTGCTTCCTGCAGACTAATTTTCTTTTTTCCTGTTTGTTCATTTGTATGATTATCGTTCAAGGAAATTTCCTCCATTATTGTAGAAATAGTTTCACTTCACCCATCATATCAAAGGTCAGTGAATACTTCCAATGCAAAATTTAGACAATAGATGGTATCTAGTTAAATCCATCCATTGTTTTTTGCTTTTGATATAGCTTCAATTCTATTTTTCACTTCTAATTTATTTAAAGCTTCAGAAATATAATTGCGGATTGTACCAGATGACAAATATAATGAAGCAGAAATTTCTTTCGCTGTTTTCCCCTCCGCCACAAGAGCCAATACTTCCCGTTCTCTCTCTGACAAAGGATTTTCTTTGCCCATATGCCCAAAAATCAGTTCTGATGCAAACTCTCTTTTCCCTTTAACAACTTGACGGATTGCCTCTGCTAATTCTTCACTTGGTCCATCCTTTAAAAGATATCCATGAACATTTGCTTTCAAAGCTCTTTCAAAATAGCCTGGCCTTGCAAAGGTGGTTAAAATAACTACCTTGCAATCAGAATTTCTTCTCTGAAGCTCTTCCGCCACATCCAACCCGCTTTTTAAAGGCATTTCAATATCTAAAAGGCATACATCAGGTTTTAACTTATTAATTAGCAAAAGCGCTTCTTCCCCATTTTCTGCCTGACCAACCACCTCAATATCCTCCTCAAAACTTAATAAAGTTCCAAGGGCTCCCCTTAGCATTCTTTGATCTTCCGAAATAATGATCCGAATCAAAATGCCATCCCCTCTTTTCTCTCTTTCACAATGATTGGAACCGTTATTTCTAGCAGCGTTCCATAATCTGAAGTTAACGATAATTCTCCTTCTACTAGCTGAAGACGTTCTTTCATTCCATTTAGGCCATTCCCTAACAAACTCTGATCGAAAATTCCTATGCCGTTATCTGAAATGGCTACTTCCACCTTTCCTTGTTTTAAAAAAATCTTAATGGAGCAATCCTTTGCACCGCTATGTTTTATAACATTATTAATGGCTTCCTTTAAACAAAGACTTAAAATATTTTGTGTTAAATGAGGGATTTCGCTGACCTTTTTATCCACATCCATCGAAAATGCTATATCAGCAGCTTCTAATATCGTTTGCACCTCAACTAATTCTTCTGCAATCGTAATGGCCCGCATATCCGAAACTAATTCCCGAACTTGCTTTAAGGCACTGCGAGATATTTTTTCCATTTCCTTCGCTTCAAGCTGGGCCTGTTCTGGTTTATGAACAGCTAATTTTCCAACAAGTTGACTCTTTAATGTCAACAAAGATAATGTATGGCCTAATGTATCATGCAAATCCCGAGCAATCCGCATTCGTTCCTCCCTTTTTACTAGCTGATTAATCTGCTCATTCGCCACATCCAATTGCTTTTCCAAGTCCATTCGTCTATTCATAGAACGAATGCCAAATGGCGACATTAGCATAATCACAAAAAAAGGAAGATAATAAATCATACTGCCAATAGGAGCATTGCCTAAATAATAAACAAGCGGAATAGTCTGCATCACAGCAAAAACAACAAGCGCTTGATAAAAATGACGTTTATTTGTATAGTAGCCGATAAAATTAGCAGGGAAAAATCCCATAAACAAAATATTAGGATTATAAAAGATGCTCAATAAAAAGATGATTCCCATTTGCACACCAATCCATAATGTGTAAATTTTCTTATCCATATACATATACAACTGGCGGTAGGAAACTAGGAATAGTGCCAACAACAGATAGCCAACTACAAGCTTTACACCTTTTGCTTGCGCTATATAAAATGCTGGCAAAATAAGATACACTAAAAACATATATGGAAAAAAACCATATCTTGCAGGAAATAAAACGATCTTTTTTTTAGCTTTCATACACCCTCCTTAAACAGCTTCTTGTTTTCTTCTTATATAAGTTGATAGTAGCATAAAAAGGAAAAGATACCCTATCACAAAAAGAAAATTAGTGCTGTCAGGAATATTGCCTCTAATAATTTCCCATGCCCCATCTGCAAAATGATAAGATGGAATCCATTTAGCAATTGTTTGCATTACATTTGGGAATACGTCAATAGGCATCCACATTCCACCGGAAATTGCCAATACCATATAAAGAAGATTGCTGACTCCAGATGCTGTTTCCACTTTTTTCATTGTTCCAATCACCGTGCCAATCGCCAAAAATGGCAAAGAGCCAAAAAGAATCCATATTCCAGAAGTAATCCACTGCAAGGAAGTAAGCTCTACCCCATTTATAAAAACACCGGCAATAAAAATAACCAAAATAGAAAATAGATGAATAACCGTTTGTGCCATCATTTTTGCCGCAAAATAAGTTCCTGTTGAAAGAGGCGTAGTTTTAATAAAACGTGTCCATCCTTCCGCTTGTTCCTGCACCATCTTTATCCCCAATGACATAATGGATGAACCCATCACACTAAAGGTCGTCATAGACATTAAATAATGGGCTTTCCACACCTCTTGATTTTCCTGTGGTGTACTGATCACCCTTGTAAAAAGAAAATAAAACAAAATAGGCATACATAAGGACCAAAAAATATAATATTTATTGCGGAACATTCGAAGCAATTCTGCTTTTGTCTGCATAAAAATGATGTTCATTTACATAACCTCCTTTTTTGCTGCCAGTTCTGAAAATGCCTCTTCTAATTTTCCTTGATGGACTTCGATTTGTTTCATAGATAGTTTGTTGGCAATTAAAACGTTAAGCAATTCATCTGCATCATCTGTTACAAGAGTAACACGGCCTTCCACTTGTTTTGCCTCTAAACAATAAGGCAGTTTACGATACATATCTAAAGAAACATTCTCTACTGCTTGAAAAGAAACCCTTTGGCTCGACAATCTGTTTTTTAAATCTGTCGGGGTCCCATCTTCCACAATAGAGCCATGGTTAAACAAAATGATTCTTTCTGCCACTTCATCTGCTTCCTGCAAATAATGAGTTGTAAAGATAATCGTTTTCCCACTGTCCTTTAAACTCTTTACTGTATCCCAAAAGTTCTTTCTTGCCGTAATATCCATGCCTACTGTTGGCTCATCAAAAAACAGTAAATCAGGGTTTCCCGCTAATGCCAATGCAAAATTCAGCCGCCGCTTTTGTCCCCCAGAAAGCTTCTCAGTTCGTTTGTTCCAGTCCCTTTTCTCAAATCCCGTGATTGCCAATAAGTCAGCCGTTCCCATCGGTTTAGGATAGTAGCTCTGCACTAAAGAAATAATTTCTTTCACCCTTAAACCATCCATCACACTTACTTCCTGCAGCATACAGCCAATACGCTCTTTTACCTCTTTTTGATTTGGACGAGTCCCAAATAACATAACCTCTCCATCAGTTGACCTAACTAACCCTAACATCATTAAAATAGTTGTTGTTTTCCCAGCACCATTAGCTCCTAATATCGCCACAACTTCTCCCTTATTTATGGAAAAAGAGATATTATCCACTGCCTTTTGATCAGCAAATACTTTTGAAACATTAGTCAATCTCACAATATTCTCCATTTATCCACCTCCGACGCTTTATACTTACATTCTATGATGATCTAAACTCGTTGATTAGTCGCAGATGTCATCAAATGGAAATGACAAATGTCATAAAATGAACCTTCACTCAGATACGTGGAATAAATAGGAAATAATAAATATATGAAAAAGTTAACTACAGAGAATGGAGTCTTCTCGCCTATTAAAGATAAAAGGTTAGTTTCATATTCTTTAAGAGCCTATAAACTTTAATTAATGTAGGCTGATTCCCTTTAATGATTGTTAGCTTAGGTTAATAATAGGAGATAAATTTCTCTTACCAACAGACATTTAAACAAGGAAATATTGCCTCCAAAAAAATTGCGGAAAATGTCTTAAAAAAAGGCTATATAAAAGAAATTGCATGTGGTAAATTTAAAAAAACACCTATGTGTTTTTTTAGATTTACACTAAATTCAGAGGGGAAGCTGAAAAGAAGATGAATGAACAGGAAGGAAAAAAAATAAGAAAAAAAAGCTTGAAGTTGAGGCGTTACCTTTTCGTTTATCTGGGAATGGCAGCGCTCTTTTTTATGGTTTTATTTGGCTCTGCTGAAACGGCCACAGCAGCAACTAAAAAGTTTTATCAGGGGAAAGGCTACAAGGCTGGATTATATGATGCATATGGAGACCAGCCCACATCTTTAAACTGGAATAGGCTGTCACCTTATACAGGAAGCTTTGCACCTGCTCTTAAATGGACCTATAAAACAGGTGATGCTGTTAGCGCATCTCCTGTTATTGGAAAAGATGGCACTATTTATATTGGTTCAGAAGATTCCTACTTATATGCAATAAAAAGCGACGGAAAGTTGAAATGGAAATATAAAACAAAATCATCGATCTCTGCTTCTGCAGCGATTGCTTATGACGGCACAATCTATGTAACATCAGGTACAACTTTATATGCTATTACATCCACTGGAAAAATGAAATGGTCCTATTCTATCCCAACGGAGCGCTCATCACAACTTTGGCTGAATTCTCCGCCCGCAATTGGTTCTGATGGCACTGTTTATGCTGGAGTATCTGGATTTTTTGAAGATGGTGCTAATTCTGTTGCAAAAGGAAAACTATTAGCCATTAAAGATGGAAAATTAAAATGGTCCTACACAGCATCCAGCATTGATGCTACACCTTCTATTGGAGCAAATGGATATATTTATTTTACCGATGTTTTTTATGGTTCCACAGGCAATAATGCTTTTATTTCAGGAAATGTATATGCATTAGATGCAAATGGTAAAAAGAAATGGAAATATGAAATTGGATCCTATACCTCATCCTCGGTTCTCATAGGTGAAAACGGCACTGTCTACGTTGGTTCAGAAGATGAGAACTTTTATGCGATCAACCAAAGAACAGGTAAAGTCATTTGGAAAACAAAACTAAATGGGGATATAACAGGTACAGCAGCTATGACTACAAGTGGCATCCTCTATATAGGAACAGCAGAGGGAAGTTTTTATGCAATTGATTCCAAAGGGAAAATAAAATGGCAGTATAAAGCAGCAGAAGGAATTACCTCCTCTCCTCTTATTGATGCAAAAGGGGTCATTTACTTTGGAAGCAAGGATAATTATTTGTATGCACTCGCCTCTAATGGGACGTTAAAATGGAAGGCAAGTACTTCTGGAGCTATTACTAGTTCTCCTTCTATTAGTCAAAAAGGCGATATTTATATAGGATCAGAAGATGGCAGAGTTTATGCCTATAATCCTTCTGGCAAAAAAACATACTCTTTAAGCGGCAAGGTATTGGATAGAAAAACGAAAAAAGTTGTTGCCAATGCAGAGGTTTATATTGCCGGATTTAAAACAAAAACAGATAGCAAAGGGGGTTTTCAAGTAAAAGGAATCCCTACTAGCAGCTATGTAGTAACCATGAAAAAACAAGGCTACTACACCTACACCAGCGATAATTATTCGATTAAAGGCAATTTAAGCAATAAAAACTTTTACATGGATCCAGGCGGGACATTAACTGCGAGCCCAACAGCAGGAGTTGCTCATACAACCATTCGAGTAAGCGGCAAAGGCTTGCCGATTGATGAATCGGGAGAAGTTTTTATTGACGCAAACAAAAATAAGATTCGTGACGATTCAGAGATTTATGCTTGGGCAAGGACAGATAAAAAAGGAGAATTTCCATCTGTTTCTCTTCTAATTCCGGAACAAAAAATAGGAAACTATGACATCCTATATACTTCGAAATCCCTTGAGGATGATCCAGACAGTGTGAAACCAGCCATTTTTGCATTAAAGACTTTAAAAACTACCATTAAAAGTTCTATTAGCAGTGGTGAACCCCATGTAACTGCTAAATTAAACGGATCTGGATTTGCAGCAGGAGAAAGAGGAAAGCTTTATTTTGATAAGAATAATAATGGGAAGTTTGAATGGGAAGAACCCAATCAGTGGGTAACAATGGAAAAGGGGTCTTTCAAAGACATTTCTATCCAAATACCAAATACAAAAACTGGGAAATATTCCATCCGCTATCAATCAGATTTAGGGACATTAACAGTCAATCCATTTACCTTTACTGTGACACCTACCAAAGCAAAAATGTCGATAAATCCTACTAGCGGTCCAGCACAAACAAAAGTGAAAGTGACAGGCAGCCTATTTGTCAGCGGGGAATCGGGTACGGTTTATTTTGATGCAAATAAAAATAAAAAATTAGACTATTCAACAGATCCATATGCATATGTACAGGCAGACAGCCAAGGAAAGTTTGAAAGTTCCGCCCTGTCCATCCCGGATAAAGCAGAAGGAAATTACAATATCTATTTTCAAGCAAGCAGCGATTCGTTAGACGTACAGCCAAGTAGTTTTCAAATTACAAAAACACAGGCGAAAATGACTTTATCCCCTGCTAAAGGAGTTCCTTATACCAAAATAAAAGTGCAAGGTACATTATTTCCGCCAGATGTTAATGGGTATATTTATTTTGATTTAAACAAGAACGAAAAGTACGACTATTCTAATGAACCATATACGTATATTACGACAACAAGCAGCGGAACATTCCAAGATGCAGTACTTACCGCTCCATCAGCACAAGCTGGAACGTATCCAATTAGATTTTCTGCAAGCAGCGGTTCAATATCTGTTCCAAGCGCTGCCTTTACATTAGAAAAATCCAATGCAAGCTTATCTATTTCTGTCGATAATGCAGTACCCCATGATTTAATTACTGTGAAAGGACAAAATTTCTTGCCTGGTGATTCTGGCATGATCTATTATGATATCAATAATAATGGAAAAAGAGATTATGATGTCGATGGGGAAACTTATCAACAATATATAACAATCAACAGTAAAGGAGAGTTTACGTTCTTTGATTTCCACGTTCCAGATACAGGAAAAGCTGGAACGTATAAAATTCGCTATCAATCCAATCAAGGTTCATTAGATGTTGAGCCTGCTTCTCTTGCAATATCGTTAACACCGGCAAAAATAGCAGCAAGTTCGACTAGTGTAAATCGAAACAGCAGCATCACTATTAGCGGAAATAGCTTCCCAAAAAATGAATATGGATATGTTTATATTGATTTAAATGACAATGAAACAAGAGACTATTATCCAAGTGAGCCTTATGCCTATGCTCAAATAGATGGGAACGGCATTATACCAGATTTGGCTCTGCAAATTTCAGCAGAAATGCCACTTGGAACATATAGCATCAGGTATGATTCTAGCTCTAGTTTTGGAGTCTTAAGAGTTCCTCCTATTACTGTGACGATTAAGTAGCAATCATCAAAAAAAATGAGAGACAGTAAATGGTCTCTCATTTTTTTGATTCTAGATAATTTAAAATTAATTAGCTCAATAGCCTTGCATGTAATGTGGAGAAAAAGGATATGCCTGCTGGTAGGCTGATGCTTGTGGCGCGTATCCGCTTTGATAATTTTGTTCATAATTTCCATAATGCGCTGGTTGCTGATTTCGATTGCAATTTTCAGGTGGTCCGATAAAGACAGATTCTTTAATCGGTGCAATTGCTTTTTTCCATGTGTTCACATCCATGCAATACGTATGTGCCATCAAGTCAGGCGGAGTTAGTCGCAATAGATCCGAACCCAAAATAACTTCAGGAGTTTTAGCATCAAATATTGCCAACAAGTGGGTATTATCCATTGTCGCCACTTCATAATGCCACCAGCCTTGCGGAACATTTGCAACTTGGCCAGGAGTTATCGGATAGTTTTGAATTTGTTTCGTAAAAGGATTCAACAGCGAAACAGTTGCAGCACCAGAAATACAATACACAAGCTCTGCAGCATTTTGATGAACATGAGGCTCTATCACATTATTTTTGCTGATATAAATATCCAGCAATGAAATATTTTCCAATGTATTTAGCTGCGCAATACCTAACACATTAATATAATTATTGCGGTCCTTCGTAAATAATCTGCTTTTATTCACATCTGCCGTAAACTTTGTTTTTGGCGATGTATAATCCATATATTTAGCCATCTAGCTTCTCACTTCCCCAAGTTTTTTCTGTTATTGTATGAACAGAGCATCAATAGGTGCCGTATCATTTCAGCTTTTCCTTACTTTCCATTTATTGTATACACTAAAAATTAACAGCAATAATCTAGTTTCACTCTCTTTTAAACCGTCTATATATACAGTAAATACTAAAGGAGGTTTTATTTAATGAACTTGGATAATCTTAAAGACAAAGCAATTGATGCCGCAAAAAAAGCGCAGAAAAATGAAAAAGTCCGTGAGAAGGAAAAAGAGATGGGTGTAAATTTAACAGAGAAAGTGAAAGAAAAATTAGGTAGAAAATAACCAAAACACCCTTTATGATATACGGAAATTTCCCATTTATCATAAAGGGTGTTTTCATTTTTTTAACTAAAAGGCAAAAAAGAAGCAAAAAAATTTTTTATATGAACACTTTTATTGTTGTCATATAGATATTTCTTAATAAAAAAGCTGTTCCGTAAGTTTCAAATTTATGGAACAGCCTTTTATATGGAAATTTCTAATTTACTTTTATACTTTTTGCACCACTTTTATTTCCATCTGCATCACTTGCATGCACTTTTAATGTAGAGCCTTTCTTTTGGGCTGCTATTTTTACTTTATAGTTCCCTTTGCTGTCTGCTTTCCCTGATCCAAGCTTTTTGCTGCCATTATAGACATACACGGTTGCATTCTTTTCTGCTTTACCTGTCACTGTTGTCGTTTTGCTTGTTACTTTATTGACACTTGGTGTACTTGGTGCTGTTTTATCCAGCACCTTAACGGTTTTTGTGCCGCTTTTATTTTTTGCTGCATCTAATGAATAAACACTTATTGATGTTCCTGCTTTTTGTTTTACGATTTTAATCGAATATTTTCCATTGCTAGGCACTGTTGCTTCACCTATTTTTTTGCTGCCTACATATGCATAGACCTTTGATTTTGCCTCTGCTGTTCCAGTTACAGCAGTAGACTTATCTGAAACTGAATCTACACTTGGAGTTTTCGGTGCTGTTTTATCTAATACTTTTACTGTTTTATTGGCGCTTATATTCCCAGCTGTATCAACTGTATAGACACTTATCGATGTTCCTGCTTTTTGCTTTGATATTTTAATGGAATATTTTCCGCTTTTTGCTGTTGTTTCACCTAATTTTTTGCTTCCTGCATATGCATATACTTTTGTGTTCGACTCTGCTTTTCCGGTAATAACTGCAGATTTATCTGAAATTGCGTCAACTGTTGGTGTTTTGTCTGGGAAAGAAGCTTTTAATCGATAATCAGCTTTTGTAACTCCACTCCAGTAATACGGATCTATATATAAATAATATTTTCCTTTAGACAGCTCTTCAGAAATGTTTAGTGTTCCTCCTTTATCGCTAGTGCTAGAAGAATCTATATAATTTCCTTGACTATCATAAAGCTGTAACTGGAAACCACCTGTTATTTTATCTAGTGTAATATTGGCAGCTCCATCACGATTTGTTGTAAATGTATATACATCTCGATCTACATTAGAGTAACTGCTAGAAGAGTAATATTTATTGGAAATAAGAGATAAAGCAGTCTCTTTTGTATCATTTGGCTCAAATGAACTGCTGTTTCGGTTAATGCTTCCAGGATATGTTGCTTTTAAGCGATAGGAGGCACTTGTAATTCCATCCCAATAATAAGGCTCAATGGCTATATAATATTTTCCTTTTGTCACTTCCTCAGAAATAACAAGTTTTCCACCTCTTGTACTGCTAGACTCTGACTCTATATAATTTCCATATTGATCATACAGTGCCATGGAAAAGCCGCCTGTCGTTTCATCAAGCGTTATATATACTTCTCCGTCTTTATTTG
This sequence comes from Niallia nealsonii, assembly GCF_002835805.1. Lineage (GTDB taxonomy): Bacteria > Bacillota > Bacilli > Bacillales > Cytobacillaceae > Niallia > Niallia nealsonii. The sequence goes on along the minus strand of NZ_PISE01000004.1, from coordinate 77,373 downwards.
TTGAAAAATAGTATATATCTCTATCTAAATTAGAATCACTTTTAGAAGTGTATAATTGACCCGATTTAATGGACAACCCTGTGTCAAAAGTATCATTTGGTTCAAAAGTGGAAGCATTTCTTTTAAAAGAACCAGGATAAGTGGCTTTCAGCTGATAAGATGCACTTGTAATTCCACTCCAGTAATACGGTTCAATTTTTATATAGTATGTTCCTTTCGTCACTTTTTCGTAAAGAGACAGTTTTGCACCTCTCGAACTGCTACTCTCAGAATCTATATAATTTCCATTTTTATCGTAAAGCGACATAGAAAATCCACCAGTAGTATTATCAAGCGTTATATATACTTCTCCATCTTTATTTGTTGTAAATGTGTATGTATTTTCAGCACTTTCTGAGGCAATTGATCCTTTTACCGCAACGCCTGATGAAATGCTATAGTCTTTTGCATGCGCTAATTCACCTGAAAACAGACTAAAAATAATTAGAAAAAAAGCTGCACTTAAAATACGTTTCATTAAATTTCCCCCTACCCATATTTTCTTCCTTCTTTTATTTGTTCTCCGCTATAGTTAGCATTCTCTCTCTGAAACAAACAAATATCCCTTATATAGATTAACTAGTTTATTTTACCACAACTACTCCTAATTTCATCCAATAACATTTCAAAAATCAGAACTTTTCAACTGTATTTTTGTCATTGTTTTACCAGAAAGTAGCTATCTCGAAGAAAATAGAAGCAATATATATAAAACTGAACTAATCTCTCCCTTTCCATCAAATTAAAATGCTTTCTTCTTAATCTTATTAATGTTTCATTTTCCTTGCCTTCGTCTATATATACAGTAGAAACCAAAGGAGGTTGTTCTAACAGATGGTAGAGCGCAATGATTTAAAAAACAAAACAGTCGACCGTGTAATTGAAACGCCAAAAGAGGAAAAAGAAAAGAAATCAAATAAAGAAAAAGAAAAGGATAATTAAAAAATAAACCCCTTAGCACAGAAAAGCTAAGGGGTTCTTCATACTGCTTTTATTCAGAATGTGTATATTCGTCAAACTTTTTGTTCATTTCCTCGCTCGGTGCTTCCGTTAACAAGCTGACTACCCAAATGGCAACTAATCCCACAAAAAATCCTGGAATAATTTCATACAAATTATTAACAAGCACTGGAATATTAGCCCAAATGATAACAGTGACTGCCCCGCCAATAATTCCTGCAAGAGCTCCCCATCTATTCATTCGTTTCCAGTACAAACTCAATAAAATAACAGGTCCAAATGAAGCGCCAAAACCTGCCCAAGCATAGCCGACTAATGAAAGAATCGTGCCGCTTTTATCAAGTGCAAGGATAACAGAAACAACAGATACCGCAAGAACTGCAAGCTTGCTTATAAGCAATAGTTCCTTATCTGTTGCAGATCGGCGGAAGAATGTTTTGTACACATCTTCTGTTAAAGAACTTGCCGTAACAAGCAGCTGGGAAGAGATAGTGCTCATAACTGCTGCCAGCAATGCCGCCAATAGGAAACCTGTAATAAGAGGATGAAACAATATCTCGCTCAGCTTAATAAATACTGTCTCAGGATCAGATAAATCAAGTCCTTTCTTTGAATAATAAGCCAATCCTATAAAGCCAGTAAACATAGCCCCTCCCACTGAAAAAATCATCCAGCTCATGCCTATGCGCCGCGCTTTTTTAATTTCTTTTACAGAGGAAATTGCCATAAACCGCACAATAATATGAGGCTGTCCAAAATAGCCTAATCCCCATGCTAGTAAGGATACGATTCCCAGTACTGTAGTTCCTTTAAAAATATCAAATAATTTCGGATCTATCCCTTTGATTTCACTAAATGCTGGCCCAATTCCACCAACTTCCATAATCGTAACAGCAGGCACAAGAACAAGTGCAATAACCATAATCATCCCTTGAACAAAATCTGTCCAAGTTACGGCTAAAAAGCCGCCAAATAATGTATAAGCAATAACAACTGCCGCAATAATCCAAAGTCCTGCCTGGTAATCTAGATTAAAAGTTGTCTGAAACAGAACACCACCTGATACCATTCCAGAAGAAACATAAAATGTAAAAAATACAATAATAACGAGTCCTGAAGTTAATCGCAGCATATTGGATTTATCCCCAAAACGATTCTCCAAATAAGCTGGAATAGTCATAGAATTATTGGCATGTTCTGTGAAAGTTCGGAGTCTAGGTGCAACATACAGCCAGTTTAAATAAGCACCTATTGTTAAACCAATGGCAATCCATGATGCGCTTAAACCTTGTATATACATAGCGCCAGGAAGGCCCATTAAAAGCCATCCGCTCATATCCGCTGCACCTGCACTCAATGCCGTAACAGCAGGACCAATTGACCGTCCTCCTAACATATAATCGGATAAATTCGACGTGCGTTTGTAGGCAAAAAAGCCAATCACCAGCATGCCGACCATATAAATACTGATAGAAATTAGAATCTGTGTATCCAACCTTCATTCTCCTTTGCCTTTGCTAAAAAATATCTATCTAATTAGATTAGCCTAAACTATTAATATAGCAGAAAGTTTTCAAAATTCCATATCTTTTTTTCGAAAATAAATTGTTTCTTGAAATGGTAGCTTTATCTTATTTTTTTGAATCATTGTAAATTTTTGTAAAAAAATAGCTATATGGAAGAAAAACGCAGCACCTCCCCTAAAAAATGAAGCAAAACATTAAAAAACTGCAGCAAAATAAATAACATTCACCATTTTTCGTATGAAACAAAATTAGGATAATAGTCGGTTGCCTATTTTATCCAATTTTTTTATCCTATTTAAGGGAGAAATAAAATCGTTTAAGAGAGGAAGAAATTTAATATGATGAAAAAATTTTTTATGTCAATTGTAATGGTTTTTGTATTGCTTATTAGTGGATTTGCTGTAACTCCACAAAAATCAGAGGCTGCAGGTTTTGAGGTATTTAAATATAAAAGTGGATATTTTACAAATTATGTAGATACAAAAAACTATTATGAGAAATGGAGTAATACAAAGAAAATAGCTTTAACAAATGGATCTATTAAATCAACTAGCTCAGCAAAGGGAACTTATAAAGTATACATACAAATTAAAAAGAATAATAAGGGCTCTTGGCAGACAATTAAAACCATAACTGCAAACAAAAATGGCACTACTAGGTTCGAGTCTCCAAAGTTCTCACCGAATGACGGCTATAGATTTCATTTGGTAAATCAAGGCACAAAAAAGAAAGTTACTTATTCTATGTCATGGGCTCCAATGGGGTATTAAAAATAATACCCATTTTAAAAGGCTGATTGAAAAAGGAGCTCCTCATCGCTCTGTTTATAAGTAAATAAAAGAAGGCTGCATAGAGCGCAGCCTTCTTAGTTTTTCACGTGTCGATTTTTTTCAAAAAATAGCTTCCACTGTCCTGAGATGGCTAAATCACCTTTTACTTGAAAAGCATCCCCTGCTATTAAACTAGTATGCCTGCCATACTTCCAGGAGTAGGGCCAGGCATACTAATGCAGGTGAGCGAGCCTGTTCTATCTCCTTCGCAATAGAGTGGTCTCCTTGCAAGATTTGTGCATCTCTTTCTGAAATAAATACTTTAGCGTTCGGAAGATTTTCCTTTAAAGCATCTAACTCTCCTATATGGTCTCCATGGGCATGTGTTAAAACAATTTTTGTGATTGGTTTATTTAAACTTTCCGCTGCCTCTAAGGTTTTCTTATAGCTGAAGGGAAGTGCAGCATCAATTAATAGGAAACACGTTCGGAAAAAAAGTTAATTGATTCAAGTAGTTTTGCTTTGTTATTCTCAACTCTTTTCACTCCTTATTATGAAACTAATATCATTAGTTTTCACAAACAGAAATGTAAAAATCATTATTTGCCTACCGTTTAAAACCGAAAGCCCATAGCGATAGAACATTTGCTCAATAGCTAAAGGCTTTTTGTTCTTTAAACCACTTTATTTCTTTTCCGCAAAACTACAAACAAAAAAATGCAGCAAATGGAACAAATAAGAGCTAGAACACCAATCATTCCATAACCCACCTGCAATCCAAGAATATTATTTTTCCCGCCCCCGACAGAATCAATAATAAAACCGATAAAGAAACTGCCGATTACACTAGCAATCCCCATTAATGTAACGGTAAATGTAATAGCTGTTCCCGTTCCTTTCGGATACAGTTTCGTCAATAATGCCATAACAGTTGGATAGATGGGAGCAATTCCAACACCGGCAATTGCAAAAAGAATAGCCCCTTTTTCTCCTACTATTACTGCAGATAAACTGCATATACCGGAAAAAAAGGAAAAAATCATGATCGATAAAGTATAGCCAATTTTATCTGTAATAGGCCCAAATAATAGTCTAGCTAAAGTAAAGAACAGAAAAAATAACGACAGCATCTCCGCAGCATCTTTCAAACTCCAGCTATATGATTTGACCAAAAAGTTAACAAGCCAATTGCCAACAGAAACTTCTGATACAATTCCAAAAGAAAGAATGGCTACAATCAGCCATGCAACTGGGTCGCGAACAAGGGAATAGTACGAAATTACTTCTTCTTTTTCTGCATGCTCTTGTGGAAACTTTCCTAATAAGGACGGAATAATAGGCAAAAGAGAAACCGACAACATAATAAAATACATTCCACGCCAGCCAAGCTCTTCACTTCCTGCCTCCCATGTCATCATCGACGAGGCAAAAATAGGGGCTACTATTGAACTTAACCCATAAAAAAAGTGAGAAAGATTCATCATCATTCCAGTATTTTTTGTAAAAATGCGAGCTGCCATAATTCCTAGACCAATTTCAAGCATGCCGTTCCCAATGTATAAAAGAAAATAAGAAGCAGACAGAAAAAAGTAAGCATGAGAAAAATACATACATACACCTGCAAAAGCCATTGAAACAAAAGCAATAATCCCTGTCCATTTAATGCCAATTTTATTAGATAATGCAGATGTAAAAGAACATGCCAAAAGATAACCAAGAGAGTTTAAAGCAAGCAAAAAACCAAGCTGAGCTTCACTCAAACTAAAATCAGTCTGAATCTTTGGTATAGCAGGACCCTTTATGTTTTCAGATAAACCAAAAATAAGGAAGCCGCCAAAGACTATTGATAATAAAACATAATAATTAAAATTTATATTCTTGTTCAAACTTTTGGATTTAACTTTATAATTTGGATCTTCCATTCTACTCCTCCTGTCGTCATTTAAAGTTGCTAAACACTATTAATATACGAGAAAAAATGATTTAATCCTTCTCTACATTTTCCCTACAGTGAACAAACATACAAGCAGCCGCATTTATTTAATTTTCCAAGAATACGAAGTAGCTTCCTATGCAATTCCTAGATCTGTTTATAAATAACTAAAAGAAGGCTGCTCCTTATGCAGCCTTCTAGTTTAACGCGTATCGATTTTCATTGAAAAATAACTATCTAGAGAAAAAACGCAGCAAAAACTGCAGCACACTCTTAAAATTCTGAAGCAACAATAAACAATCTACTCTTTTAACCCGCGCAAAAATGCATCCACTAAAAAAGTAAAGCTTTGATCTATATCTACCGGCATACCGAATCCACCTTTTAAGTCGATGAACGCAAATCCATGCAATAGGCTGCGAAACCCTCGAATAGCATGGATTAAGTTCTCTTCAGCTAAGTGAAATGGACTCAGAACTTCCGTAATTAGTGCAATAATTTTATCCGCCATATGAACGATATCCTTTTGTTTTGGATTAGGGGCCTCGATTGTTAATTCATATAGTCCGGGATGATTTCTTGCAAATTCGATGTAAGATTGGCTTAAAGCATGGATTGCTTCTTTTTTCTCCAATCCTAGTGTAGCCTGTTTTAATTCAGCATAAAAATTTTCGAGTGCTAACAATGTTAATCGATTAAATAATTCCGGCAAACCGCTGATATGATTATAAAGAGAGGGTGATTTTATTAGTAGGCGTTTTGCTAAATTCGCCATCGTTACTTCCTGCAATCCATTTGCATCTGCAATCTCTGCTGCAACTCTAATAATATCGTCTAGTACAATTCCTGCTCTTGGTGACATTTCTCCTGCTCCTTCTATTTAGATAATAACTTCTTTAATTGATTCTGTGGGTTCTTCAGCAAATCTCCATGCCCTACTGCTAAAAGAGAAATATCATAGGATAATATTTTTTCGGCACTTTTTAAAGCTGCTTCCTTATTCCACGTTGCCATCGTAGGAAAAGGAAATAATATTTTCCATTGTCCTGAAATGGCTAACCCTCCTTTTGTTTGAAAAGCATCTCCTGCTATTAAACTATTATCCCTATTATCTAGAAAAGCCATACTGCCAGGGGTATGACCAGGCATACTAACACATGTGAAGGAACCGATACGATCCCCATCCTTTAGCAGAACATCTGGTTTTGTGCGGATATTCTTTGGCAATCCGCCTTTAAGCTTATGTGGTTCTTCTTCCTTTAGAATAGAGTGGTCTCCTTGCAGAATTTTTGCATCCCTTTCAGAAATATATACGATCGCATCAGGAAGATTTTCCTTTAACGCATCTAAAGAACCAATATGGTCTCCATGGGCATGTGTTAAAACAATTTTTGTAATAGGTTTTTTTATATTTTTCGCTGCCTCTAAAATGTACTTATAGCTGAAAGGGAGTGCCGCATCAATTAATGTCAATTCATTTTCCTCCTCTATAAGATAACAGTTCACAGGGAATATATTTGGAAAAAAAGTTAACTGATACAAATGATTATGCTTTGTTATTCTCATTTTTTCACTCCTTAAGATAAAACTAATGATATTAGTTTTATCTTAACTAATATCATTAGTTTTTACAAGAGGAAATTTACTTATAAAAAAGAGACTGGCATTCGCCAGCCCCCTTTCTGTGCAATTTTACTTTTTTCCTTTACAAGTTTTCTAAGGCGCAAGTTTCTATTTCAAATCCTAAATCTTCTATCAACTGATGATCTGCCTCCACCTGCTGCCCTTGAGTGGTTAAATAATCGCCAACAAAAATAGAGTTGGCTGCATAAAGGGCCATTGGCTGCAAGGACCTGAGGTTTATTTCCCTTCCTCCTGAAACCCGAATCTCTTTATTGGGACAAATGAAACGAATTAAAGCCAATACTTTTAATGCTTTCAACGGTATGGTAAGAGGTAAATTTCCTAATGGAGTGCCTGAAATGGGATGAAGAAAATTAACAGGAATACTGTCTATTTCCAATTCCTTTAATGCAAAGGCCATCTCCACAATTTGTTCATCTGTTTCTCCCATGCCAATAATTATTCCAGAACATGGAGAAATATTTGTATTTTTTATTAGCTGGATTGTATCAATTCGCTGGTCATATGTATGGGTTGTTGTAATATATTCATGATGATTCTTATGTGTATTAATATTGTGATTATATCGATGCACCCCCGCTTCTTTTAGCCGCTCAGCTTTTTCTTTAGTTAACAGCCCTAAACAAGCGCATATTTTTAAAGAAGTAGTCTCAGTAATTTCTTTCACTGCTTCCGCAATTTGTTCAATTTCCCTATTTGTAGGTCCCCGCCCACTTGCCACAATACAATAAGTGCCGGCTTTTCTCCGAATTGCTTCTTTTGCACCCTCTATAATGGTTTCTTTATCAAGAAGAGAATACTTTTCTACTGCTGCTTCTGAAACAATCGACTGGGAACAATAACCACAATTTTCTGGGCATAGGCCGCTTTTTGTATTCAACAGCATATTTAATTTTACTTTGTTTCCATAAAAATACTTCCTAATTTGATAAGCAGCATTCATTAGCTCAAGAATCCGCTCATTCTCTATTTGCAGAATCCCTAAACCTTCCTCTATTGTAATAGCATTTAATTTTAATGATTTTTTGACTAGGTTTTCTAAATCTAAACTACTTTTCATCTTTAGCCTCCTTTTGCGTTAACCTAATATAATTATAGGTTAACACATTTAAATAACAAAAAACAGTCTCAGCTTCCATGTAGTAAATTTGCAAAATAGAGATATAGTTTTTGTCGAATAATAGCTAGATCGAAACAAATCGTAGCAAACACCATGAAAACTGTAGCAAAACCCTACAAAATGCAGCAATCGGACGAAATAAAATGAATACAGCAAAAAAAGGTATGGCAATTTAATCTGCCATACCTTTACTTACGAATACTTAGCAAAATAATGAGAAAATAAATGATCTATCTGCTTCTCAATTGGAATAGGATTCCACATAATTGGCGCATTTTGTTTGCAAGCCATCAAGATCGGAAAAAAGAAGGCGGCATGGATCTGCATCATCATCATGGTTAGAATATCTGAATCCTCTACACCAGTAATTTCTTGAATCGTCATCTTGATTTTATTTAAACCCATTGTTTTCATAAAATTTTTATACTCTAATTGTGATTCAAAAGAAATATCGCCTTTGCCAAGAATTTCTTGAAGTAGTTCTGGATATACCATAATAGAGTTTATATATTGAAGCAAAAAAGTTTTAAATCTTTCCTTTGGCGGCATCGAATACTCATCTAAAATGGAAAAAGCTTCTTGAAAGGAAGCAAGAAGGACTTTTAATGTTTCATTGATCAATTTATCTTTTGATCCAAAATAATAATTAATCAGCGCCAAGTTTACATCGGCTGCTGCGGCTATTTTACGCAATGTTATCTTTTCTAGTCCTTCTGTTTTAATCAGCTCTAATGTCGCATTTAGTATGTTTGTCTTTGTAGTCCTATCTTTTTCGGAGCTTTTTGTCATCGTTTGACTCCCCTATTTCTAAACTAAAATCAATAAAATACGTTTATTTTACTATAACGATAATATGCTTTAGCGTTTGGGTCAAGGGACAGCACTTTTATTATTGCAAACATTTGCAGCAATTATTTTTCTTGACAGATAAAAAGAAACCCGTTAAATTCATGTTAAACATTGTTTTAAACACTGTTTAATTTTTAATATTCAAACAAAATGTTTAGCAATAAAGAAAAAGAAAGTTGTGTGAAAAAATGTCCAATCCTAACAATGGGAACCCTTCTAATGCTTCCCAGGAGTTTTCTATTAAAACAATCATTGCACCCCTTCTTGCAGTTATTGTTGGAATGATTATGGTTATTTTAGACAGCACTGTTGTCAATGTTGCCATTCCAAATTTAGTCGATTATTTTGATACAGACCTTAAAACCATTCAGTGGACAGTTACTGGCTATACATTAGCTCTTTCTGCAGTAATCCCACTTGCAGGGTGGATGACAGATAAATTCGGAGCCAAACGGATTTTTCTTATTACCATTGCCTTATTTACAGCGGGATCCGTATTATGTTCTCTTGCACAATCACCAGTTCAGCTGATTATTTTCCGGATTATTCAAGGCATAGGCGGAGGAATGGTCTCTCCAATTGGGATGGCTATGGTATTTAAATTGGCTCCCCCTGACAAAAGAGGAGCCATCATGGGAGTTCTAGGAATTCCTATGCTGCTTGCTCCAGCACTTGGTCCTGTATTATCAGGCTGGCTTGTAGAATATGTAAGCTGGCATTGGATATTCCTAATTAACTTGCCAATCGGTATTGTCGCAATGTTCGTTGGCATGAAGTTTCTTCCTGAATCAGAAAAACATGCTGCACCACATCTTGATGTAATTGGCATGATTCTTGCTCCGATTGCGTTTGCCATGCTCGCATATGGAGTTAGTGAAGGTGGAACAAGCTGGACTTCTAAGTCGGCTATTATCGGTTTAACAGTTGGCGGTATTGCATTGCTTCTATTTATTTTTGTAGAACTGCGCCAAAAACAACCATTGCTTGAGCTACGTGTATTCCGTTCTTCTGACTTCACAAGAGGAATTCTGCTTGCTTGGCTAACGCAAATCGCCTTATTTGGCTCCATGATTATCACACCATTATATCTGCAGCAAGTAAAAGGCTATACAGCATTAGAAACAGGGCTGATCTTATTACCTCAAGCATTAGCTTCTGGAATCTTTATGCCAATAAGCGGTCGTTTATTTGATAAAATTGGTGCCCGTCCTCTTGCGCTAACAGGTCTTGGCATTATTTCTACTGGACTGTATTTGTTGGCACAAGTAAAAGTGGATACAAGTTTAGGAATGATTCTTTTATCCTTATTCTTAATGGGAGCAGGCATGGGACTTACCATGATGCCTGTTAATACACATGTGTTAAATGCAGCTCCCCGCAAATTAGTCAGCAGAGTAACGCCACTGACAACAGCAGCTCAACAAGTTGTCGTTTCCTTTGCTGTGGCTGGTTTAACAGGCTATTTAACATCACATATCACAACACATATGAAAGATGTTGCCAAAGGAGTAACCCCTGCTGAAGCAGTGACGGCAGGATTTGCAGATACCTTCTTCCTTTCTGCATGTCTCGCTGTGGCAGGATTCTTATTCAGTCTCCTTCTGCGCAAACCAAAGAATAAGCCTGAAGATAAGCCTGATCCTGAGGAAAAAGCAAATCCTGCATTACTGGCAGGACATTGATAATAAAAAGGAGGGAGACTAGGTTGATCTCCCCCCTTTTTATACCTGCGATGGTTATTTAGTCGTTTTTGTCGAATAATAGCTAGATCGAAACAAATCATAGCAAACACCGTAAAAACTGCAGCAACGCAGCAAAAAAGTATGGCGGGTTATTTCCGCCATACCTTTTTATTACTGTACTTTCTCTTCCCAGCCAAACATTTCACCATCTTCTCCGTCTACTTCCAATCCTGGATGAATAAATGGCATAAAAGCTGCTGGATTTTTTGATTTTTCCGTAATTTTTTTAATATGTTTGCCGATAATAAATTGCTCTTCGGCTCCTACCAAACCAAATGGCAGTTCACTAGCTCTTCCAAAATAGATAGAACTTGTTTTGCCGCTTGATAATCTTACTTGTTTGCTGTTGATTAAATATGGCTTATCTCGTAGTGAAGTGTAAATGGTTTCCCAATCTTTTATTGTTTCAAATTGGATTTTCGATAAATGTTCCCCTGCCACAGAGATAAGGATAATATCCGGCTCTAGGTAATCGATTAGTTCATGCCATAATGGGGCACCTGTTTTTTGCAGCTCCAATTTCGTTTCTTTCGTTAAGTCGCCCCATGTAGGATTCGTAGCTAATGGTGTGCAGATATCTGTATGAAGGGCGGTATTTTCTTTTCTGTTGTAAAAACTAGCATCTAGGCCATTTAACATATTTTCAAAAGCCGGATTATACCAGGCATTGTATGGGTCGTCGTCAAAATATTGATTGAGTGCAGAAATATACTGCTGATTGAAATGATAATAATGGTCTTGTTTCATAGATTGAAACCTTTGGAAAGGGTCTGGTTCAGGGAAGTCTCTCCTTGATGGGTTCAGACCAACTGTAACGATGCGAATAGAGGATTCTAGATATTTTTTGATATTGCCAAAATACATAATTGGCATAGAAGGTTTAACTAAATACGATAATTCCTTTTTGCTTTCATATAAGTCCCAATACTTTTTAATCAATGTGGTTTGTTTTGCATGTTGAATAACAATAAAAATCATCCTTTCATTTTGATTGCAAGCAACTAACTAAGTTATTTAGCTGTGCTTGCCTATTTATTCGCCATTAAAGTAGCAAACTCCTCCTCCTTTTACTACTATTTGCAATTGTTTTTATTTCCATGCGAAAAAGCACAGCAAAACAAAAAGCTAAACCTATCTTTAGGTTTAGCTTTTCTTTACTCTCTATATCTTCTTCCCTTTTTCCCATTCTCGTTCTCTTTTTTTTCCTTTTTGATAAGCTTAGTCAGCCCATATCGAATTCCCTTAAAAACAATATATACACCAAAAAACAGCAGGAATCCGTAAATGCCTACCACAGCATCAGCAAATTCCATATGGCCCCTTCCTGTTATACCTTGCTGGATTTCAATCGCAAACACTAGCACTAAGACTAGGGTGAATGTATAAATAAAAGAAATGCTTGTGATGCTCCATTTGGCCAACCGCTTAAAAGCAGCTTGCACGATAAAAAAAGAAACGATGCCAATAATGCCGATAATCCACAAATGCAAATCTTTATCGGTCGCCTGCCAGCCAATTTGCGCTGCTGCTACCATAATGACATCATGAATAATATTGACTATCTCTGCAATAATTTTAAATAAATCTGCCATTATAACCTCCGAAAAAATTCAAATCATTCTCATCATTTTTAAATACTTGGATAAACAATCTAACACACGATATAGAGTGAACCTTCAATCAGTGGGAGTGTTACTGCCCGCTAATACGAGATACATTTAAGCAATTCATTTACTACATTATTAACTTATATACCCTAATTTTCAAGCAACAGCTACAGCGCCCAACCGAATCACCCCACCTTTTTTAACTAACTATCTCCTTATAGATAAAATAATTAACATAAATTCCAAAAATACGAACAAAATAACTTTGCTACATAAATTCCCCATTCAAGTCCTGTGACAGAAAGAAGGTCCTATTCTCATGCTAAAAGAGCATATTTCGTTAGGTCAAATATTTGCTGTTGTTTTGAGCTTTAATTTAGGGAGCTCACTTGTACTGGGAATAGGGATTAAAGGGAAAGAGGATGCATGGCTGGTAGTATTTTCTTCATCTTTACTTGGTATCATCATCACGATATTTTTTTATTATCTAATAGAAATGCTGCCGAAAAAAAACCTTTATGAACTTTTCGCGTACTGCTACAATCGAAAAATTGCTATTATATTAAGTTTTATTTATATAATTTATTTTTTTTACCTTGCTTGCAGAGTAATTAGGGATTTTACTGAACTTACTTCTTCTATTATATTGCCGCTTACTCCAATAGAGATAATTACATTATCATTGACCCTTTTAATGGGATATATTCTTTATATGGGAATAGAAGTGTTATCTAGAACTACAGAAGTATTATTGCCTTATTCTATTGTTTTTTTAATTACATTAGCTATTTTCCTATATGCAAGTGGCAATATTATATTTTCTAAAATCACTCCCATACTAGCACAGGGGATAAAACCGCTTATGAAAGTGATATTTCCTTACGAGCTTGTTCGTCCGTACGGACAAATGGTAGCTTTTACTTGTGTATTTCCACTCGTAGCGAATTTTAGAACCGGCAAAAACATCGTGTTGCTAGCGATAACTATTTCTGGCTTATTTTTAACTTTATCTACCTTATTAATAACACTATCATTAGGAAGCAATAGCGTTTCAAAAGTTAGTTTTCCACTTTTAAGTGCTACCCGCCTCGTTTCTATAGGTGGATTTATTGAGCGCATTGATGCAATTTCTGTATTTATTATTATGCTTGGCATATTAGTAAAAAGCGGCATTTTTATCTATGCAGGTATGATGGGACTTGAATATATCTTCAAGATTTCATATCGCTATTTTACAATTCCTATTATTTGTATTATTAGTATGTTTACTATTTTTATTGCTAGAGGTATTTCTGATCATATTTTAGAAGGATTTATGATTATTCCATACTTTTTAAGTATACCTCTTGAGTTTGCTTTACCTGTTTTTCTTGCCGCATCCTTATTAGTGAAAAGGAAACTAAAGAAGTAGGGATTACAATATGTTTAGAGCAATAGATTTGATTTTTAATAGCAACAATAGAAGAACTAGGACAAGCACGCATGATCAAGCTACAAGTCCCAAAACTTTCTCTGCTGCAATTAAAAAACTAGAACAGCAGCAGACACAAATAATCCATTTAATTATTATACTACCTGGAATGTCCAGCCCCCCGACTAATTATTCCTCACTATAAGTGTAAATGCTGGTGATTCCCTCCTGCTTTTTCTATAATTAATTTAAATAGTCAAAAAGGGAGGATATTATGAATACTTCAATTCCAGAAATTACACTTAATGATGGATTAACTTTACCTGCTGTTGGCCTTGGAACCTATGATCTAAGAGGAGCGGCAGGAGTTCAAGCGATGACTAGTGCAATTGATATGGGGTACCGTTTGCTTGATTCTGCCTTTAATTACGAAAATGAGGGAGCAGTCGGAGAAGCTATTCGCCGCAGTTCTGTCTCTCGAGAGCAGCTTCTTGTTACTTCAAAATTGCCTGGCCGCCATCAAAAATACGAAAACGCAATCTATACTATCCAAGAATCACTATACCGTTCCAAGCTAGATTACTACGATTTATTTCTTATCCACTGGCCAAATCCTAAAACTGATTTATATGTAGAAGCATGGCAAGCATTAATTGATGCACAAAAATGGGGATTGATTCGCTCCATCGGTGTATGCAATTTCTTGCCTGAACACCTAGACCGCCTCAAAAAAGAAACAGGAGTAGTACCTAGTGTCAACCAAGTAGAACTGCATCCATATTTCTCTCAAGAAGAACAGCTTGCCTATGATAAAGAAAATAAAATCGTCACAGAATCATGGAGTCCATTAGGCCGGGCCAATAATGTCCTCCAAAATGAAACCATCCAACAAATCGCAAACATGCATCAAAAAACGATTCCACAAATCATCTTGCGTTGGCATATTCAGCTTGATGCTCTGCCAATCCCAAAATCAAGTTCACCGCAGCGCCAATTGGACAATCTGAATATATTCGATTTCTCCTTAACAGAAGAAGAAATGAAACTGATTTCAAGCTTAACCCGACCAGATGGACGAATTGCGAATCAAGATCCAGCGGTATATGAAGAATTTTAAGTATGCTCATAAGTTATTGGATGCCATCAAGTTTGCTTATACAATTATTTTCCTACTTTAGATTTATTGAAACAAATTAAAAACGGTGACGACAGGTTATTTTCTAACCAGCCGTCCCCGCCTTTGATTTATAAAGTGAAACTTCAATCAGTGGGGGTTTTCTTCATCTCCCACTGATTGTTAGTTGAACCAATCGGGCCTTTACGGGCAGTGATCCCTCACCTAGATTTCTCGTTTCCTCTCATATCATCTTGAGGTAGGGGTCAAAAGCCCGTTAATGCCGGATAAAGGGTTAATTCCCTAGTTCATTATCTATTATTTCGAAAAAATCTTATCAATATCATCTAGCATAATATTGGCTGCTAAAACACCGCCTGCTGTATTCCATGTAGCATCATCTACTTTGTATGCTTTTCCATTTTTAACAGCGTTTAAATTTTTCCAAAGTGAGTCATTTGTCCATTCTTTCTCCGTTGCCGCTGCATCTGTATCACCTTCTGGTGCATAGGTAAAGTAGAATAAAACATCTCCATCCATATCAGGAATAGCTTCTTTTCCTACTTCAACTGCTAGATTTCCAAGTTTAGAATCAGCTTTAAATAACTTTTCTTGTTGTGCTGTTCGTTTAAATCCTAGCTCATTAAAAATAACTCCTGAAAATGAATCTGTATAATAAATGCGAGTGATTCCAGCCATAAAGCGCACTACAGAAACTTCTTGATTTGTTTTATCGCCTAGTTTTTCTTTTAGTGCTGCTACTTTATCTTCATACTGATCTAAGACCTTTGTTCCTTCCTCTTCACGGTTTACAGCTTTAGCGTATAATGAAAAGTTTTCTTTCCAGTCGCCTCTTAATGTTTCTGCAAATACCGTTGGTGCAATTTGACTTAATTTATCATATATCTTCTCTTGGCGAATTTTGTTTCCAATAATCAAATCTGGTTTTAAGGCAGCAATCTTTTCTAAGTTTACTTCACTTTCCGTACCAACTACTTCAACATCTTTCATATCGTCTTTAATATGATCATACCAAGGATTTCCAAGCCATGACTGTACTGCACCTACAGGAGTGATTCCTAAAGCCAAAAGTGCTTCTGTTCCTTCATTTGTAAGTATAACTACTCGCTTCGGAGTTCCTTTTATCTCCGTAGTGCCCATTGCATGTTCAATCGTATAGCCTGTTTCTTTCTCACTTGACTTCTCTTTTGTTTCATCGTTTTTATTACCGCAAGCAGCTACTAAAAATACTGCTAAAATAGCAAATACAGATAATATTTTTCTAATATTTTGTCTCATCTTCTTCCATCCCTTTATGTAGTGTAGTATGATAATATACGTATGCAATTGATAATAATTATCAAGTTCATTTGCACTAATAGTAAAACAAGGAATGTTTACTGTCAATATAAAATTATGAATATTATGACTTTTATTCTATTTATAACCAAATTTAAAAGGACATTTATGGTGAAAGCTTATGATTTTAAAGAATAATCTATCAAAATTTATTAGCCTCATTTTTATCATGCTCATACTTTTAATATTTGTCGGCATAAGTATCGTATTTGGATATGCAGACACCTCAATTCTTACTGCTTATGAGGCTTTTACCCAATTTGATAACTCGAATGCACATATTATTATTCAAACAGTGCGATTGCCAAGGGCTCTTATTGCTGTTGCTGTTGGCGCTTCATTAGCAATAACTGGGGTATTAATGCAGACATTGACTAAAAATCCACTGGCATCCCCTGGCATTTTAGGCATTAACTCTGGTGCAGGCTTCGCAGTTGTTTTAGGCCTTACCTTTCTTCATTCTGCTAGTTTACAAACCTTTACTTGGATTGCATTTATTGGAGCCGGTATAGCTGCAATTGGAGTTTATGCCATTAGCTCTGCAGGACATGGCGGCTTAACTCCTATGAAGATTACATTATCTGGGGCAGCTATTGCCGCTCTATTCTCTTCCTTTACCCAAGGGCTGCTTACAACAAACGAAGCCGAATTTGAACAAGTATTATTTTGGCTGGCAGGTTCCGTTCAAGGAAGAAAACTAGAATTATTAATAGCCGTTTTGCCGTATCTAGTCATTGGCTGGATCGCGGCATTAGTCATTGCGCCAAAAATGAATGTATTAGCAATGGGGGATGATGTGGCAAAAGGCCTTGGCCTCAAATTAGGGTTAATAAAAATCCTAGTTGGAGTTATTGTCATATTATTAGCCGGAGGAGCAGTTGCTGTTGCGGGGCCTATCGGATTTATCGGGATTGTCATCCCACATATAGCGAGAAAAATAGTCGGTACAGATCATAGATGGCTCATTCCTTTCTCTGGCATACTTGGCAGCATTCTTTTATTGGCTGCAGATATAGGAGCCCGATATATCCTCATGCCTCAAGAAGTTCCAGTAGGTGTCATGACCGCCCTTATTGGAACGCCATTCTTTATATTTATCGCCAGAAAGGGGTGGAAAAACTAATGAGCAATTATCAAGGCTTCCGTGCTTTCAATGGAAAACTGTCTTTTTTGCTGGATAAAAAATCAGCAATAAAAATAAGCATTTTATTTCTTCTTACAGTACTAGTATTTATTATTAGCGCTGGACTTGGGGGCATGGCTATTAATCCATTGGCTGTCCTTCATGTTTTTTTTGGTGGCGGAACAGATTTAGAAAAATTAGTTGTCCTAAACTTTCGGCTGCCCCGAATCGTATTAGCGGGAATTGCCGGGATGGCATTAGCCGTTGCTGGAGGCATGCTTCAAGGTATGGTGAAAAACCCTTTAGCATCGCCGGATATTATTGGTATCACAGCAGGAGCCAGCACCGCTGTAGTCGGTTTCCTATCTATCTTTAGTGATAAAAATCACGCTTTAACAGTCAGCATCCAATGGTTGCCTGTAGCAGCATTCTTTGGAGCAACCATTATAGGATTTACTGTCTATCTTTTATCTTGGAAAAACGGAGTCACACCGGTGCGGCTTGTACTTATTGGCATTGGGATATCCGCTTTTATGCAAGCATTGACTACCCTTTTTATGATACTCGGACCGATTTACCGTGCCAGCGAAGCTAATATTTGGATAACAGGAAATGTTAGTGGCGCTTCTTGGGAACAAATATGGATAATGCTTCCTTGGTCCATTGTATTTTTAGCAATAGCCTTTGCTGTTGCCAGGCATGTAAATATCCAAGAGCTTGGAGAAGATATTGCTGCTGGAGTCGGAAGCCATGTACAAAAAAGCAGATTTCTGCTACTGCTTATTAGCACTTGTCTAGTTGCTGGAGCCGTTGCTTTTGTAGGGGGAATTGGTTTTGTTGGATTAATGGCCCCACATATTGCCCGTCGTTTGGTTGGTTCTTCTTTTGGAGCACTATTGCCAACTTCTGCTTTTATCGGAGCATTAGTATTGATGGTAGCCGATTTAATTGGAAGAACCGCATTTTCTCCTTTAGAAGTTCCAGCAGGTGTTTTTACCGCTGCAATTGGAGCGCCTTATTTTATCTACTTACTATTTAAATCAAAATAATGAGAAAGGAGAATCAATTATGACGGAAACCATTCAGACACAGTCATTAACGCTGGGCTATGGTGATTCTATTATTATTAAAGAATTGGATATAGCCATTCCAAAAGGGGAAATCACCGTTTTTATCGGTGGAAATGGCTGCGGCAAATCCACTTTATTGCGCTCCATGGCACGTTTATTAAAACCCAATCAAGGAAATATCCTACTTGAGGGAAAGTCTATTTCCAAATTGCCGACAAAAGAGATTGCTAAGAATTTATCTATATTGCCTCAATCTCCAACTGCTCCAGAGGGACTTACCGTACTGCAGCTTGTCAAACAAGGACGATATCCATATCAGAATTGGCTGAAACAATGGTCCAAGGAAGATGAAGAAAAAGTAATGAATGCACTAAAGGCAACAAGAATGCTGGAATGGAAAGATAAACCAGTCGATGAGCTTTCTGGTGGACAAAGACAAAGAGCTTGGATTGCCATGACATTAGCCCAAGATACAGAAATTATACTATTAGATGAGCCGACTACCTATCTAGATCTAACCCATCAAATTGAGATTCTTGATTTATTATTCGAACTTAATGAAACAGAACAAAGAACAATTATTATGGTGCTGCATGATTTAAATCTTGCCTGCAGATATGCTCATAATATAATCGCAATACGCAATCAAACAGTATATGCTCAAGGAAAACCAGAAGATATCATCAATTCGGAGCTCGTCAAGCATGTATTTGATATGAACTGTCAGATTACTATTGATCCCCTTTTTGGTACTCCATTGTGTATACCTTATGGAAAAGGGAGACGTATTGTCAGAAGGGCAGAGCAGCTCAATGCATAAGAAAAGTGGATGCTAGTAAGATCTAGCATCCACTTTATCACGTATTAATGGGTTTGTGCCCTGACGGATTGAATTCCACCTTATTTCGTTACACTAATTCTCCCATTATTTGTTTTAAGCTTTACGATATTATCTCCATTACCAATAACAGCATCGCCTTCATATTTATCCAGAATATTAACGCGGCCGTTATCTACCTGAACATCAAAAGCAACATTTGTCGGCTCTTTTTCTGTTTCTATTTCAATGCTGCCATTATCTGTTTCCAGTTGAATAGACCGGTCTAAATCAGCTGTCTTGATAGAAATCCTTCCATTATTTGTTTTTCCTTTAATGTTGCCGCTGACATCATCTAGTGTCAGCTTTCCATTATCTGTTTCCACATTCACATTCGAAGAAATTATCTTTTTTAAATCCACTCGACCGTTGTTAGTCTCTGCATCTAATCGCTTTACATTCAAATCTTTTATTTGAACATATCCATTATCATTATTGACTGCTAAAGAATCATATTGTTTTTCCGGCAATATTACTTTTAATGTAAGAGATTTTGTAAATAAATCAAAGTGAAAAAATCGGAAGTCTTCCTTTTTCATACTGACCAAAAGTGTATCTCCTTCCACTTTTGCAGAGAAGTCTTTTTTATCATCTTTTGCTCCTTTTCCGGATAACTCTACTTTCATCACCATATCCTTTGATGGAACAATTTCCACACGAGCATTATCAGAATCCACTTCGATTGCTGTTATATTTTTTTGATCGAACGTTCTTTTCTCTTGAATGCTTCCCCCTTTATCGACAAGGCGAAATGTCAATAGGCTGCCCACTGCTCCTATCACAATAAGAAAAGTTGCAATCATTAATATTTTTTTAAAATTAATCATGCTTCAGACCGCCCTTCACAAGTGCTACATTGTATTTTAAATATCGGATAAATCCTTTTATGAAATACTTTGTTACATACAACATGCCTATAGAGATAAAAATGCCTAACCCACAAAGTAAAATGGAGATAAACAGGTTAAAGAATTCAAATGCTCCTGGCTGCAATACTAAATCAATAAGGATTAACAGTGGAGATAAAACAAAAGAAATGCCGACTGCCCATCCTGAAAAAATTAGCCCAATTAATGCAATAAAAGGGCCTAAGACAATAACCAGATTAAAAAATCCCAATCCAATAGCTGCCCAAATTGCTCGAAACATATTCCCAGTTGTTGCTTTTGCATCCACTTTTTTAATATGATAAGATGCCAATAATTCTTTAGAAATTTGGTTTGGCGATCCTAATGCTTCCGCTATATCTTGTTCTGTTTTGCCTTCTTCTACTCCGATGAGAAAATGCTCCTCATAGTCTTGAATAATATCCTGACGCTCCGCTTGTGACAGTGGTTTTAAAGCAGAATCTAAATTTTTAAGAAATTGGTCTTTAGTCATTTTTTACACCTTCTTTAATTAGTTGATTAACACCATTTGAGAATTCATTCCATTCTGCAATCAATTCATGAAGAGAAATTCTTCCTTTATCCGTTAATTTATAATATTTGCGAGAAGGACCTTCTGTTGACTCTTGCAAGTAGGTTGTAAAATATTCTTCTTTCGTTAATCGTCTAAGCAATGGATAAACCGATCCTTCCGAAATTTCAATCTGATCAGAAATTTTTTGGACCAGCTCATAGCCATACCGGTCTTTCTTATCCAAAAGCACCAGCACACACAACTCTAAAACTCCTTTTTTAAATTGGACATTCAATATAACGTCACCCTATTCTTTGTATTATTCAGTACTATTCATTGTATAGTACTGTAATATAAAAGTACTTCATGGATATAGAATATCATCTAGTATTGTTTATTGCAAGGTACTGTTTTAAAAATAGGCACTAACTTTTCAAAAAAGGCTGTTTTTGCAAACTCTGCTGCTTTTAAAGAAGTAGGTTAATTTCCGTTGCAGGATGCTCGCTTTCCGTGGGGTCTCACCTGCCCCGCTAATCCCACAGGAGTCTCGCACCTGCCCTTCCAATCAACCTGTTTTAACAATGGATTTACTCATTAAAACTATCCGAAAAACAACAATCTTTTAGAAAACACCCTAAAAAAAGAAAGAGGCATCTATCAGTTGAAAATTCAACAAATAGACGCCCGCCTCTTAATATGTCTAACCCTATTCTCCTTGCTTTACTACTACTCTCTTAAGGAAAAAAGATAATCCTAATCCGATAACACCTAAAATAATCGCAAATACAAAGGCATTTTTTACCCCTTCTGTAAAAGCAAGCAATTGATTGATTGGATTCTCTGGGTCTGTAACACCGCTCATATACTTCTTAGAGCTAGATGATAAAATAGAAATCGCCACAGCAGTTCCAATTGCCCCTGACACTTGCTGCAAAGTATTCATAATAGCAGTTCCATCAGGATATAGTTCTCTAGGCAGCTGATTTAAACCATTCGTTTGTGCTGGCATCATCACCATAGAAACCCCGATCATCATAAAAATATGCATTCCTACAATAAAAGCAGAAGATGTTTCCATTGTAATGCTAGTAAAACCAAACATCGTTCCAGTAATAATAACAAAACCAATAATAACAAGCCACTTCGGTCCAAATCGATCAAATAAACCGCCCATTACAGGAGAAAGCAACCCATTTATCACTCCACCTGGAAGCAATAACAGCCCTGCTGCAAATGTACTTAATGCTAAAGATGTCTGCAAATATAATGGCAATAAAATCATCGAAGACAAAATTGTCATCATTGCGATAATAATCATCACTAGCCCTAATGTAAACATCGGATATTTAAACACACTCAAATTCAACATTGGTTTTTCCATCTTTATTTGGCGCAAGGAGAATAAAATCAAAGAAACAATTCCAACTGCTATAGAAACTATAACGATTGGATTGCTCCATCCGTCCCCTTCTCCTGCACTACTAAATCCATAAACAATCCCACCAAAACCAAGCGTTGATAATATAATAGAAACTATATCAATTTTAGGTTTTGTTGGCGTTGTTACATTTTGCATAAAGTACATGCCGTAAATAAGGGCTCCAATTAAAAGTGGCAAAGAAATCCAAAATATCCAATGCCAAGAAAGACTTTTTAAAATAAGACCAGATAATGTGGGACCTACAGCAGGTGCAAACATAATAACCAATCCAATAACACCCATTATTTTCCCCCGATTTTGCGGCGGCACAATCATTAAAATTGTGTTAAACATAAGAGGAAGCAGCAATGCTGTTCCAATCGCCTGCACAACACGAGCAATTAAAAGCACACTAAATGTTGGTGCAATAGCTGCAAGAAATGTTCCAATAATAGAGACAATCAAGGAAGTAATAAATAGCTGCCTTGTCGTAAACCATTGCAATATCAATCCAGATATCGGAACCAAAATTCCTAATGTAAGCAAATAACCCGTTGTAAGCCATTGCGCTGTTGTTTCATGAATCCCAAAACTAGTAATCAGATTATTTAATGCCATATTTAAAGCTGTCTCACTGAACAAACCAATAAAACCAGCAATGACAAAGGAGACAATAACAGGAATCGTTCTGATATGTTCTAAATTATTTTCCTTATCCATTGCGGCACTTGTTTCTACCTGCATATTTCATTTCCCCCTTTATTCTTCCTTTTTAAGCAGCAAAGGCAGCTGTTTTGCAATAATGCGGAGCGGTTCTCCACTTTCACTTGTTAATGCTAGAATGCATCCTCCCTCAATCATTGCATTAATGGCAATGCTTAATTCTTCTGCTTTCTCTTTCGCATACCCAAATTGCTGCAATTTATCTACATAAAAAAATTGCCATTCCTTAAAGGCTGATTGGCAGGCACAACGAATATTTTCATTTGTTGATGCTGTTTCGGAAGCGATTAATCCAATCGGCAGCCCTTCCATATGCTCCTTTTTATCAAACTCTACTGCAATCTTCTCTATATGAAACTGAAACGCCTCTACAGCAGAATCCTTTTTATTTAAATCTGCTTGCGCCTCCTCCAATACCTGCTTCTTCATTAACAGAATTGCTTCTAATGCAATTTCTTCTTTCCCATTAGGAAAATGATAATAAAGAGAACCTTTTGGAGCTCCACTTTCTTCAATTATTTGATTAAGACCTGTTCCATGATAGCCTTGACATTGAAATAACTGAGACGCAGTCTTTATAATCAATTCCCGTTTCCCTTCTTTTTTTTGCTTCATTTCTACACCCCTAAAACTATAACAATCGGTCTACATAATATTAAAGGTGTTTTTTCCGAATGTCAATCTTTTCATTTTAGAAAAAACGGAGCAAAAAAATCCCCTTCTTTTCTAATTGGAGAAAAATAAATTTTGTTTTAATTAAGATATTTTCACAAAAAAGACAATAACACTTTTCAAAAGATATGTAAAAAAGTAAGGTTAACCATTATGCTGAATCTTCTTGTTTCTAAAAAGCGAAGGAAATATATAGTGTAAACAGCTTTTAGAGGGGAAATGATCCTATAGGCAAATATTATAGAGAGGCAAAACTTTATCCCGCATTAACGGGCAGTAGGACCCCCACCTCAAAATTATGAAAAGAAAGGAGAAATTTAGATGGGGGACAACTGCCCGTAAAGGCCCGATTGGTTCAACTAAGTACTTCCATATACTTTAATGTTGTTTTGAAGGCTTATTTCATGTATTTGATCTAAACAAAATGGATAGGTTCTATAATGTCAGCACCAAAAGGAACACTTGTTCTTATTTTACATAATAAGTGCCTTTTTGTCTAGCAGCAACCGAAATTTATTTCCCTCCTGCTTATTCAGCTTCCTTCTTTATTAGTAAAAAAACTCTTTCTCCCTCAAACAAAAATTGTTAACAAAAGTACTATCTAGCTGCTGCAGCATTGGAAGTTAATAGAGAATTAATACATACAGGCAGTATATCTAACAGTGTTACAAATGCATAATCTAGATCTAGACGTTCTGTCCACTGGTGCGCATCCAATCCAACTGGCCCCATATTTAAAACGGGAACATTAAATAATTCCAATTCTTTAAGAGGAATAGAGTATCCTTTATCCCATAATGGCATATTGGCAGTTAGAGATTTCATAGATTCCGCTGGATATTGTAAGCCTACATAACTAAGATCAGAAATACCGTTAAAGTAGTTTATTTTTTCAAACGCAATACCATGAAAATCATTTGCATATTTCTCTATTTTTCCTACAACATCTTTTATTAAGGGATGCTTTGATGAACTAATAGCCGGGTAATATGGAGGTGCAAAGAAAATAACGACCATTGGTGCTAATTCCTTGCAAAGAATCGTCAATTTATCAGCTATTTCGATAGTTACCTCTCTATCATCCTTTTTCCCCCTATTATTCAAGACAGAAGATTGAAGGTTGGCTACTTCTTCCATGCCGTAGTTTGTAGCAGCATAATTCATTAATTCCTCATAGGTTAGTACAGATACCTCTAATTCAGGTACATTAAACGGTATATATTGAGAAAACTCGGATGCGTGTTTCTTGTAGGAATCTATTATTTTGTTTGCAACTTTTTCTGCCTTCTCCCTTAATAGGGAAACAATATCATCCATTGTTTTATCTAAAATAAATAAATTGCACAATGTCACGGCGCGATGGGGGATTTGAACAGAATATTCTTCTTTGATGCCATGTTGAATCAAATTTGTTGGCGGCGGTGTAATTTCTCCCTGCACTATATCACAAAGGCTAGTATTCAATTCATATTCATCCGTTAATAAGGAAGCCATATAATTCGCATTTAGCCCTGCAAATGGTTCTCCAACATGTGTTTCTTTTCCATAACAAAGGAAGCCTGGCAATGCTTTTCCAATAGAGCCTGTGTAAATGTATTTTTTTTGATCACCCGGATAACGCATAAACATGGGTTCACCGTTAAGAACCGTTGTATATTCAAGATTATATTTTTCTGCCATTTCTAATAAAACTGGAACTGCAGCTCTCATGCCAACGGAATTCACTTCTTCATCAGGTACTGTCAATAAAAGAATATTTCCATCAAATACTCCTTCACAAGCCTGTTCTATCATTGCCATATGCAAAGTAATTCCACATTTCATATCCATAATGCCTCTTCCAAATAACCAGTTCCCAGTTTCTATATCCTTTTGCACTTGCTTTGGAAGCTCATCTTTTTGCTTATAGAATAATTGTGTTAATTTTTCAGGATTAAAAGCATTCTCTTTCCACTTTCCATAGTCCTGTACATCAACTACATCAAAATGACTAATAAGAATGACTGTTTTTTTCACATCTGGATTTTTTTTCACAAGCCCCGTAACAAAGAATCTGCCATCTTCAGTAGGATTTTTCTTCAGGTGTTCTGGGTATTGTTGAAAATATTCTAAGCTAGATAACTCCCCTACAACAAAATCCGGTAAATAAACTTCTGCCTCTGTTCCTGTAATACTAGGTATTTGAACAAGATTGCATAATAGTTCAGTTAATTGTTCTTTTGTTTTCCATTTAGACATATCTATCCCCCTTATCTTTCCTTATTATGAAACTATTTTCTACTATAGTACAAAAGAAATCTACGTGTATCCCCATTCATCAGGCTTTTTCTCAACAAATTTCTGCCATCTTGATTTCTCATTTTCTCTTCTACTCTCTTATGTGAGGAACAAAACGTGATAAAATCCATATTTAAGCAAGTGCAAATCCAAAAATAAGATTACCTTTTCATAAAGAGCAGGTATATGGCATACCGGACAGTTCATGTATTTATACTATCAAAAAAAATTAAAGCAGTACCATAATAAAAAAAGAGGTTGGGACACAACTAATTAGATAATCTGTAAAGACGAATAATCTCTAATTTAGCTTTAAAATAAAGGCTGGTTTCGCAATCTTGGTTACTTGTGTTTTTAAATATAGTCAAGTGTAAAAACTAATTCGTTCCATTGCGCTACAGACACTCCCTTTCCGCGGGGAGGAAGCTGAGGAGGAAGCTGAGCCTCCTCGGCACACCTGCGGGGTCTCAGCCTTTCCTCTACTTCCCGCAGGAGTGGAGTGTCCTCCGCTCCATTTCACTTCGTTTTTAAAGGTTGTTATCTAAAAAAAAATTTAAAAAATTAATTATTTGGAAAAACTGAGCAGCCTGAATACACGTAGACTCCTGTGGAATTAGCGAGACAGCTTAGACCCTGCAGGCGAAGCCGAAGCGGCTCAGCGCGAGCCCCACGGAAAGCGAAGTGTATTCAGGCTGCGGGTAATAACAACAAACTTTGCTGAACTCGTCCTTTTAAAAACTTAAAAACCGAACAATTATACGTAATTTACGTATAATTGTTCGGTTTTTTCTTCAACTGGAATACTTATGTCCTAGCCTCTTTTTGGGTTTATAAGCTATTAATCTTTATATCGTTATACCCTTAAAAAGAACAACAAACGTTTTTCTTTTCCCAGAGCATCACTCGTATACTATTCCGAATCCAAATGAGCCTTCAACAAGACAACTATTTGCTGCAAAGAAAGCAGCTTCTTTCATGGATAACATAATATTTTTATCTTTTAAATACTGCAGCAAAAATGCCGTGATAAATGAGTCGCCTGCCCCCATTGTGTCCTTGGCCTCCACATATTCAGGACTTTGGTAATAAAATTGAGTACCGTCATATGCTATAGTTCTTTCACTTCCACGTGTTGCTATTAGTATTTGTCCTTTTTTCTTAAAATTAGATTGGATAAACGTATGTGTTTCCTCATCTGACATATGGCTGCAGGAAAAGAAAGCAAAGTCTATATAAGAAATATATTGATCAATGTCCGATTGTGCAAAGTCATCAGAAAAGTCAAAAGACAATGGTCTGCCTAACTCTTTAATTTCTGGCAGCAACTGAGCTGTATGACTATATAATCCCGTATGAATAATGGAAAACTCTCGAATGTACACCTTATCTTCTTCTGTTAACTTCAATGGATTCTCCCGTGTAACTCCACCATCATTACTGCCAAGAAAAACTCTTTCACCATTCTCCAATGTGACACGGGCACATCCATTTTCACCAATAGCATGCCTGCATCTTGAAATATCAATTTGCAGTTCCTGTAAAACACTCTCTACGTATTCTGCTTCTTTATTATTTCCAAATGTACCAATAAAAGCAGACTCCACGCCTCTTTTTTGAGCAAAAACACTAAAATTCAAAGCGTTCCCACCAGGATACATCGTTTTTATATGAACATATTTATCTACTACATTATCACCTATACCCAAAACTTTCATCATGCTTCACCTCTGCTTAATATGCAACCTTTCCCATATACCTGCGAGTTTCTAATGGGTGTTCGCGCACTTCTGCTAACGCTTCACGATATACACATAAAATACTATAGAATAATACTGGATTAAAGAACTCAACCACTTCATCCTGAATTTTGCTAATACCTAATTCTTTTGCATCTACTACTTCTACTTTTTCCGCATATTGATTCAGGAATTTCAGTGCCCGTTCGTCTAGTGTTCGTGTACGTCCCTCATTCATCATTAAGATAAAAGGTGTTTCTTTATCCGTTACTTCAAATGGACCATGGAAGTATTCTCCAGAATGGATAGGAGCAGCATTCAGCCATTGCATTTCCATTAACGAACAAATAGAAAAACCATAAGCATGACCATAAGATGCACCACTTGATAAAACATAAAATAAATCTTCATTCTGATATTTATCAGCAAAGACCTTTGCTCTTCCTTCTACTAGCTTCTCGCCCTTTTTTATAATTCCATTAATTTTTTCCATACCATCTTTAAACGCTTTATAATATTCATATCCTTCTGTCACGTTTAAGATCTCCACAGTAATTCCTAAAATAATAGCCATTGGGTTGTTCTTCACATCACTGTCAGCACCCCATTCATATAAAAAGGCATGATCTGAATATTTTAGCAATGCAGCATCCTGATTGTGGGTTAATCCAATTGTATGAGCTCCACCTTCCTTGGCTACTTTAGCGGCTTCCACTGATTCTGGTGTATTGCCGCCATGTGAGCAAACAATAACAACAGAATCTTTATTTAATCGTTTTGGTGTAGCATGCACAAATTCATTAGCTGTATATAGCCCTGTAACAACCTTCTTTGCTTCACTTTCAAGAAAATATTTAGATGCATACATATCTACCAAAGAACCGCCACATGCCACCAGATATAATTCTGAAATACCTTTTTCCGTTGCTTTATTAATAGCACTAACTACTTTTGATACTTCCATCCCTATCGCTCCTTATTATACATTCTATCGAACAATACGTATTAATACGTATTAAATATGTAAATTTACTATAACTTCTTTGATTCACACCGTCAAGAATATATTTTGTTTTTTAATCACCTTAGGGCTAAATATAAAAGCAATTGTTCAACATGTTATAAAACAGCCAAAAGTATAAATGTTCTCTCTCCATAAGTGCGAATCTATACAGAATTATTGCCGATAGCAGGGGAATAAGTTCTTTGTAATAATCAAAAAAAACATTACTTGGTAAAGGGGCAAATTCTATATCCCAAGTGCTTCGGCGACTCTATCATGATGAAGGTTATCTACCTAATCGTTCTTAACAAAGAATTTTGTCGAATCATTTATACGTTTTATAGAATGAGTTATAGTATACTTAATATGAAATAATTAGCAGTTTACAGCGGCTTTTTCAACAGAACGACACAAACGCAACAATTAACTAAAAATGATTTTAGTCATTAAAGTATGGTAGTTCTATAGGGAGGCGAATCAAAAATGTCAAAGATTAAATCTCTATTTTGTTTATTCAAACGAAGACATAAGTACAGCTATTATAGTGATTATTGTGTTAGATGCGGAAAAAAGAAATCAATCCACTAACTAGCAATTTGTACTAGGTATTCATTCTATCCATCCTTAGAACAACTATATGACAATACTTTCTGTACTTAATCATTTTATCCAAATATCAAACATCTACATTTTAAATCTGACAACAAAAGCAGGAATGACAGATAAAAACTACTCTGTCATTCCTGCTTTTTTCGTAGCTTTTGTTATCCTGCAAAAGCCTCTTGAATAGGAGTTAAACTAAAGAGAATTTTTTTATTACAAACTAGCTGTAACTTATTATTAGTCATTTTCCATATCACTTTATTTACCTTCCATTTATGTTCTTCATTCCTTGGTACAAAAATTTAATCTGCCTCAAGAATATTTACATAGATTTTTCTCTTTTTAGTTTTCGATAGATTACTTTGGTTATCTTACAAACTTCATCATAAGCTAAACCACCCCCACTTCCTAAACCTTGTGTATGTATAACGATTGTTTTTTGATTATTATAAGAAAATTCTCCATATAGACCTTTCAACTTTCCATTAAATCCAAATGGGTTCAAATCAGCTTGAAACTCTCTTTCAAAGAACTCTTTTAATGAATCTGAATCATTATCTTTTTGAAAGTTGCCTGTACAAAATATTACTTTTTTCGGATATTCTTTTAATAAATTAGCCAATATTTCTTCTCGCTTTTTTCTCCATGCAGCAAAACGAGGGTTTTCAAGCTGCACAGTCTTTTCGAAAATATTTGTATAATCAGATTTTTTCAGTTCCGTATAAGGCCAACTCTGTGCTGCTCTTAAAAGTGGCTGATAATGTGATAAAGCTGTTTTCCAGTTGGCAATCTTTGTATAACTATACATATCATCATAAGAAGCGTTTAATTTATTTTTGACATCTTTAGAAATTTCATTTGCTCCTTTAAACCATTTATCAATACTTGCCATACTGTTTATATGGAGAGCCTCTTCCAAAGCAAACAGCATTCGAGCAGGATATTTTACGACGTCCGGAAATCTATTCGTATATTTTTCTTCTTCTCCAAAAAGTTCCCTCTTAATTTCCCCCGATTTTTTTGCAGATGGATGCCAATACCCATTTAACCGCTTCTCCCTATCCAGCCAATATTCTTTCTCTAATCCAAAATAATTGGTTCTTGCATCCAGCTCCTGTTCAAGTTTCTCATTATTCGCTCCTTCATGTTTACTTATCACCAAAAAATCCGCATTGCGAAAATCGCCATATCCTAAAAAAGAATGTAATGGATTTAAATCCAAATCGCTCACTCCTAATCTATTAAAATGCTAACTCACAAATTAACTTCATTATCCTAGAAAATCCAATTTATTCCTATCCAAAGAAATTTTCAGGTAATTCACGTCATCTCCCCTATAACTACCTATGAAGTTGTTTCAATTTCTTCTATTTTGTTGCGCTTTTTTAATAGTTTGCTCCGTTTTTTTTAATAGCTATTTTTTAAAAAAATTCGTCATCTCTCAACCTAAATTAAAAAGCCGCAAACAATGACCGGTCACTGCTTGCAGCTTGCTCCATTTTATCCTAAAAACCGATTTACATGATATCTGCTATAGTCTATAGCTGTTTTTTTATAAAGAATCAAATCAGAAATGATATTCCCAATCAACGGAGATAAGGTCATTCCACTGTGCATACAGGCGACATATAAGTTTGCTTTCCCTTTAACTTCTCCAAGTATTGGAAAATCATCCTCAGGAATGGCTCTTAAACCTGAAAAACTGCGAATAATCATGGCGTCTTTTAAAGCTGGAATAATTTTTACTGCTCTTTTTGCAGTCTCTTCCATTTTATCAAAAGTGGACCGCTTATCAAAACCAGCTTCCTGTTCTGTAAAATCACTTAATACTTCTCCATTCTTTAATTGGCGCATCCCCATAATAACATGCTTAAATAATGGCTGCATTTGCTCTGTTATCAATACTTGACCTCTTACTGGCTTTACTGGAATATGAACCTCAAACAGCTCTCCCACTTCTTTCGACCATGTTCCAGATGCAATAACAACATGTTTCGCAAATAGCTCCTTCCCTTTATTTGTTGTAAGAAGATAGCCATCTTTTTGCCTTTTCGCCTTTATTACCTTGTTATAGAAATAATAATGAACGTCATTTTTTCTTGCTGCATTCATATACCTTTCTACTAAGCGAAAAGGGTGAACACTTCCATCTATCGGACTATACGTAGCACCCACTACTTCTGATGATATTTCTGGTTCAATCTCCAGCACTTCCTCTCGGGTCAGCACCTGAACAGGAATTCCAGCTTGCTGCTGCTCTTCTGCCAGACAAACAGCATCAGCAAGTGCGTCTTCCTCAAAAATTGGCACAATTCCCCCTTGCTGCATATATTCAAAATCGCCAATCTCCTTTTGAAGATTTGGATACAAGTCCGAACTTTGTTTATTAAAAAGAGCATAACTGACAGGCTCTTTGGAATGCACCCATACCCAAGCCTGCGTAGCGCCTGATGTTCCACTTAAAGGAAAATCTCTTTCCATAACGGCTATTTCCTTTTCCCCTTTTTTCGATAAATGATACGCAATGCTGTTCCCGATGACACCCCCACCAATAATCACTGTATTATATGTTTTCACCTGCATCTCCCCCAGTTAACAACGTACTTAATACAACCGGTCTAATCGGCATCCTTGGACGATGTATGCCAATATCTCTATAAGGTTTCCCCGTTTTTTCATGAATGATTTCTACCATTAAATCCGAGCAGATTTTTGCCTGGCAGACTCCTGAACCACATCTTGTTAGCCTTTTAATATCATTGGGAGTATGGGCGCCTTTTACAATAGCAGCCTTCACATCCTTTGCTGTCACATCTTCACATCTGCATACAATAACCGAATCCTTCACTCGTTACCTCCCCCACCGTTAGCTTTAGACTTTTCAGCGATAGATGTCGCCGCAATTTCTGCAGATGCTAATATAGCATCATAAGATGTTAAACCGGCAGATGCTCCTGCAACAAATACATTTTCAATAGAAGTTTCCATCTTTTCGTCATAGCTTGGCACAAATGATTTTAGCTTCGCACTATACTGTATATCACAATCAAAGATGGACAATGTTTCTAGAACAGGATTTCTTCCTCCATCTGTACAAACAAAATCCACCTCTATTTCAAATAGTTGGCCATTGCAAAGTGCAACAGCTAATGAATTCACTTTATTCTCTTTAGACAAAGCCGTTACCTCTTGTACAGTGAAAACAGGTATAGAACCAAATGAAAGATTTTCACTGCTGTCATCCCCAGAAATCAGGATTGCCTCCACTTTAATGCCTGTTTTATCAAATAACTCTACTAATCCAGATGTAAAAGAACTAACTCCATAAATTACTGCACGTTTTCCAGGCCGCACAAAATCTCGATTAATAAACTGCTGTACTGCTTCTAGCGTCATGACGCCTGGCAAAGTCCACCCATTAAATACAACTGGCTTTTCTGATGCACCGGTCGCAATAACGATATTTTCCGCTTTTATTCTCGTAATTTTTTCCTTATGCACAACACTGACATCACGATTCTCATATAATCCAATGACAGTATGATCCAACATCACTTCTACACTATACTGATTAAATTTTTGCAGCCATTTATCCACCAGCTCAAATCCTCTTAATTCCTCTCCATTTGATAAGGAAGAAATGGGCTGTGTTTGATAAGCTACCTTTCCTCCTATATATGGGGACTCTTCTACTAATATAACCTGAATCTGCTGTTTTGCTAGCTCCGTTGCTGTGACTATTCCCGCAATTCCACCGCCTATTACTAATACTTGCGTTTCTTTACACATATTCTTTGCTCCCAATCTTTGGTTTTGCCGCACATCGTTCGATCATCATTCCATTAGCAATTAATGTCTTTGATGCTAGCACTCTTTCTTTTTTATTGACCAATACATAACATGTTTCACTTCGAGGCTCATAAGAATAAACGCCTCTAGGATTGCCTGCTTTGCTATCTGCCAGATGATATATCCCGTTCATCAACAACGCCCCAGCAATTGTTTGATGAGCATATCCCGTTAATTTTTTATTGTCAAAAATGAACTCTACCTCTTTTTTTTGTATAGAGAAAAAAGGATGTTTCACTAAATCCAATACAATCACCTCGAATTAATTTTTTAGTAGAATACTAAATCTTGAAATAGGGACAGTACATTGATTCTGGAAAGTATGAATCTTCTAGGAGCTATGAATGAAGAAGGAAAAATATAAAGGAAATTAGAATAATGATTTACTACTTTTTTTAGATATTCTTATTCTAATAGCTATATATCTGAATTGTCTAATAATTAAACTTGATAATTATTCCATTCTTTTCTACCTTGCATGCTAAAGTAAAAAAACTTCCTTAATAAAAACAGACAAGAACTCTCCCCCTTTATTTGCTAGAAAAATAAATATAGTGGATATAGCTTTCTATAAAAGCATTATAAGGAAGCGCAATCATCCTATAGATAAGCAGCTTTTCCCTGCTTCTACCCAATAACTTTAGCGTATCTATTTTTTTTATTCTATTTATCTAGTAAATTCATTTTTTCATCATTTTTTTCTTATTTTGACGTATAATTTAATAGAAAGAGAATATATTTTATTAAACTATACTTTAAAAGGTGGTTGGATTATTATGAACTATAAATATTTATTGTTTTGTACTTCTTGTGGCTGTCCTACAGAAATACCGACACATGTATTAAATCAGTATATCTCCAATCAAGCCGTTAAAGTAATCTATTGTCATACATGCCAGGGAGCAAATAAAATCCCTGATTATTTGCAGAAAATAGCAAGTGAATTGAAGTAAAACCGAATAATAAGGAGCGTAAATGAAAATCAATCTAAAAATGCCTTTTTTCCACTAAAACAGCCCCATTTTCTTATACAGAAAAGGGGCTGTTGACATGTGGATAGACCTTGGCAGAATTTCTTGAGGTGAAAATTTTCTGCTGATAAATGGTATAGCAGAATGATAGACTTATCTATAGTACCTTTTTATTTCAGTAATATAAAAAAGACCCTTTATAAGGAATCTAATTTTTTTTAAGAAATGCCAAAACTTCTTCTATAGAAATGCCTAAATCCCGAGCCTCTAAAATCAACTCTAGCCATTCTTTGTCTAGTTCTTCTGACAGAGACGTTATCATTGTGTATCCTCCTAAAATAGGTATTATTTTAGGTAGCTCAGCTGTCTTATTCGTTACTATCACTATAGTCAAGTAACTTAGCGTCCCATCTTCAAGAAAATACCTTACATCCAATCCAAAAACACTGGTACTATTTTACTATTAGATATATAAAAAATAAATAAATATCGCTCGTATTATTTCGACAAAACTCTACAATTGCATGCGTAACAGCAACTTCCGCATCTCTAGCGGCAAACCAGGTATAAATGATAAATCCGAATGCAGCCCCTACAATGATTATCACTTCACTATTTTCTGCCTCTCCTTTTATCAACATTTCAATAATGGCAAAAAAAAAGAGACATTTTCCCAAATATCTCTTTTCTAAGAAATTTATAAGATTACTTCTTTTTTTGCTTCAAATGTCTTCACTTCTGGCCGCCCAATCGATTGATAATAAATCCCTGCTTCTTCTGCTTCTGCTAATGCAAAACAGTTGCGCCCATCATAAACGAACGGTGTTTTCATCTTATCTTTGAATACTTTCATATCCATTGTTTTAATTTCTTCCCACTCTGTAAAGATGAAACATAAATCAGCATCTTCTAATGCCTTTTCCGCTGTGCTCTCATAAACCACTTGTGTTGGATAAATCTTCTTAAAGTTCTCCATTCCAACAGGATCATAAGCATAGACTTGTGCACCTTCGTTTACTAATAAGCGGACATTAGGAATAGATGGCGCCTCTCTTAAATCATCGGTTCCTGGTTTAAAAGTTAACCCTAATACAGCAACCTTTAATCCTTGAAAAGAAGCAAAGTCTTTTCTTGCCTTTTTCATTAACTTAAACTTTTGTTTTTCATTTACTTCAATTGCAGCCTTTACTGTCCGCAGCACATACCCCTCTTCTTCCGATAGCCAATGCAATGCTTTTGTATCTTTTGGGAAACAAGATCCGCCATAGCCAATTCCAGGGTTTAAAAATTTATTGCCAATGCGCGCGTCATAGCTCATTCCAGTGGTTACCTCCTCAATATTCGCTCCAACTGTTTCACAAAGATTGGCAATATCATTTATAAAGGAGATTTTTAAAGCTAAAAAGTCATTCGAAGCATACTTCACCATTTCCGCACTGCGGCGATTCATCGAAAGTATTGGCTGCTTAAATGGTGCATATATATCTTGTAAAACTTGTTTAGCATGTTCACTTTCTGCTCCGATGACGATACGAGAAGCAGAAAGCGTATCCCTAACCGCCGTTCCTTGTGCAAGGAATTCTGGATTAGAAGCCACTTCTACATGAACATCATGTTTTAAATAGTTCTTAATAAATATTTCTACTTTATCATTTGTCCCTATTGGCACAGTTGATTTAATTACAATTAAACAATCACGTGTGATAGTTTCTGCAATTTGACGAGCAACCGTATAAACAAAATTTAAGTTGGCTGAACCATCCTCATTTTCTGGTGTTCCCACACCAATAAAAATAACATCCGCATCACAATAGGCATTTTTATAATCTGTCGTAAAGGACAACTTATCTGCGTTTATATTCTTCCTAATCAATTCATTAAGATCAGGCTCATAAATAGGAGACACCCCTTTTTTCAACAAATCGATTTTATCCTCTACAAAATCAACACAAGTAACCTTATGCCCAACTTCTGCCAAACAAACGCCTGTGACTAAACCAACATAACCTGCTCCTGCTACTACGATTCTCGTCAATCTCTCCAGCCCCTTTTCACCTAAAAAGTTATCTATAGAGTAGCATAGGCTTAGTCAATTATTTTATTATTAGGAAAAATTAAACAGAAATTTTACAATCTTAATAATTCTGCGTCCCAATAAATTAACAAGGACAAATAGCATTCTGTTTTATCACAAGAAGAAATATATACGGAAGTTTCTCTTATCATCTTAGGCGAAGTAGAAAGCCCGTTCATGCATGATAAAAACTCCATGTTGAATGAAGGTTCATCAACATGGAGTTTCACACACATTAAGCATATATTTTTATCATAAAGTGAAACTTCAATCAGTGGGGGTCAAAAGCCCGTTCATGCGTGATAAAATTTAATCTAATAAACTTAATGTAAACTTCGTTATTAATTCAGGTAATATTTGGAATGAAAATGGTTTATAAACCCTTTCTGTCCACTTGTGAGCGTCTTTTCCCCAGACTCCTAAGTTTATAGCTGGAATATCCAAGCTCTTTATCGTCTTTACAGGAACAGGATATAATACGTCCATACCAGGAAAGTTGGATTTGATAGTTTCTATATCTTTATCACTATCATCCATTGATAAGTAACTGCTATCGGTCAATGATGGAAAAAACTTTTTAATCTGGAATGTTTCATTATTTTTTTCGCCTATCTCTTGTGCTAATGAATCTAACTGCTTTAGCCATTTTTGATCATGTTCTTTCATATCTTTGGCATAGTTATGCGGTACATAGGGAGCACTAAAGAATAACACAATAACAGGAGTATGATCAGCATCCATTTTTAACAGTTCATCAACCAGCATTCTGCTTACAATCCTTAAATCCTCCCTTTTATTTTTATCAAGAACCTCTTGCAAGCGCTCATTAACCATCTCTCCAGAATCTTTCATCACTTTTGTATATAATTCTTCATACGTGATTACTCTCGGTTTCCAAGGAAGTGATTCGGTTTCTCTATTCAGTACCTCACAATACTTAGTATATTGACGGTTAAGATCAGCAATAACATCTTTGAAGGCATCGAGGGCTATTTCTAATAATTGAGAGATGACTTCACTAGGCGTAATCTTATGAACAAAGTAATTAAAATAGACAAATGATGAAAAAGGAGTTTGAACATTATAGCTTTTCTTCAAATCTTCTAACTTTAACGTAACAGGGGGTAAAGTAGTTTCTCCTTCAGCCTCATCAGCCAGTGACATATTATAATTAATCCTTCTCACTAATTCCGACGCAATTAAATTTGGATCCAATCCTTCAAAAGGCTGGCCTACATGCGTTTCTTTCCCTCTGATATAAAAAGAAGGCAATAACTTGCCTACAGAACCTAAATAAATATATTTCGTCCTATCTCCAGGATATAAAGGGCCTATAAAATCAGCATTGATGGCCGTTATATACTCAAAATGCTGCTCTTTCTTAAGACGCACCAGTTCCTCTAAGGCATCAATGATTCCACCATGTGTGGTTTCTTCAATCGGATTTGCCATAAATAACACATTTCCTGAAAATTCACTTGTATGTTCGGAGAGATATTGAAGAACGGATAAATGAGAGGCCACACCACTCTTCATATCCACACTGCCTCTGCCAAAATACCAATCTCCTGAATCTAAATCCATTTTAACTTCTTCATCTAAATCTAGTTCCTTCATTTTCTCCATCAAACCTTCTGGATCTGTGGCATAATTCTTTAATTCTCCAAAATCATCTATTGCCACTGTATCTAAATGACCATGTAATAACACGGTTTTAGTTGAATAGCCTTTTTCACCTATCACCAGTCCAAAAACGCTTTTTCTTCCTAAAGGATCTCCTGGAATCTCTTTGTACCAAACACGGTCAGGGTGTTTCTCAAAATAAGGGAAAGTCCTTAACAGCCTTTCTACTTCGTCCATAACGGTTACTTCCCCTACTGTTCCATTTATACTAGGAATTTCAACTAATTTTTTTGTCCATTGACTAACAGTTTGATAGAAATCCTCGACCAAAATCATATAATCCCTCCTAAAATGAGAATTTCATCGATTCTTTTAAACATTTTCACTCATACTTGTTGAAACGAATGAATTAGGTTCTCTAACATATACAATTTCGCCATTAAAAACAGTCATTTCCACTTTTACATGTAAGATATCTTCCGATGGACAACGGAGGATAGATTGATCAATTACGACTAAATCGGCTAGTTTCCCAGGTTCAATGCTTCCCTTTGTCTGTTCTTCAAAACTGGCATAAGCCCCATTATAAGTAAATATTTTAATAGCCTCTTCTATCGTTATTCTTTCTTCAGGTCCGATCAATAATCCATTTTTTGTTCTTCGATTGACCAGTTCATAGATCCCAATAATAGGGTTATATTCAGTAACCGGACTATCTGATCCTGCTGCAACCATAATTCCATAATCTAGAAAAGAACGAATAGGGAACATAGACTGCGCTCGTTCACCAATATTATTGACATACTCCTCGCCAAATGGATAAAGGAAGGCCGGATTTGGGATGACTACTATCTCTAAATCTTTTATTCTTTTTAATAATTCCTTTGAAGTAACAGAGGCATGTTCTATGCGGTGCCGATGATTTTTTCGGTTATCAAGGCTTGTGACATGTTCAATACAATCGACCATCATTTCAACAGCTGTATCTCCGATTGCATGGGCAGCAATTTGGCAGCCTGCAAGATGAGGATTTTCCATAATAGAATGGAGTTTTTCTTGGCTTAAATAGACAATCCCTTTATTATTCTTATCGCCAATATAGCCATCTTTCATCGCAGCGGTGCGCCCCGTCAAACTTCCATCTAAGAACAACTTGCTTGGACCGATTCGAAATCTGTCATTCCCAGCTCCTGAAAGAATTCCAGCCTCTAATGTTTGGCCAATAGCATCTGTTGTATTATCAAAAGAAACAACCGTTCCATATATTCTTATTTTAATATCAGGATCTCGCATTGCCTTTTGCATCATTATCATATGCTTTGGGAACTTTGACCCTAGATCATGAACACTTGTGATTCCAGCAGCTATAAATTCTTTCGATGCAATTTGGATTGCTTCTAAATACTCTCTTTCACTATATTGATCAAGGTCTAAAACTTTCATTCTAGCTGATTCTTTTAATACACCATTAACGATTCCATTTTCTTTCTCAATCTCCCCATCTTCTAGTGGTTCTGATTGATTGTGAATCTCTGCTAATTGGAGCGCATAGGAATTTGCCGAAAGGATATGATTACATGATCTCTGAATATAAATAGGATGTTTGGTTGAAATTTCATCCAGTTCCCATCTTGTAGGCATTCTCCCTTCCTTTATTCGATTATCATTAAACCCCCACCCTCTTATCCATTGTCCTTTTGGAATATCCTTGGTCTGTTGTTTAAGCAGAGCTATCATATCTTCCATACTCTCAACAGCTCTTACATCAAAAGCCAATTTGGTAAGCCCAGTTTCAGCCATATGTAAATGTGCATCAATAAAGCCTGGCAATAAACTCTTGCCTTCTAAATCAATTATCTTTGTTTCCCCACCAATATACTTTTTTATTTCTTCATTTTTTCCGACAGCCATAATTTTATGATCAAGTATTGCTACTGCCTCTGTAATAGAGAAATGCTGATCCACGGTTATGACTTCTCCATTAATAAAAACCACATCTGCTTTTTTCACCCTCTTACTCCCCCATTAATTTCTGCTGCCTTATTTTCATAAACAATCTTTCCATCAAAAATCGTCATTTCTACTTTAATATCTTTAATAGATTCTGATGGACAACTTAAGATGGAACGGTCTAAAACAACTAAATCAGCTAGTTTCCCTGCTTCAATACTTCCTTTTATGCCTTCTTCAAAGCTTGCATAAGCATTGTTATAAGTAAAAATTTTAATAGCATCTTCTATTGAAATTTTTTCATCAAAACCAATGAACATTCCTTTTTTCGTTTTTCGGTTGACTAATTCATACATACCTAGGAAAGGATTATAGTGGTGAAAATAAGGGCTATCGGAAGAAGCACAAACCATAATGCCTTTTTCCAACAAGGTTTTGACTGGCATCATTTTATGAACTCTT
Source organism: Niallia nealsonii (assembly GCF_002835805.1). Taxonomy (GTDB): domain Bacteria; phylum Bacillota; class Bacilli; order Bacillales; family Cytobacillaceae; genus Niallia; species Niallia nealsonii. Next base: position 37,465 of record NZ_PISE01000004.1, on the reverse strand, counting down.
ACTTCCCCAATATTCGCCTTATAGTCTTCACCATGTTCATATAGAAATGCCGGATTCAAGTTGATTACAATACCTAATTCCTTTATTTTTTTCATATCTTCCTCATCTGGTAATGGAGCATGCTCTATTCGATGACGATGATCCTCTCTTCCATCTAAACTTGTCACATAGTCGATACAATGAATCATTTGTTTTAGCGCACCATTGCCAATGGCATGTGCTGTTAGTTGATTTCCCGCTATATGAGCTTTTTCCATAATTGCATTAAGGGTTTTTTGATCTAAATAAGAGATGCCTTTATTATCTTCCTCCTCCATATACCCTTCTGTCATAAAAGCTGTTCGTCCGCCAATCGTTCCATCAAGAAATAATTTACTAGGCCCAATCTTAAACTTTTCATCTCCAAGGCCAGATAGTATCCCTGCACGCAACATCGTGTTAATGGCGTTAGGTGTATTTTCAAACAGCTTCACAACTGTTGCATATATGCGCGTATGAAATTCTGGATCTCTTGCTGCCTTTTGCAGAAGCATCATGTGATTATCTCGTCCACCCAAATCATGGACACTTGTAATCCCTACACTTAAATAATCTTTTGCAGCCTTTTTTAATCCTTCCATATATTCTTCGTCTGAATATTGATCCATATCTGTAACCAAATTGCTAGCCGTTTCTTTTAGAACACCATTTAGTTCTCCATTTTCAATAGTAATGTCTCCCCCATCTGGCGGCACGGTATCTTTTGTAATGCCTGCCATTTTTAGGGCATAACTGTTGGCACTAACAATATGTCCACAAACACGCTGAATATAAATAGGATGTTTTGTAGAAATTTGATCTAAATCTTCTTTAGTCGGTAAACGCAGCTCCTCTACCGTATGATCATTAAAGTTCCAGCCACGCAGCCAACCTCCTTCAGGCATATTTTTCGCTTTTTCTTGAAAATCAGAGACTAGTTCTTTAATACTCTTGTATTTTTTTACATCATGAGCCATTTTTAATAGACCGTGAATGCCAATATGCAAATGAGAATCAATAATTCCTGGGAGCAGACTTTTCCCCTCTAAATCAATGATGTCCGTATCTTCACCTATCCAGCCTTTTAATTCATCGTAAGAGCCTGTTGCCATAATTCTATTGCCTACAATGACCGCGGAATCAGAAATGGTAAACTTTGAATCTACTGTAACAACTTCACCGTTTGTAAAAAATAGATCTGCTTTCATCCTATAACCTCTTTCTATAAATTAATCGTACTTCATTAAAAAACGATATCAGCATTAAAAAATGTTATCGTACTCTTAATATCCTTCATGTAAAATAACTAAATCAGGCTTTAAAACTTTTCCATGCTCACTACGATGACAATGGTCCTCTCATCCATCTAATACTGTTATATATTCAATATGCACCTACTTAAAATTCAGTCTATTCTGATATTTCAGTAGAGATGACAAGCTACAAAATGATGGGCTTCAATCTCCTTTAACTCAGGTACTGCTGATTTACAAATATCTTTTGTGAAAGGGCACTTAGCAGCATATTTACACCCTTTTGCTTCATGATTGACAGATGTAGATTCCCCTTCTAATTCAATTCTTTCTCTTTCAACAAATGGGTCTGGTTTCGGAATGGATGACAATAATAATTTTGTATAGGGATGGAGAGGGTTTTCAAATAATAAGTCAGTTGGAGCTTCTTCGACAATATTCCCTAAATACATCGTACCGATTCGATCTGAAATATGACGAACAACCCCTAAATCATGAGCGATAAAAATTTGCGTTAAATTAAATTCTTCCTTTAAATCTAACAGCAAATTAATAATTTGTGCTTGAACGGAAACATCTAATGCCGATACAGGCTCATCACATACGAGAATCGTAGGATTAATAATTAAAGCACGAGCGATACAAACCCGTTGAGCCTGACCTCCAGATATTTGGTGAGGAAATTTATAATAATGTTCTGTTTGCAAACCGACTTCTTTAAGAATTTTCATTGCCTGATAAGTTCTTTCTTTTGGGGAATACAATTTATGAATCTTTAAAACTTCCTCTAAGGTTTCTCCAATGCTTTTTTTGGGATCTAGTGAAGAAATAGGGTCTTGGAAAATCATCTGTAATTCTTTTCGCAGTGGCCAAAACTGTTTATTTCCCAGTTTAGAAATATCTTGATCCTTATAAGAAATACTTCCATTTGTAATATCTACTAAATTAAGAATAGCTCTAACCGTAGTACTTTTCCCTGAACCGGACTCTCCTACTAATCCATAGGTTTCTCCTTCATTCACATAAAACGAGACATTGCTTACGGCCTTAAAAACCTTATTTCCTTTTGTTTTAAAATGAATGTCTAAATTCTTTATATCCAGGACTTTGTCTTTTGTTTCTTTCACCATGTTCATAGATTATCACCCCTAATAATGAAAATTCTTTTTTACCGTTCATGATTTATTTCTTCATAGAACCAGCAACGAACAGAATGATTACTTTGACTTAACTCCACTAATTCCGGCATTTCTTGATTACATCGATCTTTGGCATGTGGACAGCGATTCGAAAATCTGCATCCTTTTGGTATATCACTTAATGGAGGCACCGTCCCTGTAATGGTAAATAATTTTTCTTTTCGTTCTCCTTCTATAGTAGGAATAGACTTGAGTAAACCTTTTGTGTAAGGATGTTGCGGCGATGTAAAAATCGTCTTTACATCTGCACTCTCTACTACTTGCCCTAAATACATGACCATCACCTTTGTACAAAACTCAGCCACCACTCCCAAGTCATGGGTAATAAAAATAATACTCATTCCATATTCCTTTTGAAGGTCTAGCAACAAATCGAGTATTTGAGCTTGAATGGTTACATCTAATGCGGTTGTCGGTTCATCCGCAATTAATATATCCGGTTTACAAGCTAAGGCAATAGCAATCATGGCCCGTTGCTTCATGCCACCTGATAACTGGTGAGGATAAGCATTTATTTTTTGTTCAGCAGAAGGAATTCCTACTTTTTTTAATAAATCGAGAGCAAGCATTTGTGCCTCTTGCTTAGAAACATCCTGGTGCAGCAAAATAGTCTCTATCATTTGACTGCCTATTGTATATAAGGGGTCTAAGGAAGTCATCGGATTTTGATGAACCATTGAAATAACATTTCCTCGTATTTTTCGATATTGTTTTTCACTGAAACGCAGCAAATTATGTTCCTTATATTGTATTTTTCCTTCCACTCTTGATTTTTTTCGATCAAATAAACCTAAAATTGAGGTAGCCGTCACACTTTTACCACACCCTGACTCTCCTACAACTCCTAAGATCTCTCCTTTTTCCAAGGAAAATGAAACACTATTTATCGCTTGCAAGTATCCATTGGAAGTTTTAAATGCTACTTTTAAATCTCTTACTTCGAGGATCTTATTGTCTACTGAATGTTTGGTTAAAACCTCCACATGATTCATTTATCCTACCTCCGTATCCTATTCATCAATTGGAATGCGGGTCTAAAAAGTCACGAATTCCATCACCAAGCAAATTTAATCCGATAACCGTAATCATAATCGCTAAACCTGGGAATAATGTCATCCACCATGCTACACTAATAACTGCTGAACCCTCTTGCAAGATGGCTCCCCATGTGGGTGTAGGAGGAGGAGTACCAACGCCTAAAAAACTTAAGGAAGCTTCCACAATAATCGAATAAGCAAACACAAAAGTGACTTGTACGAGCAGAGGCGACATACAGTTGGGTAATATATGATTAAAAATAATTCTTCCTGATTTTGCTCCAGAGGCTTTTAAAGATTCAATAAAAGGTTGTTCTTTAACCGCCAAAGCTGCAGATCTGACTGTTCTAGCGATTGTTGGAATGAAGATAAAACTTAAGGCGATAATAATGTTTTTGGTGCTTGGACCAAATGCTGCCACTAATGCAATCGCTAATAAAATTTCCGGAATAGCCATGATTCCATCCATAATGCGCATAAATATATTATCGAGCCACTTGTAATAAGCAGATACTAATCCGATTAAAGCGCCGATTACTCCACTAATTAATGTAACGATTGCCCCTACTAACAGAGAAACCCTAGCTCCATATAATACTCGACTAAATACATCTCTCCCCAGGTTATCGGTTCCAAAATAAAATTCAGCACTTGGCGCCTGCATGCGATTCGTCACATTAGTAGAAGTGGGATCATATTTTACTAGGATTGGAGTGAAAATTATCAGCAATAGAACCAGCAGGAGCATCATACTGCCAATAACGATTAATTTATTCGATAGTAACTTTTTCACTTGTGTTCTTCTATGTTGTCTTTTATGCTTACGTTTTATTTCTTGAAGATACACATCCATGCTTTCTCTATTAACCGTCGAACTTTTTTCCTCATTTACTAGCGTTTGCATTTTTCCACCTTCTTTTTACTGAAAATTTATTTTCACTTTTGAATTCAATTCGTGGATCAATAATGGTATATAGAACATCGATCAAAATATTAATGAGTATATAAACAACACCTACAAACAGAATAGTTCCTTGTATTAATGAATAATCTCTTCTTAATACGGAGTTCACGGTCATTTGTCCGATGCCTGGAATGTTAAAAATGGCCTCTGTTATAACAGCCCCGCCAAATAAAGTGACCACTGACATTCCAATTACCGTTAATATAGGAAGAAACGCATTACGAAATCCATGCTTGATGATAATTGCCAGAGGATTCACTCCTCTTGATTTCGCAGCCTTAATGAAATTAGCATTTAATACATCTAGCATAGAAGCTCTCGTCATTCTCATGATTAAAGCAGATTGAAGCAATCCTAACGTAAAAGCAGGCATTATTAAATACCTTATATGCCCTATAAAACCTTCACTGATGGGTTGATATCCTGCAGCAGGCAGCCATCCTAATTGAGCTCCAAAAATCATCATTAAAAACAGCCCAATTAAAAAAGTTGGTGTAGAAATTCCGATTAAGCCAATTCCCATAATAGCTGTGTCCACTGCAGTTCCTTGTTTCACAGCGGATAGAATACCTAAAGGAAGCGCGATTAGGAGCGCAATGATAATAGATAACACCATTAAGGAAAAAGTTGGTTGAATTCGATTCATAATGGCTTCCGTAACAGGTACATTTTCATAAATGGAAGTTCCTAAATCTCCTCTTAACAAATCAAAAAACCAATGAATAAATTGCTGAATAATAGGTAAATTTAATCCCAATTGTTCTCTTAATCGATTAAGATCTTCTTCAGGAGCATCTGGTCCTAATATGTATAAGGCAGGATCTCCTGGAGTTAAGTGGATAATACTAAATACAATAACAGAAATAATAAATAGCAAAGGAACAGCAGCCAAAATTCTTCGGATAATATAACCTACCATGCAAATCCTCCTATATCTTGAAAGGAAGTGAATCTAAGAATGATAGATTCAAAGATTCACTCATCCTATTCATTACTTTTTATCCACGTTCCAGAAAATCTCTATTCCAAATAAGTTATCAACAGTTAACCCATTTCTGCTTCCGTCTAGATAGTTTAGATCACCAAATTTAATAACCGGAATGTCTTCCCAATATAAAGCTTGAGCTTTTTCCCAAGCAGCAAAAGCTTCTTCTTGTGTGGATGCATATCTTACTTCATCTAAATATCCATCCATTTCAGGGCTTGCATAGCCGGATGAATGTTTATTTGCTGAGTATAGGAATAAGGTTTGTCCAGGTTGCCCAACAAATGGAAACGAGGAAGTGAAAGCATCCCACTTGCTTCTATCTGCACGGTTTGCTAACAAAGTAGGCCAGTCAAATACATCTAATTTCACTTTCACCCCAACTTTTGCTAACTGATCTTGAATAACAATCGCAGTATTGTACATAAATGGATAATCTTGCGTTGTCATAATAGTAATAGTTTCACCATTATAACCCGCTTCCTTAAACAATTTTTTCGCGCGTTCTGTATCCTGTTTGTTGTATAGATCACTTCCTGCATCTGTGTACCATTTTTTCTGTTCCTTCATCATTAAGCCTGGATCAAGGCGATAGAAATCTTTATGTCCGGCAGCTCCAAACATGATTTCATCAAAATTTAATGCAGCTGATAAAGCTTGACGCGCAACTGGATCAGAGAAGAAACCTTCAGTAGTATCAAATATTAATCCAGGATACATGCCAGGCTCAATCGTAGTCGTTGTGATGTCTTTATTATTTTTTAATTCATCATATTTATCAGTTGTTAATGATTTGGCATAATCATATTCTCCCGACAATAGCCCATTCAATCGAGTGGAAGCATCCACCACAATATGATAAAAAATATCGTCATATGCTAATGTTTTTGCTCCGGCTAATCCACTGCCTTCACCAGCTGGATTTTGGTAATCTTCGTATTTTTCTACATGAATATATTGATCTTGAGCCCATTCCACAAACTTATAAGGTCCGGTCCCCACCAATTCTTTCACAACATCGTCTCCTGCCTCATCTAGTATAGATTTTGGTAGAATATAAGCAGCTTGACCAGTTGGATAAGCTAAATCATCTAATAAAGTAGTAGATGGCTTTTCTAATGTAAGAACAACTGTTTTTTCATCTGGCGCTTCCACTGTGACACCCTTCATGGTGGCTCTGCCAAACAGGGAGATTCTTCCCCATCTTTCTAACGAAGCTTTAACATCGGCTGATGTCAATGTATCTCCATTATGGAAGGTTACATCCCTTAGAGGAAACGTATAAGTTTTCCCATCTTCGCTCACTTCAATACTTTTGGCTAATGATGGCTGAACCTCATAATTTTCATCATAGGAGACTAAGGTTTCAAAAATAGCTGTAGCAATTTGTCCAGTGGCTACAGCTGTACTAACGTGAGGATCTAAACTAGGCGGAGTTGCATCTATAGCAACATCTAAAGTCTTATCATCAGCCTTTTCTTTTGTTGAATTGGCTGATTCACTTGAACTTTCCTCGGAACATGCAGAAAGCATAAATATAGACAACAAAGCTAACAAAAAGAGTTTCGAGATCCTTATTTTCATTAATAGACTCCCTTCACCTATCATAATTTATAGAATTTTTTCTTCCATCTTCCTGTTGTTCTTCCATATGCTTCTTTAAGATTTGTATATCCTTGCGTGCATCATCAATATGAGATCTCATCACTTTTTCCCCTAAAATTTCATCTCGCTTTTCAATAGCCTCTATCAGTTGCCAATGCTGCTCTTGAGCAATATTGACACTCATAGGATTGTAAATCGTTAATTGAATAGATTTATTTGATAATTCAGAAAAAGAAGTAGACAGGATATTAAATACATTATTTTTTGTTGCTTTTGCTAACTGCAAATGAAACTTGGCATCTAATTCAACAAATTCATTAACATGAAACTTTTTGGATTCCATTTCTTGAAAAATATTTTTCAGCTCGGAAATATCCTCCTCAGTCGCTTGCCTTGCAACTCTTTTTATGATGGCTAGTTCTAAAACCTCTCTCACTTCCAGAATTTCTTCCATCCCTGTTATCGATGTATCCAACACTCTTTCCAAAGATTCCGAAACAAGTTTTGGCTCAGGCTTTTTGACAAATACTCCTCTTCCTACCTGAATATCGACAAAACCTTTTTCACGCAGTACTTTTATGGCTTCTCTTACCACATTTCTACTTACATGGAACTGCAGGGCTAGCTCTCTTTCTGATAAAAGTTTTGATCCTTCTGTTAACTTGCCATTGACAATTTCACTTTCAATAGCTGATACAATATCGACATAAAGTAATTTTGCCATACACTTCAGTAAACCTCCTACATAACCGGTATTACCAGTTGATATAAACTATCATATTTTTAATCAGTAGTTTACTCAATGAATTTGTCAGAAAGGATTACATAGTTTTTTTTCATTCTTTATTTTAGTCAGATTATTTAACAACATCTTAGATAAAGTGAAACTTCAACCAGCGGGGGCTTTACTGCCCGTTAATGCCGGAGAAAAAGGAGAACCTGATAGGCAAAACGCTGGTTCTCCCAAAAGTCATTAGCCTACAACGATTTTATTTAATACCACTTGAATAGATTCTCTTAAAATCATAAGTAATCGACTTATTTCTTCGGAAGAAATGACTAAAGGCGGAGAAAATACTACGGTGTCACTTTCCCCATACGTAATGTTCCGACAAATTAGACCTCTTTTCATTGCTTCATCCATTATTTTTGGTGCCATTTTTTCTGGGAATCTCGTTTTTTGGTCTCGATCCATAAATAAATCAAAAGCAGCTAATAAACCTTTACCACGAATATCTGCTATATGTTCAAATTCCTCTTCTATTTGTTTAAAACCTGCTAATAGCTCTTCGCCACGCTCTTTTGCATTTTGAACAAGTTGCTCTTTTTCAATGATTTCAAGGTTTTTCAACGCTACTGCACAGCCAACTGGATGTCCACTATACGTGAAACCATGGAATAGAGGTCCGTCAGATTTATCCTTTAAAACGGAAAAAACCTTTTCACTCATCATCACTCCCCCTAATGGGAAATATCCGCTTGTTACGCCTTTAGCAAATGTCATCATATCAGGTACAACCCCATAATGGTCCATACAAAATAAAGAGCCTGTTCTCCCAAAACCAGTAATCACTTCATCTGTAATAAATAAAATTCCGTATTCATCACAAACATTGCGGATACCTGCAAAATAGTCTTCAGGCGGATAAAATAACCCTCCAGCTCCCATAACAGGTTCTGCAATAAATGCAGCAATAGTGCTTGGCCCTTCTGCTTCAATGGTATCTCTTAATGCGTCGACAGATAAAGCCTCTGTATGAACAAAATCAGGTGCCAATGAATTCGTCATCGTATGAAATTGTTTGATTCCAGTTGCACTAGTAGAACCTGTAGCAACCCCATGATAGGCCTGCTTACGTGCAATAATTTTTTTTCTGTTTGGTTCCCCTTTTAATATCCAATAATGGCGGGCCAGTTTAAAGGCAGTATCATTGGATTCCGAGCCCCCTGAAGTGAAAAAGATATGGTTTAAATCTCCTGGCGATATACTAGCTAATTTTTCTGCTAGACGAATGCCAGGCTCATGGCTAAATGTATAAAAAGCATTGCTGAACGACATTGTTTTTATCTGTTCCATTGCGGCTTCCCCTAGCTCTTCTCTGCCATAGCCAATATTGACATTCCAAAGAGAGGACATTCCTTCAATATATTCCTTCCCTTCGATATCTTTTACCATAACTCCCTTAGCTTCTGTAAAAATATAAGCTGGCCCAAATTCTTGTTGTTGTTTAATAGACGAAGTAGGATGGACAAAGTGTTTTTTATCTAATTCAACTAATTCCGAATAATGATTTGCGTTCATGATCATCTCTCCCTATCATTTTTAGATTAATAGTTAAGCATTTAAGAAAAACTTAGTAGCCTTTTTGATAATTAAAGTTGAATGCTAATTGATCTCCCGCCTTAAAGGCACGATAATTCTCATCAAAAATATCGATGCATCGTTGATAAAAGAGCTTTGTTTTTCCAGAGATATGGGGAGTCAAATACAGAGTATCCACTTCCCATAATGGGCTGCTTTTTGGCAGCGGTTCTTCATTAAAAACATCTAAAACAGCACCTTTTATCATTTCTTGCTGCAATGCCTGTATAAGATCTTCTTCTACTATTAAATCGGCACGTCCTACATTGATGAAATAGGCTGATTTTTTCATTAACTGAAATTGTTCCTTTGTGATGCAATGATACGTTTTATCTGTAACAGGAAATAAAGCCACAACAAAATCACCTTTTCCCATTACTTGATTCCTATCATCAAATGTATACATTTCATCAAAGCCTTCAACAGGAGAACCGGTTGTATTTACTCCAATCACCTTCATTTGAAAAAGCTTAGCCTTTTTTGCAATTTCTCTTCCAATCGCACCTGCTCCTAAAATAACGATCGTTTTTCCATATACTTCATCAGGCAAAATACTTCGGTTATAGATTTGTAATCTTTGATTTTCTATAAAACGTTCCATGTCTCGCATAAAATAAAGAATAAAACTCATCACATATTCCGAGATCGAGTTCCCATAAATGCCACGAACATTTGTCAATAAAATGTCCCGATTTTCAAGTTCATTCAGTTGTATATGTTCAACTCCTGTTTGGAAAACTTGAACCCATTTTAAAGAAGGCAATTTATTTAACGTACATTCATCAAGATCAAAACCATACGTGATGAGAATCTCGATTTTTTCCAATGGAATATGTCCGTTTAAAAAATCGACCAAAAAATAAATATCTCCATATCGATCCAATAGAGATGCTTGATAATCGGCTGGCAAATCTGGAAGCGTTACAAGGATCAATTGATCATCCCCTTCTTTTTCAACATGAAATGAACCGGTAGTACCAGTTATTTTATAAAATCAAGTAAAAACATCTAATTAGTTGGAATTATAATAAACTGTTTTTATTTTTGTATAAAATTCAATAGCTGCTTTGCCTTGTTCTCTAGGCCCAAAACTGGAACTTTTTATCCCTCCAAATGGGGCTTGTAATTCAGTCGCAACAGTACCTGAATTAATGTGAACCATACCAGCTTCTATTTCGTCGATAAATCGCTGAGATAAACTCATATCCCTAGTAAAAATCCCTGCACTCAACCCATAATCCGTATCATTGGCAACCTCTAGCGCTTCTTCAAAGCTATTCACTTTCATCAAAGAAACAACCGGTCCAAAAACCTCTTTCCTTGCAATCTCCACCTGTTGAGATTCCAATTCAAAGATAGTCGGAATTACATAATGACCTTTGTTTAGTTCAACAGTTGCAACCGCTGTACCACCTGTTAATAGCTTTGCTTCTTTCTTCCCCTGTTCAATCATGGAGAGCACAGACTTCTGTTGTTTTTCTGAAACGGATGGACCTAAAAAAGTTTCTTCATCCATCGGATCACCAATTATTAGTTCATTGGTTCTCTCCATAAGTTTTTCTCTAAATAATTCATATATCTCAGACTCAACAATCACTCTGCTTGTTGCTGTACATTTTTGCCCCGTCGATAAGAACGCATCATTTATCGTACTTTCAACCGCTAAATCGATATCTGCATCCTTAAGGACTACTAATGGATTTTTTCCTCCTAATTCTAATTGAACCGGTTTTCCCAATAAGGAAGCTTTTTCTCGAATAGCATTTCCCACTGCATTCGATCCAGTAAAAGAGATTGCTTTAATAGAAGGATTTTCAATCATAGCATTTCCTAGTACAGACCCTAATCCAAATACACAATTGACCACACCTGCGGGAATCCCTGCCTCATGCAAACATTCGACAAGATGATACGTTGATTTCGGAACACTTTCAGCAGGCTTAATGACCACCGTATTTCCGTAAACAAGTGCTGGCGCCATTTTCCATGCGGGAATCGCAATCGGAAAATTCCAAGGTGTAATTAATCCAACTGGTCCAATAGGAACTCTTTTGGTAAAAATAATCATTTTAGGATTTCTAGAAGATATCACATCCCCAATCGGCTGATTGGCCTCTGCAGCATAATATTGTAAGGTTGAAATCGCACGATTGATCTCACCTTTTGCTTCAGCTAATGTCTTCCCTTCTTCTTTCGTCAAATCAATCGCTACTTCATCTAGTTTCTGCTGTAGTATAAAGGAAGCTTTTAATAAATAATCTCCCCGTTGCTGATAAGATAATCGACTCCATGAGACAAAAGCATTTTTGGCCGCATTTGCTGCCATTTCCATATCGATTTCAGCACTATCCGGAAAGGCATCCAACTCGGATTGATCATGAGGACTCAAATTAGCGACAAATTCATTTGTAGAAGGAGCCATCCATTCACCGTTTATATAATTATAAAAATTCACTCTATCCCTCCTTTTAATCTAACTATTCTAAAGTTTCAGAAAAATTATTAGGTAATTTCATTAATCCTCTATATATTTTGAAGTCCATGATGTAGCTGCCACTTTATGTGCAATCCTACTATTACAAACATTTATACCTTCTTTAAGTACAGTAAATAACAAGTCCAACATGCGTTTAACCACCTCTTCTTTCCTCCATCATTACATCAGAAGAATAAATACGTGATCATTTTTTTCGATTAAAATTTCTGCATCTGCCAGAAAGAAAAACACCAGCTGATTTTCCTTTCTTTCGCAACATTAATCCTTATGATTTTATCCCCTACTTCCATTTATTTTCTTTTATTTAAGTGGTAGTACCAGTTCTACAATTTAACTATAGTTAAAAAAACAAATTGTATCAACGAACATGTAAGATTTAATAACACACAATTTTCTTTATATTTAAAATATTAAATATATAATGTTTAAACTTAATGAAAAAGCATGAATCCAAGAATCATGCCTACTAAGTAAAACCAGTATAAAAATTTCACTCCTTGTTCAGACTTTCACTTCTTTGCCATCTTTGCACAGCTACTCGTCCCGAAAAGAAGGTAGCCCCTCCTCCCATGTCCGATAATCGATCTGGAGTAAGTGCGTTGATCAATTGTTTTTTCCCTTCTTGATCTGCCCATATGCCTTGAGATACAACCACACCTGGAAGCACACTTTCGCCAATCTCTGCTTTTAGCACACATTCTCCTTGCTTATTCCAAATTCTCACCATTTCTCCAGCTTTAATGCCTAAATATAAAGCATCTTGATGATTCATATATAATTTGGCCTCTTTTTCCATCTTCTGATGTTTTTCTATATTAGAAAATGTCGAATTTAAATAATTATGATTCGGAGCCGGTACATATAGAAACGGCAAACCGCTATCATCTTTTAGCGGGACATAAGTAGGCAGTGCCGGAAAGCCATCCTCTTGCATTTTTTCAGAATAAAGCTCTATTTTCCCGCTAGGTGTTGGAAGATGTCCTGGAAATAATGGCTTTATCTTCGCTTTTAAATAATGATGCTCTACTAATTCTTCAAATGTGAAATGCTCTAAATAAACATTATTAGGATGCTTAAATGAATGTGCTGCCATTTCTGCTTCACTTTCTTGAAACAATTCTTCTTTAAATCCCATTACATTTGCTAATAATCGGAAAACATCGACATTCGATTTCGATTCATTATAAGGTTCAATAATCGACTGCTGAAGTTGAATATACTGATGCCAATAGGAAGTGTAAAAATCCATATTTTCATAGGACGATGTTGCCGGCAATACAATATCAGCAAACTTAGCTGTTTCCGTTAAAAATAAGTCATGTACAACAAGAAACAAGTCCTCACGTTTAAGTCCTTCTCTTACTTTATTGGCATTAGGGGCAACCACTGCCGGATTGCAGGAGTAAACAAAAAGGGATTTTACTGGCTGCGTTACATCATGAAGAGCCTCACCTAACAGGTTCATATTAATGATTCGAGTAGATTTATTTTTTAACAAATCTGCTCGTTGCAAATAGTCTGTATCACTAGCCAAATAGCCTGAATTGCCTTTAATGGCTCCCCCGCCTTTTAGAAGCCATTGTCCCGTTAAAGCAGGAAGACAGGAAATGGTACGAACGAACATTCCACCATTATCATGATGCTGCGGCCCATTCCCGATTCGTATAAAAGATGGACTCGCTTTTCCATACATCCTCGCAAGCTTATATATATCATTAACCGGCACACCCGTTATTTCCGCAACAGACTGGGCATCATATTGTAATACATGCTGCCTCAATTCATCTTTTCCAATTGTATACGTATCTAGAAAATCGTGGTCAATCATATCTTCAGCAAACAAAATATTTATGATGCCTAAGGCTAGGGCACTATCGGTTCCTGGCTTAATAGGAATAAACCAATCTGCAAAACGTCCCGTTTGGTTTTTATGAACATCGATAACAATAATTTTCGCTCCATTTTGCTTCCGAGCTTGTTGAGCTAATGCGACTTGATGCATATTTGTGCTTACCGCATTAATGCCCCAAAAAATAATTAATTTGGAATGAATAGTATCCTCAGGGTCTATCCCTAAACTATCTCCCATCGTATACTTATAGCCAATTGAACCAGCCGATGCGCAAATGGTACGATCAAGCTTTGAAGCACCTAGACGATGAAAAAACCTACGATCCATTCCTTCCGCATTCAATCTGCCCATATTGCCATAAAAGCTGTATGGAAGAATACTTTCCGAACCATATTCTTTTATTTGTTTTTTCCACCTTGAAGCAATCGTATCCACAGCCTCTTCCCAACTAATTCGCGTAAATTTCCCCTCTCCCTTTGCACCTATACGCTTTAAAGGGTACCTCAAGCGATCTCGATGATAAATCCGCTCTGTCATATGCCTTACCTTATTGCAGATATTCCCCTTTGTAACTGGATGATTCGGATCTCCCTCCACCTTTACAATCCTTCCATTTTCCTTATGAAGAAGTAAACCACATTGGTCCGGGCAGTCAAGTGAACAAACAGAAGGAAAAACACCCGTTGTTTGCTTTACAAAATCGGTCATATAGTTGGCCCCTTTCCTAAAATTTTTACAGATATTTGATTAAACTGTAGGCATCCTAGTGAATTGCATTTTCTATTTCTCTATTTATAGAGTTAATAGAGGATCTATTATTGATTTCAAAAACTGGTACGACCAGTTCTACGAATAATATATTCATAAATAAAGTCTATATCAATGAACTTGTAAAGTTTGTTAACATAGTAATTGGATATTTAGCTTTTATATATAATAGCCCCCTCGCTAACACACTGTACATTTGGATTCTTTTAAAATATTTTTCTCTGTTTAGTTGAAAATATTATCTTGCTCATGTTTTCCTCTATTCTTCACATCTTGAAATTCAAGTATATAAAAAATACCTGTAGATGAAACACTCTTTTTCAAGTGTCCTAGCTACAGGTACCAGTTTAGAGCATCTGCCCTCTTGTTTTTAAACATATATTCACAAAAGAACGAAACTTAAAATCAAATCAATTTTTGTATTAAATAGTATTAAGCCCTCTTCGCTTTTAGCAAAAAATTCATCTTTTAAAACCTCAATAATGGCTCTTAGATAATTATATGCTGTTTTTGTTATTCTAATTATCCATGAAATGACAATCCCTAGCATTCCTAATCTCCAAAGTATAAAAGCTACTAAAGCTAGAACACCACCACCTATATGTCTAGTTATAATCGTTCCAATAATAAATATTACAATACCAAGAACTACCCACAACAACTTTGCTCTCTCCCTACTGGACTAATTAATTCCCTGATTCAAACCGAATAAGGAATAATTCACCTTTAATAATTTCATTTGTCAAAAAAATTAATTTCTTAAAAGACTATTTGTTATAAAGTAAAACTTTAATCAAACTTTTAAGGGCAATTTTCTCTCCACCTAGATTTCTCATTTTCTCTCATACTCCCTTAGGTGGGGCCAAAAGCCCGTTAAATAGTGATAAATTCGATCTTCTGAGTTCTCTTTCTTTTTCATTTCTTTTGCATGACTTCCATAAAAATTCCTAAACCTTTAAGAAACCTATTCGTACTTTTGGCACTACATTATGTAATTTTTGTAAATACAGAGTAATATTTTCCTAGAGAGTATATCACTATTTGTCGTTTGTTGGAAGAAAAATAATGCATATAGAGAATTTATAACAAATGCTACATTACCCCATTTTTTTCTCTAGCTTCATTTGTTTTACTTTTACTTTTCTGTTTCTCACATGCCCTATACCATAATCCATAGCGTTGACATTAAAGCACCTGATTGTTGAATAAGATAATATTTTTTACTTACTTATCATCCAAGTTATTTTTTCCCTGATTGCAAATATAATTGTATAGGGTATTTATTCTATACTTTCTCATGTCATAAATGCTCTTCAAACATCAAAGGGGGAAACAATAATGGCGAAGAGTAATGATGTAATGGGTTCTGGCAGCATCAATCTTGCAAAAAATGTTTCTGTTTTAACCAGTATCACAGACAAATCCTTAAAGAATCCTGCCCGACTCGGATTAATTGGAGGTCTTTTATGGCTAGTAGTGATGTTGTTTTATTTTGTAAATGATTCCTTAACAAAACCATTCGAGTCCTACTCTGTTTTTGTCGTCTCAGATATTTTGAATATTGTCGGAGCCTTCCTTCTCTTTCTATTTATTCGATTTCTTTATAAACAAGGGATCCATTTTGGATTAAAGAAGCTTATGCTCTTGATCTTGGCAGGCTTTACATTAAGATTGTTAGGAAAGATGTTAGATGCATTTAATTATGCCCTAATTGATCTTCAAGTTGGAAGTGATGCTCTTATTGCGGGGATTTTTCTTCTCTCAGACCTATTTCATCTGCTAGGTGCAATAGCTATCGCTGTACTTATGTTGATTTTTTTAAAAAAAGAACAGAAAAGTTCATATAAAGTCATTTGTTTTCTAAATGTTTTTTTTGCGTCGCTATATGCCTGCGTCTATATTTTTTTATTTCTCCTAGATGCAGGAATAATCGAATCGTTATATATTCAATTAACAAGATTAGTATCATTATTCACTTCGATTACACTAATATTGTATTTTTCCGTTTTGCTGAAAGATAGCAGAAAAATGCAAAGGAAAGAAGAAAACACCTTAGATATTTAAACTGTAACCGTTAAAGTGAAAAAGGTTCTTTACGCACTCTTGGTGAAGAAACACCGAATAAGCGTAAGAACCTTTTTAGTTTAGCAGTTACAACAAATAGGAAGACCGACTTCAATTACTACTAATGTCCTTCTAAAAAAGAAAAATTCCTCATTTTGTCCTTATAAAGGGTCTGACCCCTTAGTCAAAACTATTATTCCAAATCTACTAATAGAAAAATTGAAATATCTAATAAAAAAACTCCATGCATTTTACATATATTAACAATATCTCACCTATAGGTTATGGTTGCATCTTATATACGATTAGATAATAGTAGCAAAAAGGATTGCTACTAAATGGAGAAGAAAAACTTTTACAAACTATTGGCTGCTAATATTAAACTCACAAGACAACTAAAAGGAATTACCCAAGAAGAACTTGCTGAAAAAGCTGGCTTAAGCACCACACATATTGGCAGAATTGAAAACGGCAAAGCAGAACCAAAAGTTCATAGCTATTATAAAATTTGTGCCGTACTTGGTATCCAAATTCCTTCTTCCTTAGAACAATTCAAAATACAAATGGATAGAGATATAAATGAATAGCATCCATGTTTAACGTCTTCATCTATATGTACTAAACATTTATATATTCTCAAACTTAGTGCCATATTACGTTTGCTCCACTATTCTTTCCACCATACTTCCTCTCATTTATCTTAAATTCCCCAAAAGGAGTGTCCACTATTTATGCCAACCATTTTACCCAATTATGAAATCAATGACCAAACCCTTGCACTTAAACCCTCTTTCCATCACAAATACAGCACCATTGTATTAGAAGGAGATCAAAAACTATTCATTAAACAAACCCCACTGCAACTAATCCAACAAGCAGCACTAAAAGGCGGCTCTGACTATAACGGCAGAAGAAAATCGCTTATCTATTTAACCGGGATAAAAAAGAAAATTCCTATCCCCCTCTATCCACAAAAAAACATCTATGCCTTCCCAACCCATTCTCCCAATCACATAAACTGCCACTGGATTTTCTTCCATCAAGTAGAATCCATCCAAAAACACCCTACTTCTACCTATTCTGCAAAAATCATCTTTAAAAATGGCCAAGAACTCTTGCTAGAAGAATCCCTTTATTTGTTAGAAAAGCAGATGTACCGCACATGGTTATGTGTGAAGGCGTTGGAGGGGGAAGTTGTAAAATCCTAAATAAATTATGTTTCCTTTTTTGTTCCATACTAGACATACCAAAAGAGGCAGCATAAGATTATGCTGCCTCTCGAACTTATTTCACTGTAATTTTTCTCTTTACTTCCCTTTTATTGCCTGCTTTATCTACCACTTTATAATACTACTCTGTGTACACAATTGATTGGGTCAGGCCCACTAATCCTCTAAAAACGGAAATTCTTAAATTCTTTAGGAGTCATATTTGTATGTTTTTTAAAGGAAGCAATAAAATGTGACGGTGAACTAAATCCAATTATGTCGGATATTTTATTTATCGAGAAGTTCGTGTTTTTTAGTAAGGATTTGGCATGTGTTAATCTTTTGAGAATGACATATTCATGTGGTGACAAACCAGTAAATTTCTTAAATTTTCTAGAAAAGTGATAGACACTAAGTGATGCTATTTTAGCTAAATCATTAATATTTAAGGGCTTTTCACTATTTTCATCAATAAATATAATAACGTCTTTTAAGTCTGATGCTGAAGATACTGTATGATTTCCCTCTATTAAAAGACTTAGTATTTTATGGATTTCGTAGGAAGCTTTAAAATCACTTATTTTATTATGCTCTAGCATGGATAAAATGTTTTCTATTGCTTTTATAACCTCCATGTCATTTAACACTGATATAACCGGGCCATATAATTGGATAATCATATCGTAAAATTCTTTACTGGCATTTCCCTTAAAATGAATAAATTCAAAAGAAATAGGTTTCGTTGCATAATATTTGTGAGGAATACGACAATCAAAAAGGAGTAATTCATTGGCATTTATAGTAAAAATTTGTTGGCCAAGCTCTAATCGAAGCTGTCCGTGAGTTACTTTAAGAAGTAAATAATAGTCATGGAAGGTTCTTTCAATGATGTAATCTACATTACAGTCATAACGGCCTGCGAAATGAAGCGTAAATAAATGTTTTCTAGAAAATTCATTAGGTGTATGTGCATAAAATTCGGAGCTAGGCAAAACTCCAAGTTCATTTATTTTCATTCTAACCCCCACAGCAAAATTTTGATATTTATTGAGCAAGTTTATCTGATGATTCTTACACATAAACAGATTATACTATCTACATAATAGCAAATAACTTATAAGGAAGGGATACTAGATGAATAAAAAGGTGAATATTGGAATGGTTGGAGCTGGATGGATGTGTACAGCGCATGTGAATGCCTATACAAATGCCTTTCGTTTATATGGAGAAAAAATAGGTGAACCAGTTTTTAAAATTATTATGGATGTAAATGAACACGCTTCCAAAGAAACGGCTAAGAAATTCGGTTTTGAAAAATGGACGACAGATTGGATGGATATTATTCATTCAGATGAGGTTGATATTGTCGATATTGTCACTCCAAATGTTTTTCATTATGAAATAGCAAAAGCTGCTTTATTAAATGGAAAAAATGTGTATTGTGAAAAACCATTATCTTTAAGTGCAGAAGAATCAAAAGAATTAGCCAGAATTGCCAAGGAAAAAGGTGTATTAAATTATGTAGCCTTTAATAATGTGATGAACCCTGCTACTGAATATATGAAACAATTAGTACAGTCAGGAAAGTTAGGTGAAATCATGCGGTTTGATGGACGCTACGACCAAGACATGCTCCTTGACCCTTCCATTGCGATTACATGGAGACACCTTGTGAAACAGGCTGGCAGCGGAGCGTTAGGTGATTTAGGGTCTCATCTATTAAGTGTTTCGCAATATATTATGGGAGATATTGAATCTGTTCATGCTGTTTCAAAAATCTATATTCCTGAAAGACCAGCAAAAACAGACTCATCGGAAATGGCAAGCGTTGAAACAGAAGATTATATAGCTTTTACAGCACTATATCAATCCGGTGCCATTGGTCAATTATCTACAAGTCGTGTTGGGACTGGAAGAAAAAATTATTTAGCATTTGAGATTCAAGGTACTTTAGGTACAGCTACCTTTAGTTTAGAAAGGCTAAATGAGGTTAATGTTTATTTCCATAACGAGGAAAGTGCGCATAGAGGATTTAGGAATGTATTGTTAGGTCCAGATCATGGAGATTATGGAATATTTCAACCAGCGGCAGGCATTAATATTAGCTTTAATGATATGAAGGTTATTGAAGTGGCTAAGGTACTAGATGCATTTACGAATGATGTGGACTATGTGTGTGATTTTGAATTTGGTGCAAAAATTGATACATGCATTCAAGCTATCTTAAAATCTGCTAAAACGCACAAATGGGAAAAGGTAGAGGAAAGGAATACATCTTTATGTCTATAAGAGTAGGAACTGCACCCGATTCTTGGGGAATATGGTTTCCCGATGATCCAAAACAAGTATCATGGCAGCAATGTTTAAATGAAATGAAAGAAGCAGGTTATAAGACTTTAGAGTTAGGCCCCTGGGGTTATTTCCCTACAGATCCAATTAAGTTGAAGGAAGAGCTCTCTAAACGAGATTTGGAGCTAATTGCAACCACATTAATGACGGATATCGTATTTATTAATGATTTTCAGCTAATTTATAAAACCTTAGATAAAATTCTATCCTTACAATGCCACTTTTCTTCCGCAAAATATTTAGTATTAATCGACGGAATGTATACAGATCTTTTTACTGGCGATCGTATTGCAAGAAAAAAGCTTAATGATGATGAATGGAATCAAATGATTGCTAATATAAAAAAAATAGTAGACTATGTCAAAGCTAGATTGGATATTCAAGTAGTCTTCCATCCACATGCAGAAACACATGTAGAGACGGAAGAAGAGATCGAAAGACTTTTAAAGGATATCGATCTCGATCTTTGTTTGGATACAGGACATCATATGTATTCTGGAGGAGATCCCATTACATTTATTCAAAAGCATAAAGACCGAATTAAATACTTACATTTAAAGGACTGTAATAAAAGCATTCGAGAAAAAATCAAAGAAAACGACTGGGCTTTTGCGCAAGGTGTCCAATCAGGTGTTATGTGCGACCCAGAATCTGGGGATGTTGATTTTGTCCAACTAACAAAAACGCTGGAGCGTATCCAATATGCTGGAGAAGCAGTTGTTGAACAAGATATGTATCCAGCTCCAGCTGATGCTCCTTTTAAAATAGCAAAACAAACATTGGATTATTTTAAAAAAATAGGTCTTGTAGAATAGTAAAATTGGCAGGTTAAAGAGGAGGATACTATGAAACCAATTGTAACTGGTGTGTTAGGATATGGATTTTCAGGAAGTATATTTCATTGTCCATTTATACATGCTCATGAGAATTTCATATTAAAAACGGTTGTGCAGCGTCATGGGGATACGGCAAAACAAGATTATCCCTATATTAATCTTGTGAGAGATTATCAAGAGCTTTTAGATGATAAAGAAATTGAACTAGTAGTAATAACAACACCTAGTCATCTACATTTTGAGCATGCAAAGCAAGCATTAGAAAAGAATAAACATGTTCTTGTTGAAAAACCTTATACAGCAACCTATGAACAAGCTGTTGAATTAAATAGAATAGCAGATGAAAAAGGCTTATTTATTTCCGCTTATCATAATAGACGATATGATGGTGACTTTTTAACTCTATCTGAATTAAAAAAACAAGGTGCTTTTGAAAAAATATATGAAGTTAGCATGGTCTGGGATTTTAATTATCCAGTGCAGCAAGAAAAATGGCGTGAACAAGGCTATGAAGGAGCAAACTTCGTTTTTGATTTAGGAGCTCACTTTATTGATCAAGCCATACAATTATTTGGTGAACCCAAAGATTTCTATTCCATAACAAAAAAAGTCAGAGAAGGTTCCAATGTGAATGACTGGTTTGAAATTCTTTTTGATTACGGGGATTATGTAGCAAGAATTAAACATAGCTCTGCAGCTATAATGGAAGAACCAAGATATACAATCCAGACAGCGAATGGAACTTATCAATTCCTTAAAATGGGTGAACAAGAAACACAGTTAATACAAGGCGTTAGGCCTTTAGACCCTAATTACGGAGATAATGCCCTATATGATTTTCATAAATTAGATGGAACAATGGAAAAAAAACATACCATAAAAGGAAATTATTTAATGTACTATACGCAAATGGCTAAAGCAATTCGTATGGAAGAAAATGCGGAAGTCTCGAAAGAAGATGCAGCAAAAATCATTAAATATTTAGAGAGAATACAAAATAAATAGTAAAGCACTGATTTGATTAAGACAGCCTCTATACTCTTCTCCGTTGTTTGTTGTGCTCCATATTCAACTAGATCATTTACATACAACAAAAGTAGTGTAGGGGTTCTTTTTGATTTCTTCAAATGTTTTTTCTTTTGATAAGCGTTAATACCGCATTAAAGAGTTATTTTCTTTATCGAAACAAAAAATTAAACAAACGATTGATTAAGGAGAAAAGTTAGCTTTTCCTCATTATATTTATAAAAAAAGACCCCTTATAAAGAGGCCAGAAGGAATTTTCTTATTTCTTCCATTGTCATTCCTAAATTCTTAGCTTCTAAAAGCAATTTCAACCATTCTTTGTCTAGTTCTTCTTCATTAAACATACATGTTGTCATATAAAATTATGTACCCTCCTAAAATAACAGTTATTTTAGGCAGTTCAGCTGTCATCGTTGTATCCAACATTAGACCTGTAACTTTGCGTCCCAATCTTTCGAGAGGTTTGCCTTTATCTTAATTCCTGATTTTAATGAACTATAGCAAAATAGTACTATATATTTCATTTATTAAATCATTTTATTTCCTATTATTTCGACAAGAATCTGTATAATTTAGATTTTAAAAGAAGTTGGTTCATTACTAGCTCTAAACTACTGGTTTAGTTATACTAGATGCTTTTGTTTATAGATCCATATGGTAGCGCCTATTCAATCATTAGAAAACTCCCCTTATCATTCAAAAAGAATATTTTTCTAAATCATCTGAATTTTAACCCTATACAGCTTTATTTTTTCCACAGCGTACACAGCAATCAGAATAATAGCTGTACTTATGTTTCCTTTTAAAAAAGCAAAGTATTCTTTTCATGCTCAAAAACTCCTCCTCTATCACCATTAAAAATTCAAATAACTATTTATAAATTAATTAGTATGCAGCAAGAAAGTATTATAGAATTAAAATAACTATTTATGGTAATTACTATACCATAATTTGAAAGTTTGTTCTTTATTAAATACAAAAATGATTATTTCATCACACTTTAACGAACGATACATTAAAATAGACCCATTTTATTTTCTGATTATTATTTATATTTATATCTTTTTACCTATAATCGAATGTTAATCTACTTATTCTTGTTTAGCCTCTTTTATAACTAGTCCTTTATTAGTAAAAAATAAAACGGCAGCAACATGCAGCCGTTTCATTCCCACTTCCTGTTTATTTTTTTTGAAAATTTATCCGGCATTAAGGGGTAGTAAAACCCCCACTGATTGAAGTTTCACTTTATTTTCATAAGGGTGTCATATACTGCAATTATTAAGGAATCTCCTTAAACCTTCTTCCGATACTCACTAGGAGAGCAGCCAAACTGTCTTTTAAATAAAGTGCTAAAGTAAGTTGAGTTATTATATCCTACCAACTCTGAGATTTCATATGTACGATAACTGGACGCTTTTAATAAGTACTTGGCTTTTTCCATGCGCAGCAAGGTTAGATAATCGACAAAAGTATAGCCTGTTTCCTGTTTAAAGATAATACTAAAGTAACTGTTGCTTACGTTAATATGACTAGCAGCATCATCCAAGGATAGAGAAGGCGTTTGAAAGTTTTGAGTCATATATCTTTTTGCTTTATCTATTAAATTAGGAATTTTTCCTCCGCCCCGTTTATTTACATAATCGGCTATCTTATATAAGCTAGTTAATAATTGATGTAAAGCATCCTCAATAGTATGGCTTTTTGATATCTGTTTCAGTTCCTTCATTGGGTCCTCAAATATTTCTCCCATATTCCCGCCAACTTCATTTAAAGTTTGGATAGAAGACATATAAATACTGCTTACAATCAATTGAGAATAAAGATAAGAGTCTCTGCCTGCACTCTTTATATTAGAGAATAACCTTGTTACTTCTACTTTAATATTCTCTTTGTCCGTAAAATCAATCGAATAAATGATTTCTTGATCGATATTTTTAATAATGCTTGCCTGGTTTTCTTTCTTTTCCTTTATTTTTTCATAAAAAATATTTTGATTATTTCCCAGAATAAATTTATAGCCTAACGCCTCTAGCGCTTCTTCATAGGAATCAGGTAAAGATGCTAGACTAGAGTAAACAGTTCCTAATGCAATGGTAAAGGAATAGGCGGCATATTGGACCTGAAAAGAACGAATGGTATTCATTATCATCTTCATACGATTGTTTACGACAAATTCATTCTCGCCTAACAGACAAATAACTAATTCATTTTTATTCATTTCTACAAAATGCTGACTCTGTTCCTTAGCCATCCTTTCTTTCACAAAATGAAAAAGTGGATAAACAGCTTGATTATCCTTATCAGATTCATCTAACTGGATAATCATCACACTATTATAAGCAAATATATTTCCTGTCCATAATTCCTGTATCTTTTCTTTCACTTGCTCATCTGTCAGCTTGCGAAATATAAGCTCTTTAAAAAAATCTGCCTTTAAAACCGTTAAACTTTGAACGGCTCTTTCTTTTAGTGTATTCTCCTCTAATGCCTTCATTTTTTTCTGTTCATCATCCATTTTTATTTTCACAAGCAGCTGCTCTAAGTAATCCAAATCGATTGGTTTCAGAATAAAGTCATTGGCTCCTAACTTGACTGCTTTTTGAGCATACTGAAATTCATCATACCCACTAATAATGATAATGTATGTATCTGCCGATAACCTTTTTACTTTTTCTACAAGCTCTAAGCCATCCATAAAGGGCATTTTAATGTCTGTTAGAATTAATTGTGGCTCTAATTCTTGAAAAATTTGCAGCGCCTCTTCTCCATCTTCCGCCTGACCAATGACCTCCATGCCCAATTTGCCCCAGTCGATCGCTTCATAGATTCCATTTCTTATCATTTCTTCGTCATCAACTAACAGTACTTTCATTATTCATTACTCCAATCACTTTTGGAATTTTTATTTCTACCGTTGTTCCTTCTCCATATACGCTGCGAAAAGTTAGTCCATAACTGCTTCCAAAAAATAATTTGATGCGTTCTTCCACATTTTTGATTCCATAAATATTCAGCTTTTCTCCTGGAGCATCTTTTAGTGTATTGTTTAATTTTTGAAGTACATCTTCCTCCATCCCTAATCCAGTATCTTTGACGATCAGCATAATGTATTCTTCTGTTTCGATTCCCGACAGCCATATATGGCCTTTTTCCCGTTTCAGCTTTACACCATGATAGATGGCATTCTCCACAATGGGCTGCAGGATCACTTTAAAAACCTGATAAGGATATAAGTTTTCAGGAAAATCTATCGTATAGTCAAACTTTTTGGCATATCTCATCTGTTGAATAATTAAATAGTTTTCTACATGCTCTATTTCTTCTTTAATAGAAATAATATCTTTTCCCTTGCTGATTCCTATTCGGAATAGCTTTGTAATCGCCATTACCATTTTGATAGCGTCATCATTTTTTTTTGATCGAACGAGCCATACAATGGAATCAAGGGTGTTGTATAGAAAATGAGGATTAATCTGATATTGAAGCGACTTAAGTTCTGCTTGGCGAAGTGATTCTTGTTCTTTTCGGACACTATCCATTAATCCTTGCAGCTTTCGAATCATCACATTAAAACTTTCACTCAGCTGCCCTATTTCATCTTGATTTTTGGTTGGCATCTTAATAGAGAAATCGCCGGCTTCTACCTTTTTCATTAAGGTTGATACCTCTTTAATTGGCTGCACGGTACGCCGAGAGAAATGCCAGGAAAAAATAATAGCGATGGTACAGACAATAACAAAAATGCCAATAATAATATTCCTAATAATAATGCTTTCTCTTGTTAATTCATTTAGCGGAATCATTCCAACAATTTTCCATCCTGTTACAGAAGAGGTTTCTTCTATATAAATATAATGCTTCGAATATTTCACTAACGCCTCTTGCATCTTCTCTACTTTTTTAGTAGGTTCTAACTCTGCTTTCTGTGCAAGAAGATTTCTATTAAAATGGGTTACCACATAATCTTGATCATCTACAATAAACATATATCCTGTTTTTCCAAGCTTTGCTTCCACTATTTTAGACAATTCTTGTTCCGGTATATCTACCATAACCACTCCAGATATGTTGCCATTTGCTTTATCCTTGATCGGAAGCCCGGCCGCTATTAAATATTCTCCAGCAGTATGGACAATCTGCGACTCTTTGCTTGTCTGAAACCAGGTAATATCGTTTGAAGATGCGATTTTTGTATACCACGCCGCATCACTTGTTGCTTCCTTTTCTGTTCCATAATTGGATTTATATAATCCGCCGTTCCGACCAATTACATATATGCCAAAGAGTTTATCATTATAGCTTTGATAAAAATTCAATCGTGTATTAATATCTAATTCTTTTGCATACCGATCGGCTATCTTATTGCTTAATGGTTTTCTTAAGGCCTCTTGGATGGCTGGTTCATCTGCGGTCATAGAGGCCGTTTTTGTCACTCCCATTAACAGCTCATCCATTTTTTGTGTGGATTGATGGACGATTTCTTTGCTGTATTGAACAGCATTATTTTTTGTTACATTATAGCTGACAAAAAAAGCGACGATGCCTATTAAGATAATAGGTACTATCGAAAGAATAATAAATTGAAGAAGCAGTTTCCTCTGCAAAGATAAATTAGCGTAAAATTTATTTAGTATCATCTTCTCATTCCGACCTATCGTTCATGAATTTGGAATTTCACCCTATAATCTGCTTTCATTATATAGGAATTTAATGGAGAAAATAATCTATTTCCTATTATTTTTTTAAAGGAATTTCTATAAAAATGTGTTATTCTTTAAGAAATGTATAAAGCGTTTTCATATAAAAGGGAGAGCAATGGATGATAAGATTACGCATTGTTTTATTCATGTTTCTAAATGTAATAATTCTTTTCTTATTAACATCATGCAAGGAAACTTCGTCATCGCCAAAACTTTTGCAGCAGGAACAAAACGATCGGCTCAAAGTGGGATTTTCACAAGCAGAAAATAATAATCCATGGAGAATTGCCGAAACGAACAGTATAAAAAAGGAAGCCAGAGAAAAAAATGCGGACCTTATTTATTTCGATGCACAAGGTTCCTCAGAAAAACAATTAAAAGACGTAAAACAAATTCTAGAAAGCAACGTGGATTATCTTATTTTAGCGCCACGCCAATATGATGAACTTGCACCAGCACTACAGATGGCCAAGGAAAAAAATGTTCCGGTTATTTTAATAGATCGTGAAGCAAAAGGAAAACCTGGAGAAGATTATTTAACTTTTATAGCAGCAGATTATATTTGGGAAGGCGAGCAAGCGGCAAAATGGCTCGTACATAAGACAAACGGAAAAGCGAATATAGTAGAAATATCGGCTACTACAAATTCTACTCCTGCCAAACTGCGTGCATTGGGTTTTCGCAATATTATAAATAAGTATCCAAATATGAAAATAATTGAATCGCAATCTGGGGAATCTGCTAGATCTACCGGACAAAAAGTAATGGAAAATATGATTCAAACGGTTGATGAAAACATTACCGCTGTATACTCTCATGCAGATGAAAGTTCTATCGGAGCCATCCAGGCATTAAAAGCAGCAGGAAAAAAGCCAGGGATAGATACCGTTATTGTCTCTATTGATGGAGAAAAAGACGCATTAAAAGCCATCATTTCTGGAGAAATTGGGGCAACAATTGAATGCAGTCCCTTTCTTGGAGAAAAAGCCTTTCAAGTAATAGATCAACATCAAATGGGAGTAAAAATCCCTGTTCGAATTATTCAGCCTGGAAGAATATTTACACTAGAAAATGCACAAAGCTATTTAAATCAAACTTATTAGCCTACATAATAAAAAGAAAAGAGGAACTAATCGCTTTTGCTAGTTCCTCTTTTCCCTTTCACTCATAGAGCAGAAAACTATCTGCTTTTATTTAATAATTGCTCTCCAACTGCTCCACCTGGATGAATAACAGCAAATTGATCTTTTGTATAATTCATTTCATGCATCAGTGAAATGGTAATGGCGTCAAATAAGGAAATAACCGCAAGCGTACTGGCCGTTGCCAACATATTAAAGGGACATGGTTCTCTTTTCACTTGCACTTTTAAGATAATATCTGCTTCCTTCGCAATAATAGAATCAACATTTTCCGTTACAGCGATCATCTTTACATTCTTTGATTTTAAAGCGGGAATTAAGCTTGCAATTTCACTTGTTTTTCCACCCTTTGATAGAAGGATAATAAGATCTTCCTCTTGAACAAGCCCCAGCTGACCATGAACAGCATCTGATGGATTTAAATAATACGCCGGCCTTTCAATGCAGCATAAGCTATGAACTATTTTCTTTGCCGCAACGCCTGAAGTCCCACAGCCAGCTACTACCACTCGCCCTTTACACGCTTTAATTTCCTCGATCACTTGAAAAACTGCCTCTTTTGATACATCAGAAATCAAGTCTTTAATAGTCTCAGACTCAATCAACAAGGTATTCTCAACGTACTCCCACCGTTCTGCTGCCATTATCAGAAACCTCACTTTGTTTGATATTTTTTAAACGCTTCATTACATCATTTAATCCTCTGCCAAAATAATCATGGAGAATTTTATATTCTTCATATAACTTTTGATAGATTTCGTTATTTTCAGGAATTGGCGTATATGCTTCGTCTTTTACATTTGCCATCACTGTCGATGCATCAACAATACTTTCATAGCCGCCTTTTTCTTTTCCTGCTGCTACTGCCCCGTAAATCGCCGCACCTAACGCTGGCGTTTGTTCCGATCCTGCTATATGAATGCTTCTATTTGTTACATCTGAATATATTTGCATCAGCATTTTATTTTTCTGCGACAAACCGCCGCATGCATACAATTCCTCTACCTTAATTCCTGCGTTAACATGTGTATCAATAATCATTTTCGTACCAAAAGCAGTTGCTTCAATTAAGGCCCGATAAATTTCTTCCGGTTTTGTCGATAACGTCAAACCTAATAGGATGCCTGACAAATCTGCATCCATTAATACAGATCTGTTTCCATTCCACCAGTCTAATGCAAGCAGCCCGCTTTCCCCAGGAGTTAATAAAGAGGCTTTCTGTTCTAATAATTCATAGATGGATACGCCCAGTTCCTTTGCTTCTTTTTGATAATGCTCTGGAACACCGTTGTGAACAAACCATTCAAATATATCTCCAACGGCATTTTGACCAGATTCATAGCCATAGTATCCTGGCATTGCTCCATCTTCCACCACTCCACAAATGCCTTCTGCTAACCTTTCTTCTTCAGAAAGGATAAAATGGCATAAGGAGGTTCCCATAATCATAACCATTTTCCCTGGATCTGTAACACCAACTGCCGGCAGCGCAACAGGTGCATCACAAATAAAGACAGAGACTGCTGTTTGTGGCTGTAATCCTATTAAGGCAGCCATTTCTTCCGTCAGCTCTCCTGCTTTATGGCCAATCGGATATAGCTGTCTTGTCAGTTTTTGATCCACTACATTTTTTAAACGAGGATCTAACGCGTTAAAAAAAGATTCAGTTGGATAGCCATCTTCTTTGCTCCATAATGCTTTATATCCGGCAGAACAGCTGCTTCTTGCTTCCTTTCCAGTCAGCTGCATCACAACCCAATCCCCAGCTTCCATAATCAAATCTGCTGCATCATATATATCAGGCGACTCTTCCACAATCTGCATAATCTTTGGAATCATCCATTCTGAAGATATTTTCCCGCCGTAACGATGCAGGAAAACCTCTTCTCTTTGGGCAGCAATTTCATTTAATTTATTTGCCTGTTTCTGTGCAGCATGGTGCTTCCATAGCTTCACCCAAGAATGAGGGTTTTCCTTATATGCTGGAAGTTTGCATAGCGGTGTTCCATCCCCTTTTACTGGAAGAATCGTACAGGAAGTGAAATCTATCCCGATTCCAATCACATCTTCTGCCTGTATATTTGCTTTTTTTAGCACATCAGGAACAGATTGTACCAGCACATCCACATAATCATCTGGATGCTGCAATGCCCAATCATGTCCAAGCTTCACCTTTGTTTCTGGAAGATAGGTTTCTATTACGCCATGTTTATAAGGTGTAACAGATGTAGCTATTTCTTCCCCTGTTCTAACATCCACTAATAGTACTCTTCCAGACTGTGTTCCATAATCGATGCCAATAGAATATTTTCTTTTCTCCATTTCGACCTTCTCCTTCCTTCTGATAAAGTATCAGTCTCTTAACTTCCTAACCTCTTTTTTCTTTTCTTTGGCTGCTAATATAGTTGGTTACCATCACAATGATAAGAACTGCTCCCCAGATAAAGTCTTTAAAGAAATTAGTTATATGCAACATATTAAAACCAGTGGATAAAAATTGAAGAGTAAGAATGGCGACAACAACACCAGCTATTCTGCCAAACCCTCCATTAGGATTAACCCCGCCGAGTACAGCCACAAGCAATGCCTGCAATGTATAACTGCTTCCATAATCCGCATTTGCCGAGTTTGTTCTTGATGCGATCAATAATCCTGCACATGCAGCAAGCGCACCAGAATACATATAAGTTTGAATGGTGATTTTTAGGTTATTAACACCTGAATATTTAGAAGCTACAGGATTTGTCCCCATCATATAAAGCTTCATGCCATAAGAAGTTTTTTTCAGCAAGATTGAGAAAAAGACAATAAACAGGATGAAAATAATAAGTGGGATTGGGATATATAAAAGAGAACCTGCCCCAAGCTCCGTAAATAGCATCGGAAATCCATAAATGGCTTTCCCTTGGGTAATGACAATTCCTAAGCCCATAAATAATTGCATAGAGCCTAATGTGGTAAGAATCGGCGGAATGCCAAACACAGAGATCGCAACACCGTTTAATAGTCCGCATAACGTTCCAACAATAAGCGCAATAACAACCGCTAATAAAATAGTAATCAACTCTGATCCACTGCCTATTACATTAGGAATCACTTTCACCATGGCAACGCCTGACATGATGGCGGATAAATTGGCAATGCCGACAATCGATAAGTCAATTCCACCAGTAAGCATCGTAATCATCATGGCAATGGCTAGAATACCGAACTCTGGAAATTGGAATGCCATGGAAACAAGACTATCAAATGTCGGAAATAGATCTGGCTTTAAAAAACTCATAATGGCAAATACTGCAATCATCATTATCACTAAACGTGTCAGGTTGCCGTCGTTCGCCATCAAACTTTTAATCGAAAAGTTTGACGTGGAATAAGCATCTTTTTTTATCGGAGCTTCCTTCGTTTTAACCGTTTGCATAAGATTCCCTCCTCTTCTTATGAAATGCTCTGTAATTTCTTAGTAGATCTTGTTGCTTGATAGGCTGTTATTCCAGTTCCTACTAAAATAAGCAACCCAACAATAAAACGCTGCCAATAAGAAGGAATGCCAAGTAAAATTAAACTATTATTAATAATCAACACCAAAAATACACCTAAGAATGTGCCTAATACCGTTCCATGGCCACCTGTAATTCTAGTTCCTCCAAGGATAACCGCTGCAATAACTAGCAATTCAGCACCCATAAAGTCCATTGGATTACTGTTTCTCATTAAGGAAGTATGAATAACGCCAGCAACTCCAGATAAAGCTCCTACTAAACTATAAATAAAGAATTGGATCTTCACTATATTAAAGCCTGCTCTTTTAGCAGATACCGGATCTCCGCCTATTGCATAAATAGATCTTCCTAGCATGGTGAACTTAAGGATAGACCAAACAATAGCCGCAACGGCAACCAAAACGAGAATCGATATTGGGAGACTGTATACTACCCCAGTATCAGAGGTAACCTTCAGCAAATCGATTTTGGAGAATTCAACCATGCCTTTTGGAATATCGGTAATTTCCTTATATCCTACAAAAGTTAATAGAAAGCCCATAAACATGCTTGCTGTTCCAAGGGTTACAATTAAGGTTGGCAGTTTAAAACGGGAAATTAAAAACGCATTAATTAGTCCTAATAAAAGTCCAATAACTGCAGCTAGCAAAAAGGCAATCCAGATAGAACCTTGATAGTCAAAATGTGTTAATATTTTTGTTGTCGCAAACATCGAAAATGCCGCAATTGCCGTAAAAGAAACATCAATTCCTCCTGATATAATCACAATCATTGCAATAATCGCAAAAATTCCTGTTACAATGCTGCTTCTGACCAAATCAATCATATTGCCGGCAGAAAAAAAGGCTGGATTCATCATGCCAATAAAAACGGATAAAACAACTAACGTTAGTGCCACATAAAATTCATTGGATTTCATGAATTGTTTCATCTCTTCTCACATCCTTCATAATACTATCTTCCTATCATTTAACTGCTTAATTGCTGGCCAAGCTCTTGTTCCGTAATAGCCGTATTTTGAAATTCATTGACAATTTTTCCTTTTTTCATAACAAGAATGCGGTTACAATTATGAATAACTTCGGAAATATCATCCGAAATGACAATAACGCCTACTCCTCTTCCCGCAAATTCTCTAATGATTCGATGAATTTCTGCTTTTGATCCAATATCGACTCCAACAGTTGGACCATTTAATATTAAAATTTTTGGATTCGTTGCCAGCCATTTTGCCAGAACCACCCTTTGCTGATTTCCACCAGACAGCACTTGCACTGGGAGTTTGTGAGATGGTGTTTTAATCGTTAGGTCTGTGATCCATTTATCCATTTCATGATTCATTTTTTTATTGTCGACTAATTTTGATTTCTTTAAAATACGGTCAATAACACTTACCACAATATTTTTGCCAATAGATTGGGATAAAAACAAACCTTCTGTTAATCGATCTTCTGGAACATATCCAATCTGATGTTTAATCGCATCATGGACGTTTTTGATTTTCACCTGTTTCTCCTCAATAAATATGCTGCCAGAATCAACCGGCAATAAACCGAACAAAGACTTCGCAAGCTCTGTTCTTCCAGAGCCAAGCAATCCTGTAATGCCCATGATTTCTCCAGGATACAGCTCAAAAGATATATCGTTAAAGCCATTTTCTTTGCTTAAACGGTCCACTTTTAATAAGGCTTTATCTTTTTGAATAGATGGTTGGTAGAAGTTATCTTCTATCTCTCTTCCTGTCATATACTCTACTAATTTTCTTCGTTCAATCTCCTGTATATCTCCATCCTTTACATTTTTCCCATTTCGCAAGATTGTTATTTTGTCGCAAATCTCATACACTTCATCTAATTTATGGCTGACAAATAGAATAGAGATGCCTTCTTTTTTCAATTCATTAATAATAGAAAATAAGGATTTCACTTCTTTTTGTGTTAATGCCGTTGTTGGCTCATCCATAATAATCAATTTCGCATTTTGCAAGATTGCTCTTGAAATGGCTACAAGCTGTTTATCTGCAACAGATAAAGTTTCCACCTTTGCTGATAAATCGATGTTGATGCCTACCTTATTAATCGCTTCTTCTGCAACCTTGTAGACATACTTCCAATTGATTACTCGTTTATTTTGAGCAAGCTGTACATTAAGGGCAATGTTTTCTGCAACCGTCAAATTAGGAAAAATAGAAAAGTCTTGATAGATTACTTGAATTCCTTCTTTAATGGCATCCATTGGCGAGAGATTTTTATAGCTATTGCCATTTATCTCTATAGAGCCCTCATCTGGTTGATAAAATCCAGAAATCATTTTAATTAAGGTTGATTTTCCACAGCCATTTTCCCCTGCTAAACATCGGACTTCCCCTTCATTAATCGTGATACTTACCTGCTGCAATGCTTTTACACCGGAAAATGACTTGCTAAGGTTTGTTATCTTAATAAGCGGTTTCTTCAATTGGTGATCCCCCTTTCTTATTCCACAGCCAAATTTAGGAAGAGAGTGATTCTAAGCTTTTGATTTTCGTTCCAGGTGTTCGCTTTCCGCGGACGAGCGCCGAGCCGCTTCGTCGCTTTGCTCCTGTAGGGTCTCGTCTGTCTCGTTTTTCCCGCAGGAGTCTCACACCCTCCACTTCAATCAAGATACTGACAAAATCAACCATTAGCTTTGATAAAGTCTTTTTTGCTTGTAGAATCACTCTCTATCCATCTATTTCTTAAAAATCATAATCATCCATATTTTCTTTTGTTACATCAATCCATGCTTCTCCATAAAATGTTTTTCCGTCTAATTTAAGGTTGTCGTAACCTGGAGCACCTGCATCAAATCCATCTTTTAACTCTTTCTCTTTGCCTTCTAAAATCTTATAAGCTAATTTATTCGCAGCATATCCAGCATCAGCAGGATCCCAGAATGAAATCATATCCAAAGAACCGCTTTCTAAGTATTTTCCAGCTACAGAAACAAGACTAGTTCCAACAATTTTCACTTTTCCTGTTAACCCCATTTCCTCTACCGCAAGCGCAGCACCTGCAGCATCAGGCATTCCACTTCCTTGAATACCTTTTAAATTTGGATTCTTTTTCAACAGCTCTCTCGTATTGTCATATGCTGTTTTTTGATCATCATTTGATTCTAAACGATCTGCAACAAGCTCCATTTTTGGATATTTATCTTTTTGTAGCTTAACCGCAGCATCAATCCATTCATTATGCGTTTTTGTTGTTAAATTGCCTACAAACGTCGCATATTCCCCTTCCCCTTTTGTCAACTCCCCTAATTTATCCATCAAGTGAGCACCATACGCACTATTGTCAAATGCCTCAATATCATAATCAATATTCTTTAAATTAGAAGCTTCATGGCTGATTACCACAATCCCCTTATCTCTCGCTTTCTTCAGCACAGGCTCCAATGCTTCTGGAGAAAATGGAACAACCACAATCGCATCAACATTCTGTGCAATTAAGTCCTCTATCATTTGTACCTGAAGAGCAGCATCTGCCTTTTGCGGTCCAATTTGATAAGCATCTACCCCTGTTTCATCCGCAAAACGTTTTACACCAGCATCCATTCTTTCAAACCATGCACTATTGCTCAATTTAACAACCGTTGCAATTTTATATTTAGCATCCTTTTTGCCACTGCCCCCAGACTCCCCTGAACTTTCCGTTATATTGCCACAGCCAGTAAATAAAGCTAAACATAAAACACCTAAAACCATTACCTTTAAAGACCTCTTCCAGTTCTTCAACTAAAATTCCCCCTATTCTGTTTAACGAGCACTTTCTTAAAAACGCTTTCATTTTAATGTTACTTCTTGTTTCTTACTGATTACATCTTATAATCAACTCGACCAATAGTTAATAAACGATTCTTTAAAAAAGCTTAACTATTATCTACAGTTTTTGTTTATTAACAATGAGATTGATTTTTTTATGGGAATGTAAAAAGCCTGAGTCAGGGTTTTTATCTGACTCAGGCTTTTGTAACCGTCAAGTGAAATTGAACAGTTTTTGCTAATTTGGTTTGGACACTTTTGCTTAGAATAAATTTTGTCTATTTTTCATCCGATAGCTATCTCCGTTCATAGAAACTACCTCTACCCGATGCAATAAACGATCCAAAATTGCTGTTGTTATTCCTTCATCACCCATTAATTCTCCCCATTCTTCTGGGGACTTATTAGATGTTAATATGATAGAGCTTCGCTCATATAAATGATTAATTACTTGAAAAAATAGATTTGCTTCCCGTTGATCCATGGCCATATACATTAAATCATCAATAATAACTAAGTCTGAAGCTTGAAGTCGCTTGATTTGCACTTGTGATTTGTGTGTAAATTCTTGTGTTTTTAATAAATGAAGTAATTCCCCCATCGTCACAAAGTACACTTGAAATCCCTTCTGAATAGCTTCTATGCCTAATCCTACAGATAAATGAGTTTTTCCTACTCCTGGTGGTCCTAATAAAATTAAATTATATTGTTGCTCCAACCAATTCAACTCTTGGAGTTGTGTGAGTTGACGCTCACTTAATGCATTTTGTTCTTTTACTTGAAATTCCATTAAAGTCTTGTGATAAGGAAATTTAGCCCACTTCATCCGTCTTTCTATACTTTTTTCTTCTCTTTTATTCAACTCAAAATGAGTGATTGCTTCAAGAAGTTCTAGATAAGTCCACGATACTTGCTCTGCTTCTCGAAGGAGCCTAGGAAGCTCCTCCGCTGTTTCTACTAAGCGTAATTGCTTGAATTGAGATTGTAGTTCTTTAACAGTTTGGTTCATTCTGTGCCATGGAACGGAAAATTTCTAATTGATCTCGTCGATAACGTGGATATCTATTAAGTACCTCATCTATGTACTCATTTGCGTTTTCCTCATTTTCAAATGCCGCCACTATGCTGCTTTTTAAAACTTCTACTCCCTTGGAACGATCTCTACTATGACTTCTATTTTTGACAAGTATCCCTTTTTCTTTGCTAACCACATGCTTAGCAAGGATTTCATCATTCTTACTATTTCTAATTATTAACGTATCTTGATGTAGTCCAGTTATTTGTATAAATACCTTATTATCTCCATTTACTTTATACGTACCGATAGGTACTGAGTATCTATTAGACTCAAATCTTATAGTATTGTCCTTGTTCACATTTCTTGATATACTTGACCCAATGGTACTTTCTTTTGAAAGTAGGGGAGAGACTGGATGTAGGTGTTGCTTTTCGAGGAGAAACACTTCATCTGGTCTCTTTTTTATTGTGTGATGTACATTATGATTACCTGTACGAACTAGCCATTGATTGGCACGTTCATTCCAATCCTCAATATCTTTAAAGATACGACTATCCGCAAAATTCCCTTTAATATATTTGACGACATTTTCTATCATACCCTTTGATTCTGGATCTGCTTTCCTGCACAAATGTATACGAAATTTCCTCTCTTTGACGTACGCTTGAAATGCTGCTGTTAAAATAATTTCTCCTGCATTTTCACTTACCGTTAATAAATGGTCTTGATCATATACAATTTCTTCTGTTTTTCCTCCATAATGACGAAAGGCATTTTCATGACATCGAATGGCATCCTGTGTAGTAAAAGGTCGATCCTGCCACTCCATATATTTATAACGGGAATGAGCTAAGACAAATGCAATAAAGTAAAGCTTTACTTCTTTTTTCTCTACTGTTTTTTGTTTTGTTCCTCCCCAATCTACCTGTAATTGTTTACCCATTGGCTGCTGAGGAATTGCCTCATAGTGTCTGACCTTTACGGTCTTTGCAATTTGATACTTCTCCCGTACTTCTTGAATATATAACCGAACTGTACTATCTCCAACCTGTAGGTGGGGAAATTTCTCTAATAACCAGTCCTTAATTTGAGCTGCACTTAAATGCGGATATTCTTCTAGCCAAGCTAGAATCCAATCAAGGTATTGGTCTAGTTTCTTTGTTTTCTTCATTCCTTCTCCAAATGATTGCTGTGCTTCGTCAAAAGTCATATCTAAATATTTATAAACGGTTGTTCTGGATATTTTAAACTGCTTTGCTATACGAGAAACTGAAAAGTTTCGTTTTGCCATTTGT